>CAJTNJ010000008.1 GCA_910577565.1 uncultured Oscillospiraceae bacterium | reverse complement strand
ACACACATTAATTTTATATTGTTCTGTGATAGTTTTAGTAATCTAAAAGCATTGTAATTTATGTGTAAAACAACAAAAAATATCGTCACAATATTTTGGAATTAATGGTGTTTTGTCAAAGAAGATATTAGATATGATATATACGAATTAAACTGAAAACTTACTAATGGTTTATTGTAAAATAAGTCGAAAATTGCATGAAAACCCTATAAAATAAAAATTATTGGTAAGTAGTTATTTCTATCCATAATTAGTTCATTGATACTAAGCACAAAAAATTATCAATAGTGACTATAATTTGATTTCAATATTTTAAAATAATATATGAGACAATTCAACAAATTAGGTAAGATAACTGTGAAAATCGGTTAAGCCATTTTTTTAATTTTGTAGCTGTATCCTTTTTTATTATTTCTTTTTAATATTTTTAAGATAAATTTTAACAAAAAAATAACGGGTACCAAATGGCACCCAACAAAGGATAAAATGTTATTTAAGTTCAACTTTAGCTCCAGCTTCTTCAAGTTTAGCTTTAATGCTTTCAGCCTCTGCTTTATCAACAGCTTCTTTAACTGGTTTTGGAGCTTCGTCAACTATAGCTTTAGCATCCTTAAGTCCAAGACCTGTAATTTCTTTAACGAGCTTTATAACGTTCATTTTGCTGCTACCAACTTCAGTTAAAACAACATCAAATTCAGTTTTTTCAGCAGCACCGCCATCTGCAGCAGCAGCACCTCCACTAACCATAATAGGAGCAGCAGCTGAAACGCCAAACTCTTCTTCTATAGCTTTAACAAGCTCATTTAATTCAAGCACAGATAGGCTTTTAATCTCTTCAATAAACTTTGCAACATCAGCCATGATGTATTACCTCCTTCAGTAAAATTAAATTCACGCATCATTTAAAATTTAATATATTTAAGATTTTGATGCTTCTTTTTCAGCTTTATCAGTAGTTTTTGATTTTGTCGTCTTTTTAGCTGAAGAATCAGACGATACAGTTTTTGCAGCCGGTTTTTTAGCGGCATCTTTAGGCTTTTTCTCAGATTTATCTGTTTCAGATATAGCAGATTTTGTAGTTGTTGATTTTTTAAAGTTTGTAGCCTTTTCAGTACCAACTTTATTGTCAACCTTAACATCTAAAATCTTATCAACACCTACTTTTTTATCAGGTTTAGCGTCTGTGTCTTTTTCAGTATCAGATTTTTGGTCAGATTTATTATCTACAGACTTCTTAGCATCTGTAGTTTTTTTAGCATGAACTTTATTGTCAACCTTAACATCTACATATTTGTCAGTATCAGCTTTAACATCTGCCTTCTCGTCAGTTTTAGCATCTACTAAATTCTTAACATCAGAACTTTTTTCAGCGACAGTGTCTTTTGGATCTTTTTCTGCAACTGCATTAAGCGCAACAGCAAGACCACGAATTGGAGCAACCAAAACACTGAGCAATTGGCCGATGAGTTGTTCTTTTGAAGGCAGAGAGCCAATCTCAACAATGGTGTCAACGTCGATTATCTTTCCATCTAAGAATCCAGTTTTTAATGTAAACTCAGTGTTTTCTTTCAATTTTTTTGCATACTTGGTTAAAATTTTTGCAACACTAACGGGATCTTCAGGGCTAAGAGCAAGCGCAGTGGTACCAGTTAATTTTTCATCAAAATCGTAACCAACTTCTTTTGACGCAAAACGCAACATAGTATTTTTAACTACAAAATAATTTACACCCGCCTCGCGCATTTCCCTTCTAAGTTTTGTATCATTTTCTACATTAATACCTTTGTAAGATACTAAAATTCCGACATTTGAAGATTTTATCTTATCCACAAGTTCTGAAACAAATCGTTGTTTGGCTTTCAAGCTTTTTTCGCTTGGCATTACAAATTCACCTCCGTTTCAAATTATCCCACATTGGATATATAATCATGTGACAACAGTTTTTCTCAAAAACACTAAAAACAAAAAACCTTCTCTTTAAACATACAAAGAGAAAGGCATAAAGACTTGCGAACAATCTTTTGCAATTTCTCCTCGGCAGGCGCAATTTTGCATTATACCACTTTAATGGAACCTGCTGTCTTTAGAAAAACATTACATCACTAATTACTAATAATATCAAACCTAAACTATTTTGTCAAATAATAAATTATAGAATTTTTTAAAAATATAAGCATATTTTAAAATTTCAAATTCGTTTAAGTTACAAACAATAGAGATTAAATCTCAAAACTGGTTTTCAAGGTATATAAAAATACTTATGATCGACTTAAAAACATCTAAATAATAAAATAATAATTTAAATTAACGTTTTAACTTAAAAATGTATTTGCAAATATAAAAATATTTTTCTTTAACTGCATATACATAACTTTTATCGCATTTTCTTTTGACATATCTGTTAAGTAAGGACCAATTTAATAAATAAAACTTTCTAAGCTTTTAGTCACTAAAAGGCTATAATGTTACAATTATGTTATTCTGCCAGCAAATTATAGTGTTTTATCTTACTAAATTTTATGTTAGAATACCATCGTGATTGTTACAATATATGATTTAATACACTATTATTTAACACATTCAAGTATATATATTTAAATTTTAAAGCTATATATATTTATAAAATTCACAAAAAAACATATAACTGATTTTTGTTAATTTTATAACATATAATTTTCATTTGTTTATTTGCTTGAAATTTATCACATATTTTTACTGCAATTAGATTTTGCTATTGCTCTATTATCCTATACTTTTAGTGAATTTATACACTGTATTTTGTCGTGCTAACTTTTATGCCAGGGCCCATTGTACTCGTCACAACACATGATTTAATATATTGTCCTTTGGCAGCACTAGGCCTTGCATTTGCAACAGCAGACATCAAAGTGTCAAAATTCTCAATTAATTTATCAGCACCAAACGATGCTTTGCCTATTGGGCAGTGGATAATATTTGTTTTATCAAGACGATATTCTATCTTACCAGCTTTTACCTCGGTAACTGCTTTTGCAACATCAGGCGAAACAGTACCAGCTTTTGGATTTGGCATTAAGCCTTTTGGGCCAAGCACTTTACCAAGTCGACCAACCACAGTCATCATGTCAGGCGATGCTATTACTACGTCAAAATCAAAGAAATTTTCATTTTGAATCTTTGCAGCCAGTTCTTCGCCACCAACATAGTCTGCTCCTGCAGCTTTTGCTTGCTCAAATTTATCTTCTTTGCAAAATACTAAAACTTTGATTTTTTTACCCGTACCATTTGGCAAAACAACTGCGCCTCTAACCTGTTGATCAGCGTGACGTGAATCAACACCAAGACGTACATGAAGTTCTATTGTTTCATCAAACTTAGCCTTTGCGGATTCTAAAACAAGATCAAATGCCTCTTTAGTATCGTATATTTTATTATTGTCAATTTTTTTGACACTTTCATTATATTTTTTACCATGTTTCATAGTAGTTCCTCCTAAATAAGTGGTTAATAATAGATCGGAATGGATAGTTCAATTATAAACTTCCAAGCGGGTTAGATTCTGCAACTTTCCCGTTAATTCCTCCCACCAAAAAGATATCTAAAAAGACATCTTATTCAGCAATTTCAATGCCCATAGAACGTGCAGTTCCGGCTATCATTTTCATAGCGTTTTCAACACTGCTTGCGTTTAAGTCCGGAGCCTTTTGTTCGGCAATTTGCTTTATCTGATCTTTCGTTATAGTAGCAACTTTGGTTTTGTTAGGTTCACCTGATGCTTTGTCAATTCCAACAGCCTTTTTAATTAAAACAGCAGCTGGTGGAGTTTTTGTGACAAAAGTAAAAGAACGATCAGCATAAACTGTTATAACAACAGGTATAATTAGACCTATATCATTTTTTGTTCTTTCATTAAATTCTTTTGTAAATGACATTATATTAACACCATGTTGACCAAGAGCAGGTCCAACAGGTGGTGCAGGTGTAGCTTTACCTGCAGGTATTTGTAATTTTATAAAACCTACGACTTTTTGAGCCATTTTATAGCACCTCCAAATTTATTTGAAAACACATTTTTGTTTCCAAATTTTAATCATCATTTAAATATTGTTTAAAGTTATGTTTTGATAACATTTACAATATAGTTCATAGCATATAATTGCAAATTTTTATTTTGAAGCAATAATAAATTTAAATATATGACTTTTAGTTTTTTTTAATTATAAAAAATTAACTTAATATATCCTAGGTTATAACTTCAATATCAATCTATGCAGAGCATTAAAATTAATCATCAGAAATCACTTGACTTAGCTCCAAATCAACAGGAGTGTTTCTTCCAAGAATTGACACAACAACAGTAACAGTCCCCGCATTAGTATCAAGCTTGGTAACATTTCCACTGAAGCCTTCAAGCGAACCGCCAACAATTTTTACATTGTCGCCAACTTTATAATCTACCTCTACCCTGCGTTCCTCAACACCCAGAGCATCCACTTCTTTCTGGGTTAAGGGTATTGGTTTAGAAGACGGGCCAACAAAGCCGGTAACGCCTCTTATATTTCTAACAATATACCAAGAATCGTCAGTCATAACCATTTTTATTATTACATAACTTGGAAATAGTTTGCGCTCTACTTCCTTTTTTTTGCCGTCTTTAATTTCGTCAACCATTTCTGTTGGAATTTTAACCTCCAAAATAAGGTCATGCAGCTGACGGCTTTCAACCACTTTTTCTATATTTTTTGCTACTTTGTTTTCATATCCCGAATAAGTATGTACAACATACCATTTTGCCTGCTCAGACATTAGATCCCTCCATTCGGTTTATGATAGTTGACCAAGTAAAAGTTTAAGCAGAAATTGGAACAACAAGTCTGCAAGCACTACAAATATAAGTACAATTATAATTGTAACCATAACAACTATTGTTCCTTGAAATGTTTTCTTTTTGTCCGGCCACACAACTTTTTTAAGCTCGTTTTTTAGTTCTCTAAAATAGTTAGCCATGCGTCGAAATATATTTTTTTTCTTGTTCTTTTTGCTTTGGTTTTTTACAGTCTTAGAACCAGATTTGGCTGATACGGTGGTATTAGCTACATTCTTTTGTTTTTTAGCCATAACTCAACATCCGCCCTTCATTATTTAGTTTCTTTGTGAAGTGTGTGTTTACGGCAGAAACGACAATATTTATTCATTTCCAGCCTGTCCGGATTATTCTTTTTGTTTTTCATTGTGTCATAATTACGTTGTTTGCACTCTGTACAAGCCAATGTAACCTTTACTCTCATAATCGGCACCTCCTGCGTCTTAATGGACTTCACCATTCACTAATTGAATGATATTTAATTTGCCTCCCTCCAGTGGATAGACTATATTTTTAAGCAAAAAAATAAAGCCTGCTAAAAGAGGTGTAATAATGATACCATATAAAACATGCTATGTCAAGAAATTTTATATCATCTATTTTTGATAATTTCTAGATATTATAATGTTTTAAACGCTTCCCGCTTTCATTCCAGTCTTGATATTTATAGCTGGTTGTAATAAAATATAAATATAACATTCAAAATTTGCTTTGTTTTTTTATTTATATAATTGCAGAGTTCTACAAATATTAAACATATTTTTTACATGAATAAAAGAACATAATTATATACTCTATAGGTTTTGTTTCATGCTTATTACAATATCTGCATAATAAATATAATTTTCAATATATCTATTTATGTAGTTAATATCTATTCAGGTAGGTTTGTATGATAAACAAAAAACTATAAAAAACCATACATGCAAGAATTTTGGTAATTATTAATGCAAAGATATATATATGAACTTTTTTTGAAAAAATCTTTTGATGAAGAAAAACTACTTTATCTTTTAAATAACCATTATAAATATAGCAATTATTTATTTGAAAAATCCAATTTGTTGCAACACAAATATTACGGCAATAAAATATTTGTGCGAGGCCTTATTGAGTTTACTAATTATTGTAAAAATAATTGCTTTTACTGTGGTATAAGAAAAGATAACAATAACCTTACTCGATACAGACTTTGTAAAGATGAAATACTTTTTTGCTGCAATGAAGGATTTAACGCAGGCATAAGATCTTTTGTGCTCCAAGGCGGTGAAGACTTATCATATACAGTTGATGAAATAGCAGACATTGTGCGTGTCATTAAATCTGCTCACCCAGGTGTTGCTATAACTCTGTCTTTTGGTGAACATGACAAAAAAGCATATAAAACATGGTTTGATTCAGGTGCTGACAGATATCTTCTAAGGCACGAATCAGCTAATTTTTATCACTATCGAATGCTTCATCCAAAATCCATGTCATTTAAAAACCGCATGCGTTGCCTTTTAAATTTAAAAGAAATTGGTTATCAAGTTGGTACTGGGTTTATGGTTGGATCACCATATCAAACATATGAAAATATAGTCGAAGATTTAAAGTTTATATATAAATTTAAGCCACACATGGTTGGCATAGGCCCATATATACCGCATAATGACACTCCATTTAAAATGATGGAACAAGGCTCTTTGCAACTAACATTTATATTGATAGCTATAATCCGTTTGATGTTGCCAGAAACTCTTATTCCGGCAACTACTGCTGTTGCATCATTAAGTAAAAATAGCATATATAATGCCGTTTTAGCAGGTGCTAACGTTATAATGCCAAATATAACCCCCATGGAAGTGAAAAAACAATATTCGATTTACAACAACAAATTTTATACTAAAATGAATATACGTGAATATCTGTTGTTTTTAAAAAATCGTATGGATAAAATAGGCTATAAGTTGGCATTTGAGCGAGGAGATAGCAAAATGAAAAACTAATTAATGCTAATGGAATATATTATATTTTGAAAGGATAATTGAAATGAGTTATAATCCAAAATCTAGAAATGCCGAGGAGTTTATAAATCATCAAGAGATTATGGATACGTTGCAATTTGCTAATGAAAACAAAAATAACGAAAAATTAATAGAAAAAATTTTAAACAAAGCAAAAAAAGGCAAAGGCTTGACCCATCGCGAAGCTTGTGTGCTGTTAGAATGTGATATAGAACAAAAAAACAAGGATATATTTTATCTTGCAAAAAAAATAAAAGATGATATATATGGAAACCGAATTGTTATGTTCGCTCCTCTTTATCTTTCAAATTACTGTGTAAATGGGTGTACATATTGTCCATATCACAAAAAAAATAAAACAATACTTCGCAAAAAATTAACCCAGCAAGAAATCATAGAAGAAGTTATAGCACTTGAGGATATGGGGCATAAGCGCTTAGCTCTTGAAACTGGAGAAGATCCTATAAATTGCCCTATTGAATATCTGCTTGAATCAATAGACACCATATATTCTATAAAGCACAAAAACGGATCAATTCGCAGAGTCAACGTAAATATTGCCGCAACAACAGTAGAAAACTACAAAAAACTAAAAAATGCAGGAATAGGAACTTATATATTATTCCAAGAAACATATAACAAAATTTCATATGAAGAACTTCATCCTACTGGCCCAAAACACAACTATAACTATCACACCGAGGCTGTAGATCGCGCAATGGAGGCTGGCATTGATGACGTGGGTTGTGGCGTATTGTTTGGTCTTGAAAGTTATCGTTATGAATTTGCCGGACTTTTGATGCATGCTGAGCATTTAGAAGCTGTTTATGGCGTTGGTCCTCACACAATTTCTGTTCCGCGAATTCAACCTGCTTATGATATTTCACCTGGTGATTTTGAAAATGGTATTGACGATGAAACGTTTGCAAAGATTATTGCTTGCATCAGAATAGCTATACCATATACAGGCATGATTATATCAACGCGAGAAAATAAAGATATGCGCAAAAAGGCTCTAGAGCTTGGCGTATCTCAAATTTCAGCCGGGTCTTTAACAACTGTTGGAGGGTATAAAGACGCTAAATTTGGGAAAAAGGAAAACTCCGCCCAATTCGAAGTTTCCGACCAAAGAACGCTTGATGAGGTAGTTAGGTGGTTATTAAAGCTTGGTTATATTCCCAGTTTTTGCACTGCGTGTTATCGCGAAAACAGAACAGGTGACAATTTTATGCGGCTTAGCAAAAATGGTAAAATACAATACTGTTGCCATCCAAATGCGTTAATTACACTAAAAGAATACCTTCTAGATTATGCATCAAAAGCTACAAAAGAACTTGGCGATAAGGTTATTGAAGATGAATTAAAAAAGATTGAAAATCAAAAAGTAAAAAAAACGACAGCTAAATGCTTAGAAGATATAATGCATGGTAAGCGCGATTTTAGACTTTAAAACATTTACATAAACTTAGGGAGTTAGATTTATATGAACCTAAACGACACACCATCAGCTAATCGTGTACATATTGGAATATTTGGTAAACGAAATGTCGGCAAATCGAGCATTATTAACGCCATAACAAACCAAGATATTGCTATTGTATCAGACATTAAGGGGACAACTACAGATCCTGTTTACAAAGCCATGGAGATTTTGCCAATTGGTCCTGTAACTTTAATAGATACTCCGGGGCTTGACGACGAAGGGGAGCTGGGATTAAAAAGAATAAAAAAAAGTTTCGATGTATTAAATAAATCAGATATTGCAATTATAGTCATTGATGCAAAAAAAGCGCTTGACGATTATGAACTCAAAATTATTGACAAGTGCAAGGATAAAAACATACCTGTTATTTTGGTAATAAATAAAACTGATTGTTGCAAAACTATAATAGATAAATCATCGCTGCCAATTGATTATTTGGCAATAGAAGTCAGTGCAAAAACTGGAAAAAATATTGATAAACTAAAAGAATTGATTGTTTCCTGCAAAAATCAAGATACAGAAAAACACCCACTTGTTTGTGACCTTATTTCTAAATTAGATATTGTAATACTTGTAACGCCTATTGATTCATCAGCTCCGAAGGGCCGTTTAATTTTGCCTGTACAGCAGGTAACTAGAGACATATTAGATTCAAACGCTATCGCAATTACATGTCAGGAAAATGAGCTAAAAAAAACAATATACAGTTTGAAAAAAAGACCAGCTTTAGTAATAACTGACAGCCAGGTTTTTGAAGGAGTGGGAAGAACAATATCAGAAGATATTCCTTTAACATCTTTTTCTATTCTTTTTGCACGGTATAACGGCATTTTGGATATTGCAATTAAAGGTGTACAGGCTATAAAAAAACTAGCTCCAAGTGACAAAGTGTTAATTTCCGAAGGTTGTACCCATCATAGACAGTGTAATGATATAGGAGCAGTAAAGCTTCCGCAGTGGATAAACTCCTACCTTGGTTTTAAACCGCAATTTGAATTTACAAGTGGTCTTAGCTTCCCGGAAGATTTATCGTCTTATAAACTTGTCATTCACTGTGGTGGTTGTATGTTAACATCACGTGAAGTTCAGCGCAGGTTTAAAGAATGCAAATTTAAAAATATACCAATTACAAACTACGGCATTTTGATAGCATCGTTAAAAGGCGTGCTTGATCGCAGCACTGGAATTTTTAATTGCAAAAAATAACGTAACTTATGGTAAATTATCTTTGATAACGCAATGTTTTAGTTGCTTTTATTAAAGATTAAATATTGCAAAAGCTTGTTTAATTGGCCTTATATATGTGTGTTAACTATATTTTTCTTGATTTTAATGATGTATTTACATTATTATCTATGTCCAGAAAATATATGGCACCAAGCCTATATTCTGCATTTCTTTGATTTTTATAATTTAAAAATCAAACGATGTTTAACATATAAAAGTGTTAATAATATTTTTTGTGTTTATGTCAAATTTTTAGAAATTAAAATGATATTCTTTTGTTTGAAAAATGTTTTTTATTGATTTTATTACTTAATCTTTAATATAGATAATACTTAAATTTTGCTTAATAATGAAACAATAAGTTTAAAAAATCGAATTTAATACTGTTTGTAAAATAAGTTTATACAAAACAAAAAGCAAATCAAAATTATAAATGATATAATTAGGAGTGATTTTAAGATATGAAGGCAGAGATAATAGCAGTTGGGACAGAGATTCTTATTGGCGATATTAATAACACTCATGCGCAGTATCTATCAAGAGAGCTTGCAAGTTTGGGAATAAGTGTGCTGTGGCATACGACAGTTGGTGATAATCAAAATAGGTTAAAAGAAGCTATAATCACTGGAATAAAAAGAAGCGATCTTATAATTTTTACAGGTGGGCTTGGCCCTACAAAGGATGACTTAACAAAAGAGATTGTCGCTAAAGAGCTTTCAAAAAAACTTGTAAAAGATATGCGTGCAAAAAATAATATTGAAAGCATGTTAAAAAAAGCAAAAAGAGAGATAACAAACAACAACTATAAGCAAGCACTGGTTATTGAGGGAAGCAAGGTGTTCTATAACGAAAACGGTACAGCTCCCGGCATGGCTATAAATGAAAACGGAAAAATAATAATACTCTTGCCTGGACCTCCTTTAGAACTGATACCGATGTTTGAAAAAGATGTTAAATCGTACATTATGAATTTAACTGATTATATTATTTTATCACACAATATACATTTATATGGCATAGGGGAGTCAAAAGTTGATGAGGTTTTAGCTGATATTTTAGAAGGGAGCAATCCTACAGTGGGGATATATGCTAAGACAGGAGAGGTTAGAGTAAGAATAACGTCAAATGCAAAAAACAAACAGATCGCTGAAGAACTCATGAAAAAGCCCATGGATATTGTTATCGAAAGACTTTCTAAGTTTATTTACGGTATAGATGTTGAAAATATGCAAACTGCCGTAGTTAGAGCAGCAATTCAAAACGGAAAGAAGCTGTCTGTTGCCGAAAGTTGCACTGGTGGACTAATTGCTTCAAATATAGTTTCGGTTGCTGGTTCAAGCAAGTGTTTTGATTGTGGAGTTGTGAGCTATTCAAATGAGATAAAAGAGAAAGTACTTAAAGTAGACAATAGTATATTAAAAAAATACGGTGCAGTAAGTCCAGAAGTGGCAGAACAAATGGCGATAGGAGTGCGTAAAATATCGGGGGCAGATATTGGAATTTCAACTACAGGAATAGCAGGCCCTGGCGGTGGTGACAAAGAAAAGCCAGTAGGTCTTGTTTATGTTGGCATTTCAACAGAATATGAAACAAAAACCTATAAACTGCTTTTAGCGCAAAATAAACAAACTAAAAGGCAGACTATTAGAGATTTAACTGCTTTGTTTGCAATGAACGAAGCCAGAAAAAAACTTTTGAAAGGTAGGTTTGTTAAGTTAAGCTTATAAAGCATATAAAAAATATATTAACAATATATGGAAAAAACCTAGATAAACTACCTAATTAAATATGTATACAAATTAAGGAATGTAGCATTACTATACAATGAATTCAAAATAGAAAAATATATTTAAAAGTAAGATAATGTGAAAAAATTAAACATTTATAGATGGAAGGTTTAAATTATTATATGTTAATTATATTGTTGAATTACAACAACGATGCAAATATATATTTTACTCATTGATAATTTAAAATTCAGTAGAAAAGTTTTTAATTGTCTATAACAAATTTATAATTTTTTTATCTTGATTTATAAGCTCTCAACATAATATATTTATTTGAAAAATTAGATAACATGAATTAAAATATAATATACCGATTTTTTATATTGTTTTTAATTGTTCTATTTTTGACAACGTTCAACATGAATTATTTGTTTGCATATTTTAAAACTAATTGTATAATATTGGCATATTATATAAAATCATAAAAAAGGAGCGTTATGATGATATCTGAGATAAATCTTGCTATGCTTTTGTTGAATATTTTTCTAAATATAGGTTTTTTAGTTGCGTTTATAATCATAGTAATAGTTAAAAATTTACGTTGCTATACCGCTTTTTTTGTTGGGTTGCTTACATTTATTGTCTCTCAGATAATACTTAGAGTGCCGTTAAATAGCTGGTTTGGTGCAGATCTTTCACAAAACTCTAAGTGGGGATATCTGGTATATATGGTTTTAACTGCAATGATACTTGAAGAAGGCGGACGTTATGTTGGTATGAAATTTGGCCTTAAAGATAACAAACGCCTAATCGATGGATTTGCATTTGGCATCGGATTTGCAATGGGTTATAATATATTGTTTTCAACTATATCTCATGTTAATAATTTTTTGACTGCGATTGAAATTAATAAATTAGGTGTAAAGGCAGTTATTGATCAAGCAAATGGAGATGTTATGACACTTAGTGTTATTGATGGTTTATTAAATACGACGTGGTATAAATTGCTTATTATTGGCATTCATGATATTGCTTGGCTTATAATCGAAATTGCCCTTTCCATTATTGTTTTGCATGCTGTAAGATTAAAATCAAAAGAAGGATTATTATTCTTTGGTATTGCTGCTTGCTTACATATATTTATGGAAGGTGTGGTTATATTTCTTAATGAGATACTTAAAATAAGCAATTATAAAACCGAAATATATATATTATGTATTGCTTTGGTCGCTCTTATCTTTATTATTTTATCAAGCAAGTCAAAAAAGGAATTTATTAAAAGAAATATAAATAATAATAAAATCAGATAAAATTAATTGTCTTATTTTTATTTAGTATAAAACCAAATGCAAAACTATAAAGTTTAATTTTTGAGTTAAGCTTTCAGCAAAATTAAAACCTTCTGTTGATTATTCAAGCAAAACCACTTAATGTAAAATTATAATATTGCAAGTTAAATTACACATATACGATGCGGCAAAAAATAATAATATAATAAATAAAGATATAAAATTAACAAAAAGATAATTTTAAAAATAAACATTTAATAATTGAGACTGTTAAAAAACAGATAAAACGGTTTAGAGAAAAGTTTATTCGGTATAATGAATTTGATGTGTTTATTATTCTGTTGTTTCTTTACCATAATTTTTGATGATATTTCATTGTGTTGCGTTTTAACATGATAAATTTTAAATATATTTTAAAACTATGGGCTATACTGGTAAATCATATTATAAAGACTATTCTTCAACTTTGAGTTTTCTATTTTTAAGCTTTCTTTCGGCAAATCCTGCTATATTTGACTGCTTAGTTCGTTCAATTCCAAGAGCATTTGGAGGAACATTTTTAGTTATGGTAGAACCGGCAGCTGTATAGGAGTTTTCGCCAATTTCAACTGGTGCTACAAGGTTTGTATTGCAACCAATAAATGCTCCATTGGATATCTTGCAGCGATTTTTGTTAACACCATCATAATTTATTGTGACTACCCCGCAGCCAAAATTAACGTTTTTACCAACATCACTGTCGCCAACATATGTAAGATGAGAAACGGAAGTTCCGGCGCCAAGTTCTGAGTTTTTAACTTCAACAAAGTCACCAATTTTTACATGGTGATGGATTTTACTATTAGGTCTAATATGGCAAAAAGGACCAACTAAAACATCATTACATATCTCACTTTTGTAAATTTGTGTTGCGTTTATCTTACAATTATTTCCGATAACGCTATCCTCAATAAGCGAGTTTGGGCCAATAACACAACCGCTACCTATTTTCGTTTTTCCACAAAGTATTGTGCCCGGCAAAATTTTAGTACCTTTGTCAATGCTGACGGTTGGTGAAATCAATACTCCGTCAGTTGATAAAAATTCAACACCATCCTGCATAAATTTTTCAATTAAAAATTTATTGTAAGCTTGATTTAAACGAAGTAAGCTGGTCCTGTCGTTTGCACCCATTGCAACTATTGGGTTGTCTGCAATGTGCGTTGATGCTATTTTGCCTTTTGCAAGAAGAAGCGATATAGAATCGGTTAAATAATATTCATTTTGAGAATTTTTAGGTTTAATTTGCTCTAAAATATCAATTAAATCTTTAACACAAAACCAATAAGCGCCTGAGTTTATTTCATTTATATTAAGCTCAGATTTGGTTGCATCTTTCTCTTCGACTATTGCAGATATTTCTCCATCTGTTCTAACAATTCTGCCATATCCTGTAGGGTCGCAAAGATTAGCGGTTATAACAGTAACCGATGCGTGGGTCTTTTTGTGTGTATAAAGAGCATCTTTGATTGTTTTAGAGTCAAGGAATGGAGAATCTGCATAGCAAATAAGTACATTATCATTTATGTGATTTTCAAGAAAATATTTTGCGCACATTACAGCATGAGCAGTGCCTTTACGCTCATTTTGGATTACTGTTTTTGTGTGATTCCCTATAAATTCTTTAACAACTTCTGATTTATATCCCAAAACGGTGCACAAATCGGAAATTTCAGCGTTTTTGCAGGCACGAATTACCCATTCAATCATAGGCTCAAAAAGGACTTCGCATAAAACTTTTGGCAAATCTGATCCCATCCTTTTACCTTCACCTGCAGCTAAAATAATAGCACACTCTTTATCCATAATCTTGCCCCCTAAAACAATTTATTATTTTTAATTTAATCTTATTAAAATTAAGCAAAACTTATTATAAACATTATACACAAAATTAATATGCTTGGCAATTTGATAGCTTTTAGGAATAGATTAAGTTAGATTTAAAAGACTATTTTTATACAAATGAGATTACTTGGTTGAAACAATTTAACTAAAAAGAAATATACAAAGTTCAATATATAAATTTACTAAGTTTTTAAAATATGCCTACACAACAAAATAAAAATTACGCGATAAACATGTCTAAAAATTAAATATTTATTATAAATAAATTTGCTAAATTTTATATTGCTTATATTATTTTTGATTTATTAAATTTTTTACATTACCCTCAAAATTCTTTAACTTGACAGAAGAGAGCGTAATATGATATGCTTTTTAATCATGGGAGTATAGCTCAGCTGGTTAGAGTGCTTGCTTGACATGCAAGAAGTCACTGGTTCAAGTCCAGTTATTCCCACCATATTTTTATTTTAAACAGTAAGCCGTTACATTTTTTAGATATTTGCATTCTTTGTAAATTATATTAATTTTGCGCTAAACTTTAATATGGACTGATATGATAAACTACACATTATATGTTAGTTAGAAATATGCAAAAAAAGACAAAATCAAATTGATATTATCATTGTAAAATTCAATTTGAATATTACTTATTTTGTTATAATAAAATGTATGTTTGGAGATGTACCCAAGTGGTTGAAGGGTCTGCACTCGAAATGCAGTAGGTCAGGAATCCCCTGGCGCGAGAGTTCGAATCTCTCCATCTCCGCCAGAAAAAATTCTTATATGTGGTGCGATTTTTTGTGATTTAAACTTTCGAAGTCGTAATATAAGGATATGACTTTGTTTTTCATTAATTTTATTAGTATTTAAAAATAGATGGATTAAATAAAGTAAGGAAACAAGATCTTAATAAACCAAATTGATTAATATTATTTACAATAAGTATTAAGTGGTCTGAAATTTTAAGTTTTTGTGAAAAATATCTGCTGAATGTAACATAATTACAAAAACAAAAAACAGATATATTATACACAAGACCATTAAAAACGAACAATAGAAAAAAAGAGACCTCCTATGGTAGAATGAAAAAACTACTGTGGGAGGAATTGTTATGTCAAGAAGTTACAGGCACATAAAAGAGTATAAAAAAGAGATATTGAAGCTAAAAAGCAATAGAGAAATATGCCAAAAAATGGGGTTTGAACTCAAACAACTAAAGAATATCATCACAAGGTACAACACTAATCATAGAAAACTTGCAGCTGGAATAACAATTAAATCAAATGGCAGACACCTAAAAGGCGAAGTAGTATTACCTCCATCCATACAATAATTAAGTAAGGTTACTTATTTGCAATATGGGCTGGCAAGTAAAGAAAGATATATTAAAAGATTGGAAATTGTGCAGATTCTTCAAAATAACAAGGAGTGGGTATTACGGTTATGTAAAAGGAGTGCGGAAAAACCTAAGGCTACCGCAGAGTGCATATTTGGCTTGAAAGAAACAGGATACATTACAATCCCAAAACAATACTGCGCAGTATGCAGAAATGCTGTATCTATCGATTATTGGAGATTTGTTCGACACAGCATTGTTGCTTACAAGACCAGAACCGAGCAAAGTGTCAATCTGGGTTTTAAGAACAATCAAGGCAGATAAGAAAAAAGAGAAGGTCACCGCAGAGCTGCAGCTCCACAGTGACCAAGGCTTTCAATATACATCGCATCCGTATTTTAAGCTGACTTAAAATACAACATAACAACATCAATGGTCAAGACGCGGAAATCCGTATGACAATGCATTAGCCGAATATAAAAACAGAGTATATTTATCGAGCCAAACTTAAAACTTATGAGGACGCTTGCCTTTTCATAGACGGATACATCTATTTTTACAACAACGAAAGAATGCAGCTAAAATTAAAGCTAACCCCGATGGAATTTCAAAGTCAGTTTGTTACTTAAAATTTAATATCTTCTACTATAAAGGTATTTTTTATACTGTCCGCACAATTTGGTACTTTTCACTTGTACATAAAGGCTTTCTTTTTTATAAATTGTAGTACTTAGATGGTGCGGGCGAAGGGACTTGAACCCTTACACCGAGGTACTGGCTCCTAAGACCAGCGCGTCTGCCATTCCGCCACACCCGCTATTATAATATACTATAAAATTTATTATATCACGTTATAATCCACTAGTCAATATATTTAGGGCACTCCCTGTTTAATTTCTACTTACATTACAAAAATATTTTCCCTATAATTACAAATTTGTTAAACTATTTATATTTTGTTTTAATTAACAAATTTAATTTCTTAAAGCAACGCCTCATAATAGCCAAAAACGGTTGATAAAATATCGCAAAAGAAAAACACCCAGATTTCCCCTGGGCGCTTCATTGCAATTATGTCATAATTGCAAATTCATTTAAGCCAACTTAGTTTTTTTGTCAGCCATATAAAGGTTTGCCAACGCAAACATCATATTCATTTTTTTGCCTGTTTTTCATTCCCTCGTTATCGCGTTTTTCGACATTTGAAAAACTTTTAACTACCCCGAACACATGTTTTACCTTTGTTCTGTGCGGTATTGCCATAGTAAAATATATCAAATTAATCACTTAGCTTATTTACAAATTGACTCTATCGCACTACTTATCATTTCACTATGTAGGAACAATATAGAATTATACATTGCACAAATCAACTTATATGCTTTTTTATTACACTTTAATAAATAAAAAATTATATTGTCGCAGACATATTGAGAAATCCGGTCATGAACATTATTACTACAATTATACCAATCAAAATTCTATACCATGCAAACGATTTAAAGCTGTGTGATTTTATAAATTTCATAAGCAGTGATATTGCAAAAATTGAAACTATAAATGCAACTACAAACCCTATTAAAAGAACTCCCCATTCATTATGAGAGAATCCAACACCGTAATGTTTAAAATATGAACATATTTCTAATACACTTGCGCCAAGCATTGTCGGTATTGCAAGGAAAAATGAAAACTCTGCTCCTATATATCTTGAACATCCAATCAATAGTGCGCCCAAAATAGTGGCACCAGAACGCGATGTTCCGGGTACTAGTGCAAGTGCCTGAAATATGCCAATCAAAAAAGCTGTTTTATAATCCAGTTTATTAAGCATGGAAATTCTAGGTTTTATGCAGCTATTTCGGTTTTCAACCAATATGAAAAATATGCCATATAAAATTAGCATAAATGCGACTATTAGCCCATTATAAAGATATTTATGAATTTGATTTTTAAAAACCAAACCGATTATCGCTGCGGGTATAGAACCTATTAAAACTTTAATCCACAAAGCAAATGTATCACGCCTTTCTAATGAACTTTTTGATTTAGAGAAAGGATTTAACTTCCCCCAAAAAAGTAATATAACAGCTAAGATTGAACCAAACTGAATTACTGTCATAAATAATTCAATAAATTCTACACCACCTGAATATCTTGATGAATCAAGTGGCAAAAAAGAATTAAACAATATCATATGACCTGTACTGCTTATTGGGAGCCATTCGGTTATACCCTGAATGATTCCAAGGATAAACGACTTTATTAATTCAACAACATCCATTGAACAAATTCCTTTCAAATATAAAATAATAAAAATATTTGCATATAAATTATATAAAAATTTTATCTTAAGTTTAATTCTATATTAAAATAGTATATAAGAAAAATTTTAAGATATTATAAATAAAAATCTGCTTAAAACAAATATTTTTACAAAGATAGTTTTTTCACTTTTTTGCTATAACTATAGTCAGTTTGATTTGTTAATAAAAAATATACGATTTTTCTTTTATTTAAGGGGAATTATATATTAAAAATCAACTAGACAATAATTTTTATTGTGTTATAATAAAAACCACATAATAAAAAATTTATCAAAAAGAGGGATATTAAATGTCATATCAATCAAAAGTAACTGTGAGATATGCAGAAACTGATCGCATGGGCATAACACACCATAGCGTTTATTTTATATGGTTCGAAGAAGCAAGAAGCATGTGGGTTAAATCCAGTGGACTTTCATATTCTGAAATTGAAAAAAGAGGAATAATGATGCCGGTTGTGGATTTGAGCTGTCATTATTATGGTACCTCAGACTATATGGACGAGCTTTTAATTGTAACCAGTATGACAAAATTAACTGCTGCAAAAATATGCTTTGAATACAACATATATAAAGAAAACTCTCTTATAACAAAAGGCTATTCAATGCATGCCTGGGTAGACGGAAAAACCTTTAAACCTATAAATGTTAAAAAACATGCACCCGATATATATAACCTTATGTATAATGCGCTTGACAAAAAATAACTATTTTTAATTTGCATTATTAGTTCTTCTTCGAGCAAAATCAAAAATTTGATCTTTTTGATGATTACTATTGTTTCTTTTTATAGTACTTTTGTTTGCCATATTATCGTCTCTTTTTTGCATAACACCGCCTCGATTGTTATTCACCCAATCTTCAAAAGATTTTGCTTTTTTAGTGTTTGCTGAAAATCTACCTGAAATTGAATTATAGCTATTGTAATTATTTAACTTATTTAAAAAATTTTGTTTTTTCCCGTCATATGTTTTATAATTACTTGTTTTAGCGTTTAACCCCAATTTTTTATTTAAATCAGAAACCTGCTTTAATCCTCTACTTACTCCAGCAGAAGATCTTTTTATATAATATTTTGTAGAAAATGTTTTTATTCTTTTTTTAATAGCTTTTTCAATATCTCTTAAAAGAGGTATCTCAATTGTCTCGCAAAACGATATTGCTTTTCCGTTTTTACCTGCCCTTCCAGTCCTTCCAATTCTGTGAACGTAAGTTTGTGCATTTTCAGGCAAATCGTAATTTATAACACAAGATATATCATCGATGTCTATGCCACGCGCTGCTATGTCAGTAGCTACCAACACTCTTATATCACCATTTTTAAACCCATTTAAAACACTTTGCCTTTCCCATTGAGTTTTGTCACCATGAATGGATTTTGCACTTATTTTTTCAAATGACAGTTCTTTTGCAATTAAATCAGCTTCAGCTTTTGTTTTTGTAAACACTAATGTTGATTTAACACAAAAGCTTTTTAATAAATCAATAAGCAATTTGGTTTTAAATTGTTTTTCCACCATACATATGCACTGATCAATTGATTCAACAGTTGTTGAAGGAGGAGACACAACTATTTTTACGGGGTTTTTAAGAATAAAATTTGCAAGACTTAAAATGCTTTTAGGCATCGTTGCCGAAAAAAGCAAAGTTTGTCTATTTTTTGGCATCAACTTTATTGCGTGTTTTACATCATTAATGAATCCCATGTCAAGCATTCTGTCAGCTTCATCCAAAACAAATATCTTTATTTTAGACAAATCAACATAGCCTTTTTTAACCAAATCGTTCAGTCTTCCAGGTGTTGCTATTAAAACATCTGTTCCTCTGCCCAGTGCCACTATTTGAGGTTTATAGCCTACTCCGCCAAAAACTACACAGCTGCGAATTCTATTATATTTCGCATAAGATCTAAAGTTATTAAAGATTTGTAAGGCAAGTTCCCTAGTTGGTGTAAGCACAAGCGCTCTTATAACTCTGGATTTATCTAAACCATCTGCGCCGTTTAGTAGATTTTGTATTATTGGAACAGCAAATGCGCAAGTCTTGCCGGTTCCGGTTTGAGCACATCCTATCAAATCACGACCTCTTAACACAACGGGGATTGCTTTTTCTTGCACAGGTGACGGGTTTTTATATCCTAAATCTTTCAAAGCGCGCAAGATGGAAGGTCTAAGATTTAATTCTTCAAAATTCATATATAAATATTCTCCCTAAAATATTCAAATTAAATTATAATAATAATTAATATGCTTTAAAACAGATTGATTTATCTTTAAAATTATAACCTATTCTTAAGTCAAAAACAAGGCAATTTTGTTGCAAATCATATCCATTTTATAAAAATTGAATTACTTTAATAAAAACTTTTGTAATATACATCAAAGAATTTATTATTAATTATGTATAACTATATCAAATTTACAGAAAGCACGCATAACCTAATAAATAATAAAGATGTTGCCATTTTACAACATCTTTATTATTTTATAACGTCTTATGAAGTTAATATATTACCCTACTTTGCAATCTTCTATTTTTCCATAATTATTACTTCCTACAAATCTTTCCAAACTTATCTTCTCACCATTTACGTCACCTTTTGCTATGCAATTAGTTATTGTGCCTTGTACGTTCTCTCCTACAAAACCTCCTGCTTCTCCTCCTATTGCATTTCCCGTTACTATACATCCTGTTATTGTTCCACCATAATTTTGTCCTACAAATCCACCTATATATTGATTACCAGTTACATTTCCTGCTGCAATACAATTATTTATTGTTCCACCGTTATATCCTACAAATCCACCTATATATTGATTACCAGTTACATTTCCTGTTGCAATACAATTATTTATTATTCCACCGTTATATCCTACAAATCCACCTATATCAATAAATCCAATGACATTTCCTGTTGCAACACATTCTTCTATAGTACCATAATTTTCATCAACAAATCCACCCAATCCATCATATATATTTTTAAATGAAAATGTTGTTTTGCTATTTGTTATTTTTCCTCTATTTATGCAAACAAATCCTGACTTAATGTTTGCGCCTTCACTGTTCATATTATCAACTGAGCAACAAACTATTAATCCATCTTCTTCATTATTAAAAACAAATCCACATTCACTACCATTAATTAAATTTCCACCATTAAATTTAACATCTGATATTGTTCCATGATTATTTTCAACAAAACATTTAAATGAAATATTACTTACAGTGTGCCCAACTCCATCAAATTGTCCATTAAATGTTTCTATCGAATTAAACACCTCGCCTTGCATATCTATATCGCAAGCTAATGTAACTTTGTAATCATTTTCCCAATATTCAGATGTAATCATAAACTTAGAAAAATCTTCTTTATTTTTTATTATAAATTCATTGGTCTGCTTTTCATCAGTTTGAACAATATCTTTTAATTCTGAAACTACTTGAACACCTTTATTAAAATACCCTTCTGTAGTTTGCGCACTTACTGAAAGCGCTGAAATAAAGCTTAAATTTACTACAAATATGGTTAAAATAATTGATAATAATTTCTTAGTTTTCATTTTGTAAACATCTCCTTTGATTTTATAAAGTAATATTTATTTATAATACTATATACTCATTAATAAATCAACATTATATATGTAAACAAATTGTAATTTTTATTATATTATCATAGTTTAAATCATATTATATTCTATATTGTTAATATACCCTTTTTCAAACAATCAATAAGCAATTACTTAAAACAGCATAAAATCACATTATGCTAAGGCAGAAAATGAATAGACTGATTGACCTCATCAAATAATATTTTCCCACTTTCATTTACGCCAATATATTCATCTATAATCTTAGCTGATGCCATTAGTATATATTCAATTTTTGACATATTATTAATCTCTATTAAAATCCTGTTTTGGTAAGTTATCTCTATCTTGTCTTTGGTTATCGAAATCTTTGTAATATCTTTAAGTTGAGCGTTTTCTATACCACTAATTATAGAATCAATTTTTTGTTTTTCATCTTTGCTAAATTGTAAATAATCTCCTTTTTTATAGTCACCAAGCTGGTCATAAGATATAATCAAAACGCCATCAAAAGCTTCTGCTTGATCGATATCGATAACTCTTCCGCTATTTGATATGTATATATAAGAGCCATCCGGTTTTTGGCAGCAATATTTAATGGTTGCTATCACACATGTAATTGACAAAGTATTCGGAAACTTCCTGTTTGCATGAACTTCGTCTAAATTTATGCAATTTTTTAAAATTTTCTTTTCAATTTCTCCAAGTCTTGTTCTTATTAAATTATCCCCTAATTCTAATCCAGAAGCACTAATTATCTCATCTGCCGTGTATGGATATGGATTTTTGACTTCGATATTTTCTATGTTAAAAAATACAGTTAAGGAAAGTGATATGGTCGTTGTTAATATTATGATCAATATCAAAATATAATATAACATATATTTTCTTTTTTTGCGTCGCCTACGCATTTGTTGATTTTTTTGTTTTGCATCTTCTCTTGCTTTTGAGCTTCTTTTATAGTTTTTTACTTTTTTCATTGTTTCCTCCACCAAGGACTTTTTTACTTCCAAATTTATACTCTTAAAACAGAACCACCTAATTTAGAAAATTGCTCTTCTATTTTTGCATACCCTCTGTCTATATATCTAACTTCAGAAATTTCTGATTTTCCATCCGCTGAAAGCGCTGCCACAACAAGTGCAGCACCTCCTCTTAGATCGGTCGCAGACACACATGCTCCATTTAGTTTGGCAACCCCTTCTACCACTGCAACTCTGTCCTCAACTCTAATTGATGCGCCAAACTTATTAAGTTCAAAAACATGCCTAAATCTATTTTCAAATATAGTTTCAACAAATATGCTCGTTCCTCTTGCAATACAACACAACGCCATCATTATCGGTTGTGCGTCGGTTGGAAAACCTGGATGAGGCATAGTCCTGATTGGCGGCGGAGCCAAAAGCTGTTTTTTAACTTGGCAAAATATGTTGTCGCCATATGTACGGATATTACATCCCATCTCCTCCAAAACTGTAATAACGGCACTTAGATCTTTTGGGTTTGCATCGCGCAAAAAAATTTCTCCTCCGCTTGCAGCTAAACCACAAAGCAGTGTTGTGGCAACAATTCTATCAGGCATTATGCTATATTCACAAGCCGTAAGACTTTCAACACCTTCTATTTTTATTACTTGTGTTCCGCCACCAAAAATTTTTGCACCACATTTGTTTAAATAATTACAAAGGTCCTCTATCTCAGGCTCAACTGCCGCATTGTGAATTATTGTTTCTCCTTCTGCAGTAACTGCTGCAAGCAATATATTCTCAGTTGCACCAACACTCGGAAATGACAAAAATATTTCAGCGCCATATATCTTTGAGCCCATGACTTTACACTGCAATTTACCTCCACACTCAGTTATATTAACTCCCATTTTTCTAAAAGCAGACAAGTGCAAATCTATAGGTCTGCTACCTATATCACATCCCCCAGGGAAGTATACGGTTGCTTCTTTACAGCGTGCAAGAATTGCTCCTAAAAATATTATAGATGATCTTATCTTGTTCATTAGGCACTTGGATATTTGAGCATTGCAAAGCCCATCAGAATCTATTATAAGCGAATCATCTTGCCAAGTTGTTTTGCAGCCAAGTGATGTCAAGATCTCACAAGCCGTAATTGTATCTTCTAATATAGGGCACTTATGTAATATATTCTCACCGTTTGTTAGCATTGTTGCACCTATAATCGGTAAACTAGAGTTTTTAGCTCCCTGTACAACACATTCACCGCAAAGTTTTCTTCCACCATTTACAACTAGTTTTTTCAAACCCAGTCACCCCTGTCATATAAGGATTACAGGTTATATTATGCTAAAAGGCAGTTTTCGGTGAATATGCAATTTTAATTAAAAAACTAAATATAAATGATTTTGAAAAAATGAGTTATTCTATGAAATATAAATGTTGATAACGGAATTTTAACAAATCGAGCTGATTATATTAAAAACAAAAAAATAACATCAGTTTAAAACATTTTCTATTTTTTGGAAGAATCCGCTTTGATGTGTAAATATAAAGCTACAAATCAGGGCCTGATACTTTTTTCGACTTTATTTTTTCTTGCATTTTTATTATACTTCAAATTCTACTTTTTGGCACTTCCAAATATTGTGTTTTTACATGCTGCTTTCTTCGTTTAAAAGGTCATTTATATTATTATAAATTCTCTTGGCCGTGTCAAGTATAGCCAATTTCGAAGCATTTTTGCTATACATTTTCAGCTTTTGTCTATCCTCATAAAAAGACCTTATTATATCAATTAAATAATCTTTATTATAAGACTTTTCCTCTATCACTATTGCCGCCTTGTTCTTTTGAAGAACCATCGCATTATAATATTGGTGGTTTTCTGCAACATTTGGAGATGGAATCAATATTGACGGTTTCCCTGTCGCCTCAAGTTCTGCAAGTGTTAATGCTCCGGACCTGCAAATTACCAAGTCTGCCGCCGCAAGGCATGTGTCCATATCGTGAATATAGTTTCTGATATCAAGTCTTGGATTTTTTGATGGCACAACTCCGCGATCCTTTAGCATTTTTGGAAAACACTCAATGCCCAATTTACCCATCGCATGAATATGATTGATTTCTCCAAATCTATTGTGCCATTGCATAACATCTGCTGCTATCTCATTTACCTTAACAGCTCCAAGACTCCCTCCAAACGACAAAATGCAAAAATGATCATCCATATTAAGCTCTTTTCGAGCCTCAGCCTTTGTTTTTATCAAAACACTATACCTTACCGGGTTGCCAACAACTATAGCTTTGCATGGCGGCAATTTTTGTTTTGCTTCTTCAACTGCTAAAAAAACAAGATCCGCATGCTTTGCAAGAGTTTTGTTTGTAATTCCCGGATATGCATTTTGCTCATGTATTGCTGTTTTTATTCCAAGTTTTTCTGCTTGCATTAAAACAGGGCCAGAAACATATCCGCCTGTACCAATTACTATGTCGGGTTTAAAACTTTTAAGTATCTTACGCGCTTTGACGGGCGATATCGCAAACAGATATATTGCGCTTATATTTCTTGCCAAATTTTTCAAAGAAGGCCTTCTTTGAAATCCACGCAATTTTATTGAAACAAATTCATAACCCGCCTTTGGAATCAGCTTTGATTCCATACCATTTGGTGTGCCAACAAATTTGATATTTGCATCTTTATTGTGATTTTTGAAATAATCAGCTACTGCAACAGCTGGATTTATATGACCGGCCGTACCGCCAGCAACAAAAAGTATATTCATATTAACTGCAGCACAATGTGTGCTTCCCCTCCATTTTTAGGATATTTAAATAATTAATTCTTATTTAGTGCCAGTTTATTTTTAAATCTTTTTTCTCAGTTAAAGAATCTACATGAGATCCACACAATTTTATTGAAATAAATTCATAATCCACTTTAATCATTTGATGTGCCAACAAATTTGATGTTTGCATCTTTATTGTGACTTTTGAAATAATCAGCTACTGCAACAGCTGGATTTATATGACCGGCCGTACCGCCGGCAGCAAAAAGTATATTCATATTAACTGCAGCACAATGTGTGCTTTCCCTCCATTTTTAGGATATTTAAATAATTAATTTTTATTTAGTGCCGGCTTGTTTTTAAATCTTTTTTTCTCGGCTAAAGAATCGCCATAAAGCTTTGTCGTAGATGAATATCTTGAAACATTAAGGACTACACCCATCTCAAACAGCTGCATAACAAGCGCAGTACCCCCATAGCTGAAAAATGGAAGACTTATGCCGGTGTTTGGAATAGTTGCTGTAACAACAGCAATGTTAAACAAAGCTTGAATTCCAAACTGAGCAACTATACCCACACAAAGCAAAGCACCAAACTTATCGGGAGATTTTGAAGCAATCTCAAAGCCCTTATAACATAAAAGCAAAAACAGCAATATAACCGCTATTGCGCCTATTATGCCCAATTCTTCACAAATTACTGCAAAGATAAAGTCATTTTGCACTTCGGGTAGATACATAAATTTCTGCCTCGATTGACCAAGTCCTAAACCAAATACTCCACCTGAACCTATCGCAAGCAAACTTTGATCGGTCTGCATAGTTTGATCTCTTGGGTCGGAAAAAGGATGCAACCAATAATAGGCTCGACCACTCATATAGTTTCCCTTAAAAAACATTATATAAATTAATGCGCAACCCGCTAGTGCAAACAAAATAAAAAAATACTTTGGCTTTGTGCCACCAACAAACATCATTACTCCCGCAATTGAACACATTAGAATGATTCCTGACAGATGGGGCTCAAGATACATCAAAATTATAACTATTGCAAGCAAAGTCACAAATGGCAAAACGCCAAAACTAAATGTCTTCATCTTGTTATAATTTGCGGCAATTATAGAAGCAAACAACAAAATTATGGCAAACTTCATAAGCTCAGACGGCTGAAACTGTCCTATCGGTCCAAGATTAATCCACCTTTTTATTCCGTTTTCATCACCCTTCATAAACAAAACAGCAACTAGCAAAAACAATGCAAATATAAAAAGAGGAAAGGCAAATTTTCTATATCTATGATAGTCTATCTTTGAAATTATAAACATGCCCACAACGCCTATAATTGCGTGAATTGCCTGCCTTGATATATAAAAGAAACTGTTTCCGTTTTCATAATAATAGGCTCTGGCAAAGCTTGCAGAAAAAAGCATAACAAGTCCAAAAGCGAGCAGCACAAAAACAAGTATCAAAAATATAGGATCCATTCTTTTTTCAACACCAACATTTCTGCCTCTTTTAGACTTATAAGAACCAACATCAATTTTTTCTCTCATTGCTTTGCTCCTCTTAACAAACTAACTTTTTCTAACAAAACTTTATAATTATAATATTCCAAACACCAAAAGCAAAATTCCTATAATCCCAAAAACAGCAGTAAATAGCGAAAACACTGAGACTATTTTCACTTCACTCCAACCACACATCTCAAAATGATGGTGTATTGGGCTCATCTTAAATACGCGTTTGCCAGTGAGTTTAAAGCTTATAACTTGAATTACGACCGAAAGTGCTTCAACAATATATACTATTCCGACTATCAATATAAATATCGGCTGGTCTATGCCAAACCCAAGCGCTACAACCAACCCTCCGAGAAACATAGACCCTGTGTCTCCCATAAATACCTTCGCAGGATAAAAATTCCAAATCAAAAAGCCAAGACAACCTCCACAAAGCGCAGCCGCCAAAATATGCATGGTGTACATATGCAAAAAGCTCGACATAACCATAAGTATTATCCCATACACGGCGGTTACCGAACCTGCGAGGCCGTCTATACCATCAGTTAAATTTACAGCGTTAACCACACCATAAATCCCAAAAATGCCAATTATATAATAAAACCAACCAAAATCTATTTGCCCCGCAAAAGGAATATCAACTATTGTGGTTATAGAACCACTCATCATCATTGTCAAAAAATAAGTTATTGCAATTATAAACTGCAAAACGGTTTTTTGAAGTGCTGAAAGTCCCTTATTTCTTTTCTTTATCACCTTAATATAATCATCTATAAGACCTATTAAACCAAAACCCAGCGCGCATAAAATGCCGGCCCATAATCTAATTGAATTTTGAGTATCAATAACAGTTGAAACCTCTGACGACTGCAACATAAAGTAACTTACCAAAACAGCAAAAATTATTCCTATAATGAAAAGTATGCCTCCCATTGTAGGTGTTCCACTTTTATATTCATGCCAGGTTGGCCCAATTTCTTTTATCGACTGGCCGCATTTTAGCTTCTTTAATATTGGCAATATCAATATTCCAAGAAGCGATGTTGTGAAAAAAGATAATAAAATTGCAATTAAGCCTGATGTCCAACTCATAATCTTTTTCGTCCTTTCAATATATGTGATTAAAACACAACTTATTTGAAAATAAACTGCATTACATCTTCAAGCTTTATAGCTCTGCTTGCTTTAAATAAAACGGCATCTCCGGGTTTTATAGTCTCTCTTAATTTAACTGCCAAAGTTTCCTTGTCATTAAAATATGCAATATTATCATTATTGACATTATCATTAAGTTCGCAGCATTTTAAAGCGCCTTTGTAAATATACCTTGCAAGATCGCCATAACAATATATAAAATCTACCCCAAAACCGGCTGCCAATTCTCCAATTTCAATATGAGAAGACTCGGCTATAGACCCAAGTTCCAGCATATCCCCAAGCACTGCTATCCTTCTTCCACTGCAGGGTATAGTCATCAAAGAGGATAATGCTGCCCGCATAGAATCAGGACTTGCATTATAACAATCGCCAATAACAATAACACCATTAATTTTAGAAATGTTTTGACGCATACCGGTAGGTTCATATGTATAAAGAGCATCAGCTATTTGTTCAGGCTCAATTTTTGCCAAAACGCCAACAGCAAAGCCAAACAACGCATTTAAAACATTATGCTCTCCAATGGTTGGTATTTTAACATGTGTTTTGCCTGTCTTATATTCAACGTCAAACTCTGTATCAAATCCATTGCTTTCTATATTAAAAGCACGATAATCGCACTCTTCGTTTTCTATGCCACACTTAATTACCTTATTGTGCGGAAGAACTAAGTTTTTCAGCTTGTCATTGTCCCCACCAACAATAAGCGGTGACGATTCCGACATGCCGTCAAGTATCTCCAGTTTAGACTTTAAAATTTCATCTCTTGACCCTAGATTTTCTATATGCGAAACACCTATATTGGTGATTATTCCTACGGTTGGCTTTGATGTCTGACTAAGCGCCGAGATTTCACCTGAATTTGACATTCCCATCTCTATTACAGCAGCTTGGTGAGAAGAGTCTAAGCCAAAAAGCGTTCTTGACAAACCTATTGCGTTGTTTAAGTTGCCTTGTGTCTTTAAAACATGCATTTTTAACGACAAAACCTTTGCAATCATATCTTTTGCCGTTGTTTTTCCAACACTCCCCGTAACGCCAACGACCATGCCGGAAAACCTCGATCTGTTAAATGATGCAATATCAAGAAGAGCCCTTTTTGTATCCTCAACAACAATTTGAGGTATTAGTGGAATTTCTCTTTCGGTTATTACAGCAGCAACTCCTTTGTCAATTGCCGATTCTATAAAATCATGTCCATCAAAACGCTCGCCTTTGATTGCAACAAAAATGCAGTTTTGCGTAACTTTTCGGTCATCTATTACTATATTATCTATAGTTTTTTCTTTTATATTCTTACCAATGCCACTCACTGCTTTTATAATATCGTTAATGCTCAACCGATCCATTTTATTTTCTCCTATAAAAATTCTTATTTTTAGAAATTTATCTATCTAAACTCTCAAGAATATCTCTCACAACATCGCGCTCATCGAAATCAATTTTTTCTTTACCAATCACCTGATAATCTTCATGTCCTTTGCCTGCAAGCAATATTATGTCATCTGTTTTTGCGTTTTCAATTGCATATTTTATCGCTTTTTTTCTATCAGTAATTCTAATATATGGTGTTTTTATTTTTTCAACCCCTACCATTATATCGTCTATAATAGAATCTGGATCCTCTGTTCTCGGATTATCCGAAGTAACTATTAAAAAATCCGCATTTTTAGCCGCCACTTCCCCCATGATGGGCCTTTTTGTCTTATCTCTATCTCCGCCACAACCAAACAAAGCTACTACTCTGCCTTTACTATAGCTGTGAATGGAATCCAAAATATTTTTAAGGCCATCGGGAGAGTGTGCATAATCACATATTATATGAAAATTCCTTTTGGTAGGTATTCTCTCACTTCTGCCTTTTATTGGCTTGCAGCTTGCTATGCTGGCTGCTGATTTGTTGGCATCAAAACCAAGCGCTATGCAAACCAGCTCTGCTGTCATTGCGTTATGAACTGAAAATAACCCGGGCGTTGAAAAGTGAATTTTTTCATTCAATCCTTCGCCAACAAGCCTAAAGTCTACACCTTCCACATACATCTTGATATCTTTGGCTTTAAAATTTGCACTTAAATCTTTAGCTGTGAAAGTCATAACTTTTTTATCTATTTCTTCTGAAAGCCTCTTGCCATATTCATCATCCACGCAAACAATCGAACAATCACTTGCATCAAATAATTTTTTCTTTGCTTGATAATAATTTTCCATGGTACCATGATAATCCAGATGGTCTTGACTTAGGTTAGTAAAAACGCCCACTTCAAACTGTGTATCCGCAATTCGACTTTGTTCTAAGGCATGAGATGAAACCTCCATTACAACATACTCACAACCTTCATCAGCCATCTCCTTTATCAACATTTGATAGTTAATGTGATCGGGAGTAGTTTTTTCTGTTGCTATAATCTTGCTTCCTATCTCGTTTTGTATGGTACCTATTAAACCAACCTTTTTATTTTCCTTTTCCAAAACATTCTTGACTATCTTTGTAACAGTAGTTTTTCCGTTTGTTCCCGTAATACCAATGAATTTGAGTCTTTTAGCGGGGTTGCCATAAAAATTGGCACAAATTTTACCAAAAGCCTTGTGCGTATCGTCAACAAGCAGTTGGTTTGGCAGTCCCATATCCTTTTCCACCAAAACAGCAACAGCACCAGAACTCACAGCTTCTTTTGCATAATCGTGCCCATCAACATTTGCGCCTTTTAAACATGCAAAAAGGCATCCTTTTTTTACCTCTTTCGAATTACAAGTCAAAAAAGAAATTTCAGAATCAACAACTACACCTTTATAACGCACATCTTCCAACAATTTAACCAGTTTCACAATATCCCCCCCTTTTTAATATAATTATAAATCCAAAAAATATTTTTAATTTTTATAAACTTTTTAAAAAACCATATCAACCAGTTTCATCATTAGTGAGAAATTGCACTGAAATTGCTGTTCCTCTTGGAACGCTCGCACCGGCCTCAGGCGACTGCGCCGTTGCTCTTGCTTTTTGACTTTGCACTCCGCTATTGTCAATTGCAAGACTAAGTCCACTGTTTGCAAGTGTTAAATTAGCAGCTGCCTGGCTTAATCCGATAACATTTGGGACTATAACATTTTTTTGTTCTTTGTTGTCCGTGTAAAGGATGATCCTGGTTGAGCTGTTAATGTTGCTTCCTGTCTTTGGAGCCTGGCTTAAAACAGTATCTCCCGACCCAATAACCTCTACATTTGTAAAATTAGCTTTAGCAAGTTTGTTTTTTGCTTCTTCAACCAAAAGCCCTTCACAAGCCGGCACTGCTATTGTAAGATGCGAAAGCTCTTGAGCGGTATATTCCGGCAAAATGCCAAGATATGGCGCCGCTTCTGACATTATCTGTGCAAAAACCGGACTTGCTACCGTACCACCATAATAAGTTCCATCTGTTGGAGTATCAACCAAAACCATAAGAGCATACTGTGGATTATCGGCCGGAATAGCACCTATAAATGAACCTACATATGTATCGAGCCCTGTTTGCTGTTTATATTTAAGTTTTTGACCTGTACCGGATTTTCCAACAATCCGATAACCTGGAACACTCGCATTGGTACCAGCTCCATCTATACCTTTTACGACAGCTTCCAAAACCTCAACCATTGTTTTAGATGTTGTGTCAGAAATTACCTGTCTTTTAGTATTGGAAGATTTAGTTTTTAATATGTTTCCATTGCTGTCTATTATCTGGTTAACAACATGCGGTGTATTCAAATATCCGCCGTTTACAACTGCACAAAAAGCTGTTAACATTTGCATGGCGGTTATAGACTCAGTTTGGCCAAACGATTCGGAAGCAAGCGAAACCGGTGTAAGATCTTTTTCTCTAACATATATAGAATCGGTTTCTCCGGGAAGGTCAATTTGAGTTCGTTCGGTCATTCCATACATTGAAAAATATCTAAAAAACAACTCAGGGCCAAGCGAAGAACCAATTTGGACAAATGCTGGGTTGCAAGAATTTATATATGCTTGGGTAAATGTTTGCGAACCATGACCGCTTCTTCTCCAACAGTGAAAAGTAGTATCGTCAACAACACAAGACCCATTGCAATGAAAATTATTATTAAGAGTCATTGTCCCTTCTTCAAGCGCCGCAGACCCCGTAACTACTTTAAAAACAGATCCAGGTTCATATATTTCCGATACAGCTTTGTTTGTCCAAACAGCAGTTCTTGCATCTCCATCCGACTTACCTTCAATAGCAGGATACTCTGCAACCGACGGCAGTGTGTATGGATCGTTTAAATCAAAATCCGGTTTTACAGACAAAGCAAGTATCTCGCCAGTATTCACATTCATCATTATAGCCATACATCTGTTGGCTGGTCTTCTTACATGCATAACCTCTTCAAGCGCTTTATCACAATAATGTTGGAGTGTGCTGTCTATTGACATTACAAGAGAATTTCCATCTTGAGCGGGATAGTAATATTCATATTCATAGGGCATTGAACCACCTTTTGCGTCTTGAACACCAGTTACTTTGCCAGCAATCCCAGAAAGTTCGCTGTTATATGAAAGTTCTACTCCAAGCAGCCCTTGGTTATCGGAGCCCACAAAGCCGATAGTTTGAGCGGCCATGCTGCCCATTGGATAATATCTTTTTGTGTCTTCAACCATATGGATTCCAGCAATTCTATTGCTGTTTACAAAATCAAGTATCTGATCTCTTTGAGGTTTCTCAACTTTTTTTTTGACTATTTCATATTGTGTTTTTGATTTGCACTTTTCAATTATTTTGTCCCGATCAATCCCTAAAATTTCAGAAAGCGCAGAAGCTATTTTGTTTAATTGTGATTCGTCTTTTATTTGATTTGGAGCGAGCGAAACTGTCCAAACTGTAGCGCTTTGTGCAATAGGAGTCATGTTTCTATCATAAATTGTTCCTCTGTTTGCCGATACGGTATCTGCAGACAGTTGTTGATTATAAGCTTTTACACTATATTTAATGCCATCCACTTCCGCAAAGCAAGCAATGTAAATTACCCGCCCAATCAGAATAAAAAATCCAACAGCAAGCAATCCTAAAATTACAATATTCAATTTGAATTTCATTTTTTTACTTGGTGCTTTTACCATGAAATTCCTCCAGGTTTTAAAATAGGGACAAAAGCCTACTCGTCCCCATATACGAATAGGCTTTTATATTAAAGCAAACGATTTAAAACAATTAATATGTTGATAAACCGACTGCAAAATAACTTGAACAAACTCAAAAGTGAACTTAATTATATAATATTCACTAACGTAATATTTATGAAAAAATATGTTTGATTCCATCAAATAATTCGTCAAGAAAACTTTTTTCCTGTTCATTTGCTACTTCTATTGAATTGCCTTTTGATATATTTATATAATTAACTTGACTGCTTGATTGTTTTTTCATACCCCAGTTTTTTGTGGCATAATCTTCAATGCTTGAATAGCTAATTTTTGATTCCAATTCCGAATTCAGTCTTATCTGATCGCTTTTTTGAATTTTATACTGTTTTTCAAGCGATGAAATCTGTGATGTAATTTCATTCAATCTAACCATGCTAAAAACAGAAAGAGCAAGCAAACTTGATATTATGAAAACAACAAATACCCAAGAAAAAGGCTTAACTCTCAAAGACTCCTTTTTTTCAACTTTCCTTATAGACGGTCTAGCTTGTCCAACGCGATTTGGATATGCATTTTCATAAGCCAAATTTGTTCTTATTGCCAAAGCAGATCTCCCCTTTTCATTTATTAATTATTATAGTTTTTCTAAAATTCTAAGTTTTGCACTCTTGCATCTTGGATTGCATTTTTTTTCTTCTTCGGTAGGTTCTATTGGTTTTTTATTTATAAGCCTTGCCTTTGGCTTATTCCCACAAACACATATTGGTGATCCCACAGGACATATACAGCCTTTTGCAAAAGATAAATATTTATGTTTAACTATTCTGTCCTCTAAAGAATGAAAGCTTATAATCACAAGTCTTCCACCTAAATTAAGCATATTAAATGCTGCATTTAGACCACTTTCCAAATCATCAAGTTCACAATTAACTGCTATTCTTATAGCCTGAAAGCTTCTTTTACACGGGTTTTTATCTCTTTTGAACTTGGCCGGTATAGATGATTTTATAATGTCAGCAAGCTCGGTTGTTGTTTCAATGGGTTTTTGTGTTCTTTTTTTTACTATATTTAAAGCTATTTTGTAAGCAAACCTCTCCTCGCCATAAGTTTTTAATATATCCATAAGCTCTTTTTGAGTATATGTATTAACTATATCTGCAGCTGTTTTTCCTTGTTTGCTCATCCTCATATCAAGTACACCTTCATGCAGATAGGAAAAGCCTCTTTTTTCATTATCAAGCTGATATGACGAAACTCCAAGGTCAATTAAAACACCATCTACCGCAAAAATGCCCCGACTTTTAAGTTCAAATTCCATCTCTTTAAAATTTTCATTGATGACCCTTGCAGAATAACCAGATAGCCTGTCCTTTGCAACTTCAACTGCATCAGGGTCTTTGTCAAAAGCAAACAACTTGCCACCTCTAAGTTGCTTTGCTATTTCACATGCGTGTCCAGCTCCTCCAACGGTTGCGTCTATATATATACCATCAGGTTTAATATTTAGTCCATTTATGCACTCTCTTAGCAAAACAGATTTGTGGGAAAAAGTTTCAATGTTCATCTTTTCCTCTCCAAATATAATCTAAAAATCCAATTCATCCATAACCTGAGCAATAGATTCCGGAGAAAGATTTTTGAATTCCTTGTTCCACAAAGCCTCATCCCAAATTTCAACATGATCAGAAGCACCCGTTATAACCACGTTTTTATCAAGCATTGCATATTCTCTAAGATTAGAAGTTATTACAATTCTTCCCTGTTTGTCTGGCACAGCTTCAAACGCACCTGAAAAGAAAAACCTCTCAATATCACGCCTTTTATTTCGTGGTAAATTTTTAATGCTTTGTTCCAAACAATTCCATTCAGATAAAGAATAGACATTAAGACAGTGGTCAAATCCTCGTGTTATTATAAAACTTTCACCAAGTGATTCCCTCAGTTTCACAGGAAAGTTAAGTCGACCTTTAATATCAATTGTATGACTATATTCGCCAATTAACATAAAAGGCCTCCTTTCAAAAATAAGTAGGATTTTTATAACCACTATTCACCACTAAAAACCACTATGCACCTATTATAAACCAAACTAATTTAAAAATCAATAGGAAATATATTTCTTAAAAAATTACCAAATATTAATTTTTTCTTGCTTTATATAAGCTCTTGACGTAAAGTCAAATCGTGTGTAGAATATAATGGAATTATAGTGATTATAAGCAATAAATTAGATTTTATTATGATTTATCAAAAGAAAGAATTTTAAATATCAACAAAGCGGCGAAAAACAATAATAAAAGAGCTTGAAAATCTTTAAGTTATTCTGAGTTTTTTACATTAACATAATGATTGTTTTATTTCTATAAAAATTTACAAAAACAGTTGTAACCTACGAAAAAATTGCTGTTTTTCTATGATTTACACTTGCTATAATGACTAAAAACTTGTATATTTGAAGAATTTTATTCTAATATACGAAATATAATATATAGCGCCAGACTCCCGGAATATTAAATTTTTTAAACATTCCCCAGAGTGACGAGGCGGAGAGTTATCGAAAATTCGGCGGATGCTCTCCCGGCTTTAAACGATAAGTCGTAAGACAGTAAACAAACTGCAATGCCAAGTGTTAAAATTGCAGACAAAATTGCTGTCACTTTCGTAATATTCAACGAAAGGATTGATTTACATGTGTGGAATTGTCGGATATGTCGGTAAATCAGATTGTGTGGATTTGCTTTTGGATAGTTTGCGCCGTCTGGAATATCGAGGATATGATTCTGCCGGAATGGCTGTCTTTGAAAGTGATACCATTTCTATCGTTAAAAAGCGTGGAAGATTAAACAATTTAATTAAAAGTCTAAATGAGGGGTATAGACCCTGCGGACACTGTGGAATAGGTCATACACGCTGGGCTACTCATGGTGAACCTTCAGATATAAATTCTCACCCTCACAACAGCGGAAATGTCACCATTGTTCACAACGGGATAATAGAAAACTACTTACAAATAAAGAAATATTTAAAAAATAAAGGATACAGATTCGAAACCGAAACAGATTCTGAAACCGTTGCAAAATTACTTGACTATAACTATAAAGACAATCCAATTGACGCTATTGCAAAAACGGCAAAACAATTAGAAGGTTCATATGCTCTTGGCATATTGTTTTTAGACAGACCAAATGAAATTTATGCTATACGAAAAAACAGCCCTCTTATTGTTGGAAAAGGTAAAGACGGCAATTTCATCGCATCTGATGTCCCCGCAATTATTAAACATACCCGTGAATATATACTTTTAGACCAAAATGAAATAGCAATAGTCAAAGACAACTCAATTAAATTTATAGATTTTTATGGCAAAAATATAGAAAAGGAAATTCTTACGGCTAATTGGAATGTGGAATCAGCTGAAAAAAACGGATTCCCTCACTTTATGATAAAAGAAATTAATGAGCAGCCGGAAGCTATAAGAAGATGCATATCACCCAGAATAAAGCAAGGCAATCTAGATCTTGGCCTTAGTAACCTTTCAGATGAAAAATTTTCCTCATTTGAAAAAATACATATTGTAGCTTGCGGTACAGCTATGCATGCAGGAATGGTAGGCAAATATGTAATTGAAAAACTTGCAAGAATTCCAGTTGATGTCGATATTGCTTCCGAATTTAGGTACAAAAATCCCATAATTTCGACAAAAGATCTTGTTATTATAATATCGCAATCGGGTGAAACTGCAGATAGTTTAGCTGCTTTAAGGCTTGCAAAAGAACGTAGTGTGTTTACCTTAGCTATCGTAAACGTTGTGGGATCTTCGATTGCAAGAGAAGCAGACAGCGTATTTTATACCTGGGCAGGCCCAGAAATTTCTGTTGCCTCCACAAAAGCATATACGGTACAAATTACATCTTTATATATGCTTGCAATAAAACTTGGAGAAATTTCTAAGACACTTTCAAATGATGAAATATGCGAATTATGCAACGAGATCCAAGATATTCCCAATAAAATAAAATATATATTAAAAAATGACGACAATATACTTCAATGTGCAAAAACTTTACAAAATTCTCATGACATATTCTTTATAGGTCGCGGCGTTGACTATTGCATATCACTTGAAAGCTCACTTAAGCTAAAAGAAATATCTTATATTCACAGTGAAGCTTATGCAGCCGGTGAGCTTAAACACGGAACCATATCACTCATTGAAAACAATACCCCAGTAATAGCCATTGCTACACAAACCGACTTATATGCAAAGACTATAAGCAATGTAAAAGAAGTAAAATCAAGGGGCGCCAATGTGCTGCTTTTGTGTACCGACAAATCTGAAGTTGATAGTAATGCTTCCGATTTAGTCATTAGAATACCAAACGCTAATAATGAAATACTACTACCTTTATACTCTATTGTACCTCTTCAAATGTTTGCCTATCATACCGCAGTTTTGAAAGGTTGCGATGTTGATAAACCACGAAATTTAGCAAAGTCTGTAACCGTTGAATAATACACGAAAAATAACATTGTAAAAAAGTTAACAAAGTAAACGTCATATATTTATAAATACGTTTCTGATTAAAGACCTCTCTTTTATAAATAAAAAGGTAAATAAAAAAATAAAACAACAATTTTAGTTAAAATATAGCTGTCTATAACGAAATTTCAACAGATTATAACTTTTAAAAAAACTTAAACCAATCTATATCTGTATGATAAAGCTGTGAAAATATAATGACATATGTGTGATTTTTTAAATTTTTAGCATTTAATCAATTTTAAGTTAAATACTATATAGATTTATTTATTAGTAGCATACATATAATAAAATTGTCGACTGCCCTGGTCAAATATAATATTTTTCACATCATGACAAACAAAATATTCCGCTTGGTAATAAATCGGAATAAAATTACCGTTAGTACAAATTTCTTTTTCAATAGCATAATATTCTTTTGCCATAGAATCTAAACTTTCCTGCACAGAAGCATTATCAAGCATTTTTTGATAATTAGGAATATTTGCATTAATAAAATTTGCAAATGACTTAATAGAAAACTTACTAAGTATTGATGATGGATTATCAGCATCACTTGTAAAAGTCATAACAGCGCAGTCATATTCCCCACTTTTGAGCTTTTTATTATATGCTTCTTCTGGCTGCGCATCTATTTTTAAAAACACACCAAGATCTCTTTGCCAATTCTGTAATGTCTGCTCTACTACCGCAGACATTTTTTCATTTACTAAAATCGACATAGAATTAAGATCATTAATTTTTTTATTTTTTGATTTTATTTCCGAAAGACCAACATCCAGTAATTCCTTTGCTTTTTTGCTGTCATAAACAGGACATGCATCATTTCCAATATATGCCCTATAGTTTGTACTTCCTATAGTAACTGATTTTGGGACTATTGCCTTGGCAATAAGCTGATCATCTTGTTGCAAAACAGAATTGAGATTATCACGATCAATAGCAGTTGCAAGTGCTGTTCTTATATTTTCATTTGCAAACTGTTCTTTATTCTGATTAAAACCGATACCTATCACACTGTTTTGAAATTGCTGATAGTTATGTAGATATAATTTTCCGTCAATAAATTGTTCATTATTAACTATTGCTGTATCTATATCATGATTTTTATATTTATTGTAAGCCTCAGATTGTTTCCTAACGGTTAAGTTTATTCCCAAAGGGACTACCGAATTAGCATCATAATATTTATCATTCGCTCTTATTCTAACAAATTTGGAATCATCGGTATTAAACCATGCACTTAAAAAAAATGGGCCATTAGATATAATCATACTGCCTTTTGCCCCATATCTCCCTTTTGTACTATAGAAAAAATCCTTATTACAAGGCATTGCCGGAGCAGATGATAAAAGCTCTTCCATAAGAGGAGTTTTGTGCTCAACTTCTAAGATAAATTGACCTTCTTCATTCACTCTAACTCCAAGTTCACTTAAAGGTAATTCACCTTCTTTTACCTTCTTCGCATTTTTTATAAAGTAGTAGTCAGAAGAATACGGAGTTGAAACTTTTGGATCCATAAGTCTTTGAAACCCAAACAAAAAATCATCTGCTGTTACCTTTGCATCTATCAACTTCCCATCTTCCATTTTGTTGTCATTTGTGTAATATTTCCATTTAAGATCATCTTTGATTGTATAATAATATGTCTTTTCATCAGAGCTAACTTCAACCTTTGACGCAACGCCCAACTCAAATGTATCTTGAAGTGTTCTTCTGTAAAGCCCTTCAAATATATTATTTATAATCATTATTGCACCTGGATCGGAAGCGGTTTGTGGATCAAGGTTTTTCGGATCATTCAAAAGACTATAACTAATCAGCTCGCCAACGTTATCACTGCTGCAACCACTTAAAAATAAAATAGCAAAAACTAAAGATAAACAAACAACCTTTTTTAAAAACTTACTAAATCCCACTTTCATTAATTATGCCTACTTTCAGATGCATTTTAATATTGCTTTCATAATTATAACAATTTTATATTATATTAACAAGATATATATTAAAAAGCATATCGTTTACACTTTTAAATTTGTTTATATTTTATAAACAAACCTATATAAACAATAATGAAGATATTATTTAGACAACAACATCTTCATTATTTATATTAATTTATAAAATGTAAAACATTACTATACTTTACAATCTTTTATTTCACCGCCATAATTTAAGCCCACAAATTTATCCAAACTTATCTTCTTACCATTTAAATTACATGTTGCTGTACATTCTGTTATTGTTCCATGCCAATTCTCTCCTATAAAGCCACCTACATTTTTATTTCCTTTTACTTCTCCTTTTGCATCACATTTAGTTATTGTCCCCCCATATCCTCCATAAAACAATCCTACAAAGCCGCCTACAGAAGTTTTTCCTGTTACTTTTCCTGTTGCAGTACATTTTTCTATATTACTATCATTTTCACCAACAAATCTACCTACATAATTTTTGCCGTTTACCTTTCCTGTATATTTGCAGTTAATTATTTTTCCACCACTATTCCATCATACAAAACCACCTACATAACTATTTCCATTTACATTTCCTTCTGCTTTACAGTTAGTTATGGTTCCACTATTATTTATTACAAAGCCTCCCATATTGTCTTTATCTTCTCTTCTATCTATAACAAAACCAAAAACAAGATCAAAATGCCTTTTAATACAATATCCTTTTATATTCCCTTTTGCTTTACACTCAGTTATTATTCCATAATTATTTTCTACAAATCCACATTTACTATCTAAAAATACACTTTTTTCAAAGTTAACTCTTGATATTTTTCCATAATTATTCTTCACAAAACATCTAAGCAATACATTTTTTATGGTATGTCCACATCCATCAAAATTACCTCTAAATTCGTTTATTGGCTCAAATTTTTTAACAATCATGTTTATATTAACATTTAATTTTATATTAAAATCACTTCCCCAATATTCAGGTGTTTTCATAAACTTAGAAAAATCTTTTCTATTTTTTATTACAAATTCCTTCATCGGACTTTTAGCTGTCTGCATATTTATATTATCATCTGAAACTATCGACGCAGATCGGTTAACAGCATTATCTACAGTTTGTGCATTTAATTGAACTACAGAAATAAAACTTAAATTCACCAAACATATAGTTAAAATTCCAGTTAATATTTTTCTAAACTTCATTAAAAAACATCCCATTTTATCAAATAAATATATACCACTAATAAGTCAATAATTTTTATGTAAACAATTTATCAACATTTCTAATTTTGCAATAATTTGACCTCTTTTAAATAAACAAAAGAGGCCTTTTATAAAAATAATTAATCTACTATTCAGATATATAACCCAACTTCTAATTTTTCTTGCTTGCAATTTTTTTAACAGTCCTGCAAAATTCTAACGTCTGTTTTTCGTTATTAAAAATAGATGGCGAAAAACGTATAGCTCCTTTTGGAAGTGTTCCAATATTCTCATGGGCAAGAGGTGCACAATGAACACCACCACGCAATGCAAATCCTTCATCGCTTAAAATTTTAGAACCTTTTGAAGATGAAATATTTTTAAAATTAAACAATAAAATTGGAGCAGAATTTGAATAATCACTATTATATATAAATACATCGGCATTTTTAAGTTCACTTAGAGCAAGTTTGCAAAGTTTAAGCTCATGCCTCCTTATTTTATCTATTCCTATGCAATCTATAAACTTTATTCCCGCACCAAGACCTATGATTCCCGGCGTGTTTACTGTCCCCGCCTCATAAGAATCAGGTGATAATAACGGAGGCTCAAGCAAAATTGAAGAGCTTCCTGTTCCTCCCTGAGTCAAAGATCTAGGCATAATATCATTTAATATTAATATTCCTGTTCCCATTGGTCCATATAACCCTTTATGCCCAGCAGCGCATATTATGTTTGCATGCTTTTTTATATCTATTGGAACAACACCTGCAGTTTGTGCAGCATCTATCACAAATGCAACGCCCATCTTACGACACACATTGTATATCTTTTCCACAGGAAGTATCTGTCCCGTCACATTAGATGCGTGAACACATACAACCAAGCAGCAGTTTGCATCTATTTTCTTTTCAAATTCCAATACTATTTCTTCATCAGATTTATTGTGAACATCCACCTGCAACCATTTTACATTCTCTCTTCTCGTTATATTATAAATTGGCCTGCTAACTGAATTGTGCTCTAAATTTGAAGTCACAATTGTCTTATTATTCTCACATAAACCATGAATTACCGTATTCAAAGCATGTGTGCAATTATTAGTAAAAACTACATTTTCAGGACTTGCATTAAAAAGTTTTGCTATTTGTTCTCTAACCGAAAATATCTTCTCGGATGTTAGTAAAGAAAGCTTATGGCCACTCCTACCCGGGTTGCCACCATAAAATAGATTGGCTTTTAAAACAGATTGTGGTACATTATCCGGCTTTGGATAACTGGTTGCAGCGTTATCAAAATATATCATTGTTCTGTACACGGTGATGACCCATGAATCGGTATTTTTTGACTTGCAAGCAATGTCTTAGCTCTTGATATGTCACCATTTATTTTGAGCTGATATCCACATCCATCTAAACCACCCGCAGAGCGCCGGATCTCTGAGTGTATACCACTCGCTTTTAAAATTCTTTTTGCCTTTTCAGCTATAGTTATAGATGATATATCTAATAAAATACAGTCTTTATACAAATTAATTCAAGCCTCTTTTCTCCACCGTTCCTTGTTGTGAATATTATCCCTTGCAAATTAGTTCTCGGCAGTAGAACCAATAAGGATAATACATATTAGAGCAGCATTATAATTTTGGCTGTCTTAGTAGTTCATTCTATGCATATATGAATATGTATGTGAAAAGTCAAATCACAAAGTATACTGCAATTATATAAAGAAAAAATAAGATAGGTTAAAAAATTGTGTTCCTACATATAACGAATTTTAACAAACCGAATCAATCAATATAATTAAAAGGCAATATTTTCTAAAATTTTTAATATTTCCCAAAAATATAATATATACAAAAATAATAATGTAATATGATAAAAATCATACCTTTTCAGTTGAAGTTATAATAAAATTTTGTTTATGCCTAAAATAAATATTTAAATTAAATCAGAGTTTTCCCATTTCAAAAGCTCTGATTTCACTATTAATTTTCTTTTTTATCTTTAATTTTTGAATGAAATTTTTAATGTGTACATACCTAAATTTCACTAAAACTAAGGCATGTAAATTAAAACCGTACAAATAGACGCCGCACCTTTCCCTTTACCAGTAAAGCCAAGTCCTTCTTCAGTAGTAGCTTTAACATTAACTTGTGATTTATCTAACTTTAACACACTGCAAATGTTATCTTCCATTTTATTGACATATGACCTTAATTTTGGCTGTTGTATAATTATAGTTATATCAACATTTGAAATCTCAAATCCAAGCTTTTTAACCTTATCTCCAACTATTTTAAGCAATTGTAAACTGTTGGCATTATAATACTTTTTATCCGAATCAGGAAACAACAAACCTATGTCACCCAAAGACGCAGCTCCAAGCAATGCATCCATCACTGCATGAGTTGCAACATCAGCATCAGAATGGCCTAATAAACCTTTATTATATGGAATTTCTTCTCCACAAATTATCAATTTTCGTCCTTTTACCAATCTATGTACATCATATCCATGCCCTATCCTAAACATACCTACCTCCAAAAACAAATTAAACTATAAATTCATCTTTGCCAGAAGTTTCGCATAAGAAAGATCTTCTGCTGTTGTAATTTTTATATTGTCCTTTCTACCAACAACCACATGCACATCTATTCCTAGCGACTCAATCAACTGACAATCGTCTGTATAATCACACTTTGCATCATTTAACGCTTTTTTATAAAGCTCCTTCGAAAATGCTTGTGGAGTCTGAACAGCATATAATAATTCTCTTTTTGGCGTTGACTTTATAACGCCACATTCTACATATTTTATAGTATCTGTTACAGGTACGCCAAGAGTAGCAGCTCCCGTTTCTTCTGCTTTGCGAGCTACTTCTTTTATATTCTCTACTTGCACAAAAGGCCTTGCTGCATCATGAATTAGCACTATCCCATCATCTTTGCAAAGCTCAAACCCATTTTTTACACTTTGTTGTCGAGTTTTTCCACCTGAGGTCACATGGGTAACTTTATGCAAATTAGAAAACATTTCTTTAACAGCACAAACTTCACTTTCAAGCGTCACTATTATTATTTCATCTACCTCAGCGTCAACAAATTTAGTAACACTCCTATTTAAAACAGTTTTTCCACTTATGTCCAAAAATTGCTTTTTAATTCCACCAAGTCTTGTTCCAGAACCAGCTGCTAAAATTATCGCAGAACGCATTTAGCATCACCTCACAAATTGTTACCATTATATCATCTTTGTCGATAAATAACAATAAATGTTATTAAATAAACGCGTCCAATTCATAAAAAGCAATATAAAAATAAATTTTTATGAAAGAGTCTATAATGAAAATATACGATCAAACACCACCTTTATAAAAACCCTTAGTATGGTAAACTAAAAAAGGTTGACACAAATTTATTGTAAATGAGTGTCAAAAAAATTTTAATACAACCCAAAAAGGCCACCAAAACTTATTTGCACCATCATATTGCTAGATAATTGCAACATATATTTCCCAGAAAATGTAAAAATATTTGAACTAATTTTGTCTTGTTGAAAAAGCTTATAATCAATTCGATCTACTGATATTGTTTATTTATGTTTATATATTCGCCTAAAAATTGCTTTTTTATCTGACTCTTCCATGATTTGTTATTTACCACATTGTAATGCGATGCCAAAAGTGACTTAAAATATAATATACAAGTTAATTTGCGTAAATATATTCAAATAATCAAAGAAGATGTTTATTCAATCAATTTCAAAATTTCTAAATAGTTCTTATTTTCTACTTACACTATTTGATAAAACCTTATTATCAACTGTTATATCGTCAAATTTTTCTTTTTATTATTTTATTTAACTGACTGCATATTGTATACTATCACAAATCAAAACTATTTGACAATATCATTTTGACAGAGTATACTATAGTGAAATTTAAAATTAAGGATTGGGGGTATTAAAATTGTCAATTTTAATTACCGGAGGAGCTGGCTTTATCGGCTCTCACACAGCTGTTGAGCTAATTAACTGCAGTGAAAAAATTGTTATAGTTGATAACTTAACAAACAGCAATATGCAAACTATTGATAACATAAAACGCATAACCGGAGCTGAATTCCCTTTTTACGAATATGATTGCTGCTGCAAAAAAGATATGACAAAAATTTTCAAACAAAATGACATCGAATCGGTAATTCACTTTGCCGGGTTAAAAGCTGTCGGTGAGTCGGTTGAGCAACCTTTAAAATATTATGAAAATAACCTCCAAAGCACTCTTTTATTATGCGAGGTTATGGAAGAAAATGATTGCAATCGCCTAGTCTTTAGTTCATCTGCAACTGTTTACGGTTCACCAAAAACTGTGCCAATCAAAGAAAATTTCCCGCTTTCTGCTACAAACCCATACGGTTCCACTAAATTAATGATTGAACGAATATTAAGTGATATATGCATATCAAATCCCAGGTTCAGCGTTGCGGCTCTTAGATATTTTAACCCAATCGGCGCCCATAAAAGTGCTATCATAGGTGAGCTGCCAAATGGCATACCAAACAACTTAATGCCTTATATCACTCAAGTGGCTGCTGGAAAACTAAAATGCCTTAATGTTTTTGGCAACGACTATGACACTCATGACGGCACCGGCGTAAGAGATTATATTCATGTCGTCGATCTTGCAAAAGGCCATATAAAAGCTTTAGATTATGCAAAAAATCACAGCGGCTATGAAACATTTAACCTCGGAACCGGAACCGGCTATTCAGTCCTTGATATAGTGCACGCATTTGAAAAAACAAACAAAGTTAAAATACCATATAAAATTGTTGACAGAAGACCGGGTGATATAGCTATTTGCTATGCTGACATAACTAAGTCAAAAAAGATTCTTTCATGGCAAGCAGAACTCGGTTTGGAAGATATGTGTAAAAGCTCTTGGGAATTTACCAAAAAAGCTTTTAACAATTAACTATCAATGAATCCTATCAATATGCCGCGCAAATGAGTTACTCTAACAAATAAAAAGTCCGAAATATATCAAATAAGGATATTATACCAGACCAAATAAGTTTAAAAAATATACTTGTTTAGAGATAGAAAATATCGAGGCATAAAAATACACTTGCATAATAAAAATTATATAATAAAATTAAGCAACTAACAATCCAAGGCACTCAACATATTTAGAATATATCCATTTGCAGATATGTTTATCATTAAAATTGTTCTATGCGCTTTTCAAGCTGGACACGTTTTAGGAATCTGTTAATTTTATAAAGCACTCATTTTGTATGCGCATTTTTTAAGATAATTTTAGACTCTCAAATCCATTTCTCAAATCCATTGATACTTTCCACAAAACTACTTTTGACTTATCAAAAGCTGATTTATTACCATTAACCCAAAAATCCCCACGCTCTCTTTATCTTTCTGCGATATAGGCTTGTTAATAAAAGTCATAAAAATAGCCGCTTAAGTTGCATTGCAAAATTAAGTGGCTATTTTAAATATCTATACATTATGTTAATAATTACTATTTTGGATCGATGAAAACTGTAATTTTTATTTAAACCAACAATCTCATAACCAAATCTTCCATCTTATAACCGCCACCTACATCCCTTGTTTTTTCCTTAATGATTGCAAAACCGAGTCTTTTATAAATTGAAATGGTTTGCAAATTGTTCTTGTTTACATTCAAATAAATATAATCTAAATCAAGTTCTTTTGTATATGATGTTACCTCATTTAACATCACGCGTGAATAGCCTTTTGCTCTCGATTGCTTTTTTATATAAAACTTACTTAAATAAAGCCTTCGCTTATTTTGTTCGGCGAAAACACCACAATAACCTAATATTTCATTTCCATCCAAAAGCATATAATACCTATAGCCTTTTGAAAAAATAGCTTTAGCTATAGCTTCCTCACTTTGAAATTTCCTTAACATATGATCTATTTGCTCATATGTTAGTATATTGCTGTAATATTCATGCCATATAATTTTAGCAACACGCGCTATTTTATTTATATCTTCCAAAGACCTGCATATTTTTATCGTTATCAAAGCTTTCACCAAAAACCTACCTCAATGTAAAATCTTCAGCATCCAATGTCAAATTTGGGTTATAATAAGGATCCCCGCAATCTATAGTTTCACACCATCTTTCACGCAAGTGCTTTCTTTCTCTCATAAACCTTGCTTGTTTTTCCGGCTTATCTTCATATCCCCTACTCTTAGATTCATAATGATATAGCTCTGCATAAGGAGTGAATATTATAAGATATCCCGCTTCTCTTAAACGCAAACAAAAATCAACATCGTTAAAAGCAACCTTGAAACTTTCATCCAAACCATGCATCTCATTCCACACTTTTCGGCTAGTCATGAGGCAGGCTGCTGTTACTCCGCTAACATTTTGCGCGATTGAGAGCCTATGAATATATCCTCCACTGTTTCTTTTGACATGCCTATGAGCGTGGCCTGCAGAACCACCAATTCCAATAATAAGTCCTGCATGCTGCACGGTGTTATCTTTATAGTAAAGCAGCGATCCAACTGCTCCAACATCATCGCGTTGAGCATACATAAGCATTTCTTCTATCCAATTATGAGTTATTATTTCAGTGTCATTGTTAAGCAGCAACAAATATTCACCGGTTGCAGCCTTTGCACCAAAATTGTTTATTGCAGAATAGTTAAAATCTCCTTCATAATATATTACACGAATTCTGGCATCGCGCCTCTCAAGAGCTCTGTAATAGTCAAGAGTCTGTTCCTTCTCGCTATTGTTTTCTATTACTATTATTTCATAGTTTTCATATGTCGATCTTTTCAAAATAGAATCGATGCACACTTCCAAATATTCAATATTATCCTTGTTCGGAATCAAAATCGATACTTTTGGGTTCCCATCAATTTCATATTCGACTTTATAGGTTGAAAGTATGCTTGAATCTACAACTTTTCCTTTTTTACCTGTGCGCTCCAAATGATCAGCTATTGCTTTTTTAGCAGAATCCATACAATATGGTTTAACCTTAACGTTACTTGCAACCGAAAGTGGATGTGACCGCCAAAAATACAAAACCTTGGGTATATGCACTATATGCTTTGCTTTCTCGGTTAATCTAAGTATCATATCATAGTCTTGGCTTCCGTGATGTTTGTCAGAAAAATATCCCACTTGTTTTTGAAGCGCGGCCGAATATGCACAAAGATGACAAATATAATTATGCCCAAGCAATGTATCCGGCGAAAAGTCTGGCTTAAAGTGAATAAGTTTTACATTTTCGATTTCACCTTCAAACACCATCTCATCGGTATATATCATGTCTGCATCTTTTTCGGTAATAGCTTTCATGCACTCATAAAGAGCAGATGGATGCAAAATATCATCGTGATCGAACAACACAATATAATCGCCTTGTGCCATCTTTAACGCAGCATTCGTATTGCCCGGAATTCCCATATTTTCATCCAGCTTTTTATAAACAATTCTTGAATCGTCTTCTACATATTGCTTGCAAATATCCTCAACATGTGAATTATCGGAGTCGCTGCCATCAGCAAGGCATAGCTCCCACAAAGCATAAGTCTGATTTATAACCGAATCTATCATATCCTTTAAAAGATTCGTTGGCGTGTTGTAAAGTGGAACTATAATAGAAAAAATAATTTTTTTGTCAAAGGTAGCTGCTCGCTGCATTTGAAGCTCTTGCTCTGTTGGCCTATTTTTTTTCATATAGCGAATATAGTCGGTGGTAGAAATTGACCGATTTCTAAACTTGCTCCATGTAGCTCTGGGTCCAATGGTGAATATTGACTTAATGCCTTTAAAAAACAGTTTAATTAAATTTTTTATCTTTCTAAGTAATTTTTTAAACGCTGTCGTTAATGCTCTTATCGGTTTTGTCATCTTCCATATGGTCGAGTTTGCTATTGACTCATAAACCTCTTTTTCAGCCTTGAGTTCATTCACTTTTGCCCTTAATTTTTTATATTTTCTTTCCAAATACTTAAATTCAGTTTTAACCTTGCCAAGACGGCTAAATACCTCAGCATATTGAGCAAGCCTATCTTCTAAAGTTTTCTTTTCTTTCTCAATCTTTGATATCTTAAACTCAAGATCTGTTTGTACATCTTGTTTTTGCTTTTTTATAATCCTAATATGTCGTTCATAATTTTCCACAACCCTTGGGAATTTATCTGTTTTATAGTACATTGTTATGCTAAAAACATCAAAATCAGCCATATAGTCTAACATGTTAAACATATTAAATTCAGCAAATATCTTAGACCAACATTCCATATGTCTAACACTTAAAAGCAGCGTATCTTGCAAAGTCGAATCAGACTTGCCAAACAACACTGTGTCTGACAAAGAGGATATGTTGCCAATCGCCTTTTTCAAATCCTCATCATAAATATATTCAAGCACCTGGTTGCAAAAGACAAGATCATATTTTTTTAAAAGCTCTTTTGGAATATCATCTGCAATGGAACCAACATAGCAATATTGCTTAATATCATCGCCAATGTTAGATATTGCATATTCCGACACATCTATGCCATAAGCATCCACACCAAGATTTCTCAGTGCAGCAACAAGATGTCCGGTGGCGCATCCAACATCAAGAACAGTTTTTGGATTTAGATCATCAACTATCTTCTTTGCAATCTTATGAAACAATGCTTTAACTTCGCTCGAATCTTTATAGTTTACTTGCTTTGAAGCAAGTTTATAATTTTCAAAATATTCTTTGTTATATATCTCTACCATCATAACCTCCGACTAACTGTTCTTATATGCTTCACACACACGCTTTGCATCACCAATCATTTTTATCTTGCCCTGTTCAAGCCACATAACATGTTTGCAAAGTTCTTCTATCTGCTCAATAGAATGAGATACTATAATAACTGTAGTTCCACCGCTCATCATCTCTTCAATTCTTTTGTTGCATTTTTCCTGAAAGTGAAAATCTCCAACAGACAATATTTCATCTACAATTAATATCTCCGGATGTGTTATTGTTGCTATTGCAAACGCAATTCTTGCAACCATACCCGAGGAATAGTTCTTCATTGGAACATCCAAAAACTCCTTCATTTCGGAAAACTCGACTATTTCATCAAATTTTTGATCAATAAATTTTCTTGAATATCCAAGCACGGCACCATTAAGATATATATTTTCGCGCGCAGTAAGCTCCATATCAAACCCAGCACCAAGCTCAATCAGCGGAGCTATCGACCCTCTCACAACTACACTGCCTTTTGTTGGTTTCAATATGCCGGATATAATTTTAAGAGTGGTGCTTTTGCCGCATCCATTCAGCCCTATAATGCCAAAAACATCGCCCTTTTCTATATCAAATGATATTTCATCAATTGCAATAAATTCCTTAAAAAAAAGCTGACGTTTTAATATCTTAATAAAATATTCCTTAAAACTATCCAGTTTCTCACCGCTCATATTAAAATGCATAGATACATTTATCAACTGAACGGCCATGTTTTCATTTTTTAATTCCATGTCAATTTTAGTTCCTTCCATACAAACCTTAAATGTGCATGATAAAGCGATCTTGAGCTTTTCTGAAAATTAAGCCTCCAACAATCAACAAAACAAGACAACTTAAAAAACTCACCAAAAAATTCGTTAGACTCGGTATGGTTCCAAGAATCATCAGCTGCCTAAAAGAATCAATAAAATAATATAACGGATTAAGTTTCACAATCCACGTAAGCCCGCTGTTTTGCAAAATCTCAACAGGATAAATGATTGGTGTCATATATAGCCATATGGTAATTATAACTCCCCACAAATGCAGCATATCCCTAAAAAATACCGTAAGAGCAGATAAAATCAAACTGACTCCAACCGAAAAAAGGAATGTGAAAATCATCGGTATGAAAATTAAAAATATTGTCCAGTGAAGACTAACTTCCTGCGGATCGGTTATTATATAAAATCCAAAAACCAAAACTACAGCTATCATTGAAAACAACATATTTATAAATGCAAACATGCACTTTTCCAATGGAAACATATACTTTGGAATATATACCTTCTTTATAAGAGATGAATTTCCCAAAATTGAAGACATCGAACCGCTGGTCGCTTCGGTAAAGAAATTATAAAGCGTAGAACCGGTAATATAATAAACCGCAAACGGCATGCCGGTCGGCTGAACTCTAAGCAATAAGGTGAATACACTGGTCATTACAATCATAATTAATAACGGATTTAATATACTCCACAATACTCCTAGTATAGAGCGCCTATATTTCAACTTAAAGTCTCTTGATGTTAAACTAAACAACAGAGGGATAAATCTTTTAAAATCTCCCAAATATACCCTTAGCAAATTGTCTTCAACCTCCTAAATTTCGCAATAAAAACAAACAATCAGATGCTAAAAAACTATATCATCAAGGAGTGGGTTTTTCATATCCTTATCCGAAAGCAAAGGTTTTAAGCCATCTATTATCGGCCAATCAATTCCAATTTTAGGGTCGTTCCAAAAAAGTGCACCCTCATCTTCGGGATGATATAAATTGGTAACTTGATACTCAAACCGTGCAATGTCGGTAAGCACATAAAAACCATGGGCAAAGCCTTCCGGAATATAAAATTCTCTAAAATTAGACTCTGTTAAAGTTACACCATACCACTTGCCAAAAGTTTCGGAGCCAGCTCTTAAATCAACCGCTACATCAAAAACTTCACCTTCTATGCAGCGAACAAGCTTGCCCTGCGGAAATTTTTTTTGAAAATGGAGGCCTCTTAAAACTCCTTTTGTAGACTTTGACTCATTAGTCTGCACAAATTTCATCTTAAGCCCCGCATTGTGGAAATCTTTCTCATTATAAGTTTCCATGAAATATCCTCGTGAATCTCCAAACGGCTCTATGTCAATTATCATGAGATCTTTTATTCCGGTTTGTGTAAAAGTAAACTTACCCATAACTTGGTTCCTCTCCTATTAACAGCATTAAGAGCATGGAATTTAACCATACCCCTTGCAATTTTACTATTTATTATTTGTTTGAATACATCTTTTCATAATAATTTTGATATTCACCTGAAGTAACATTTTTCATCCAATCCATATTTTCAAGATACCACTTTATGGTCTTTTTTATGCCAACTTCAAATGTGGTTTCGGGATACCATCCAAGATCAGCTTTGATTTTGTCCGGTGCAATGCCATATCTTCGATCATGACCTTTTCTGTCTTCAACATATTTTATCAAATTCTCCGAAACCTCTGAATCAACATTATCTTTTATATATTCAATGATTGTTTTGACTATTGTTATATTGGTTCTCTCATTATGACCTCCAACGTTATAAACTTCACCAAGTCTACCGTCTCTAACGACCATATCAATAGCTTTACAGTGATCCTCTACATACAGCCAGTCGCGAATTTGCATGCCATCTCCATATATTGGCAAATCTTTTTTATTAAGTGCATTGTTTATAATAAGAGGTATTAGCTTTTCAGGAAATTGAAACGGGCCATAGTTATTCGAACAACGAGTTATGTTAATTGGAAATTTATAGGTATCTCCATAAGCTTTAACAAACATATCCGCCGAAGATTTTGATGCAGAATATGGGCTGTGAGGATCAAGTGGTGTATCCTCACGGAAAAATCCTTCACTGCCAAGCGAACCATAAACCTCATCGGTTGAAACTTGAAGATATTTAACCCCTTCTTTATATTTATCATCAGAAATAGTCCATGCCTTTTTGGCAGCATCAAGAAGCGTAACCGTGCCAAGCACATTTGTCTTAACAAATATCTCAGGATTTTTAATGCTGCGATCCACATGGCTTTCTGCCGCAAAGTTTACAACATAGTCAATGTCATTATCAGCAAAAATTTTAGCTATAGCCTCTTTGTCGCAAATATCAGCCTGTATGAAAACATGATTTTTATTATTTTCAATAGATTTTAAATTTTCAAGATTACCCGCATAAGTAAGACTGTCTATGTTTATAATCTTTACATCACTATATTTATTCAACATATAAATAATAAAATTTGAGCCTATAAAACCTGCTCCACCAGTTACCAAATAAGTTTTCATTTTAAAAATCCTTTCCAAATATATTCGTTATATACTCATTAAAAGTTTAAATTTTCCGCATATACTTTAAGCGCTTCTCTCCAATCGCGGAAGTCATCTCCAATTGTACATCTTAGCATTAGATTGTCAAGAGAAGAATAGCTTGGCCTCTTTGCAGGTCTTACAAACTCAGCTGTTGTGCACGGCATAACCTTGGCGTCTATGTCAAACACTTTCATTATTTCGCACGCAAACTCATACCATGAACACTCGCCATTTCCGGTGCCGTGATATATGCCATACTCTGAGCTTGGAATTAATTTGCATATATGCCATGCTAAATCAGCTGCATTTGTTGGATTGCCGCGTTGATCATCAACAACCTTTACACTGCCTTTTTCTCTTCCTAGCTTTATCATGGTTTTAACAAAGTTATTGCCATTATATCCATAAAGCCACGAAGTCCTAACTATAAACCACTTACTGCAAAAATCGCGAACATACTGCTCGCCCAAGTTTTTTGTATGCCCATAGACACTTTGCGGATTTGCAATATCCATTTCAACATATGGCTTTTTTCCACATCCACTAAACACATAGTCGGTTGATATGTGTATTAATTTAGCTCCAACCTCTTCGCAAGCCATTGCAATATTTCTTGGGCCTATAGCGTTAACTTTAAGCGCCATTTCCATATCGCTTTCACATCCGTCAACATTGGTCATTGCAGCGCAGTTTATGACCGCATAAGGTTTTTTTGATTTTATAAATTCATGCGTTTTTTCAAAATCAGTTATATCCAAATCATCTATATCTATGCCAACTATGCGACAATTTTTATAAAACTCAGGCATTTTGCCAAGCTCGCAAACACCTTTTGTCATGATCTTAATTAATTCTGTCCCAAGCTGACCTTTAGCGCCGGTTACTAAAATAGTGTGCAATTTATTGCCTCCTCGCTATTTATTAACAGGGTTGTTCGCAACCGAGATTAAATATTGACCATACTCTGTTTTTTTCATAGACTCTGCTCTTTCTAAAAGCTGCCCTTTGTTAATAAACCCATTTAAATATGCTATTTCCTCCAAGCATGCAACATAAAGCCCTTGTCGTGTCTGAACAGCTTCGATAAAGTTTGCGGCGTCAAGCATAGCTCTGTGGTTTCCTGTGTCAAGCCATGCCATTCCTCTGCCAAGCAATTCAACCTTCAGCTTGGATTTTTCTAAATATACATTATTAACCGAAGTTATCTCAAGCTCGCCTCTCAAAGATGGTTTTACATTTTTAGCTATTTCCACAACATCATTATCATAAAAATAGAGCCCCGGAACAGCATAGTTGGATTTTGGATTTGCAGGTTTTTCTTCAATGCCAAGAACTGTGCCGTTTTCATCAAAATCAACCACTCCAAATTCACAAGGGTTGCTCACATGATAGCCAAATATCGTAGCACCTTCTTTTCGCGAAACAGCACGTTTGAGCGAATCGGAAAATTTATTTCCATAGAATATATTATCACCAAGAACCAAGCAAACATTATCATTTCCTATGAAATCTTCGCCGATTATAAAAGCATCGGCAAGGCCTCTTGGCTCTTTTTGGATTTTATATGAAAAATTAACTCCAAATTGACTGCCGTCTTTAAATAGATCCTCAAACATTTTGATATCTCTTGGCGTTGAAATAATTAAAATATCCTTTATTCCCGCAAGCATTAATGTTGAAACGGGATAATATATCATAGGTTTATCATAAACTGTTAATATCTGCTTTGAGCATGCTATAGTAGACGGATATAACCTCGTGCCAGCTCCACCGGCTAAAACAATGCCTTTCATGTCAAATCCCTCCAAGCCTTAATTTATATATATATAATCTGTCCTAGTTTACGGACAAATCCATATTTTAAAAATCCAAAGTTTATAAGCTTTATCAAACGGCTAACCTTATTGCCCTTACCAACTGACAGATAATCTTCAATAAGCTTTTTTTGATCATTTGACAACTCATTATAAAACCTATCAAGAAAAGCTCTTGCCTGATCATATGTTGCAAAAATAGACCTTTTAATCTCTTTTTTATCAAACATTTTACTCAATATGAACGAAACCTTGCGAGCATTTTTCGAGCCAACCTGATTAGACTCATGCTGGCGATATAGAATAGTTGGGATATCTAAAAAACGAATTTCACCAAATGCCGATGCAACAAGCGCCATCCACCAATCATGCATTATAGCACATTTTGGTATATTTTGCGACATTTCTACAAGCTTTCGGTTTGCCATCAAAGTACAACCAGTCACATTGTTTTGCACAATAATCTCTTTAAGCGACCGAGCTTTGGGGTTAAGCTTTTGAGATTTCATCATTGAGTCTGATAATACATTTAAATTGCAATCTACCACCTTAAGATCTGTATGAACCAAAATAGGCAAATTTGAATTTTCGCCCTCAAGGTTTTTCATAACGCTCAGCGTCAACTCTATTTTATTTTCAAGCCACACATCGTCATGATCGCACATCATAACATATGGGGACTCGGATAGCTCTAATAATTTTGAAAAGTTCGCCATTGGGCTTTTAGAATTTTTCTCATTTGAATAATATTTAATTTTATCAGGAAATTTGTTTTTATATTCCATAATGATAGACTTTGTGCCATCAATAGAGCAATCATCACTAATTATTATCTGCCAATCTTTATAGGTTTGTGAAATAATAGAGTCTATTTGTTCTTTTAAATATTTCTCGCCATTGTAAACTGCCAGTAAAATATCAACCACTATTTTGCACCAACCTTTTTTTAAGTGCGCGCTTAGCAAATCTATATTTAGTTTTTATCCCCAAACTCACCAGCCAATTTACCACAAAATTATATTTATCTTTATAATGCTTATCATAAAAAATCTGCATGCTTTTGTAAAAATTTTCCAGCACAAACGGATCGTCAATTCCGCTTTTGCCTTTTAAATGAGTAAACGACACCTTTCCATAATAAACGACCCTAAAGCCCTTTTGCTTTAGTCTATAACAAAAATCAACATCTTCGCTATACATGAAAAAGTTCTCATCAAACCCTCCAACGCAGTAAAAAACTTCTTTGCTCATCATCATAAATGCACCAGATATGCAATCTACATCCGCTATATCATGTTCATCGATAAATGTTTGTTGATAGGCGCCAAACCTTTTCGAATTGGGGTATCTTTTGCTAATTCCTGAAAAATAATAAATCGACGACATTGGTGTTGGAAAGCCTCTTTTGCAACCGGCATCAAGAGTTCCATCTGGCAAAAGCTGCCTAACGCCAATTACTCCTATATCATCGTGGTTTTTCAAATAATAAAAGACTTCATCAACCGTGCAGTCATTTAATATTGTATCGGAATTTAAAAACAGAAGATATTCACCCTTGGCTTCCTTAGAGCCAATATTGCATGCATGTCCAAATCCATTATTCTTAATGCCTTTAAAAATTCTCACCTTTTCATTTGAAAAGTCTATGACTTCGCTTTCATCTGATGAGTTATCAATCACCACAATTTCATATTCTACTTGCTTTAAAGTATTTAGTACAGATTCTATAGTTTGTTTGGTTATAGCTTGCGTGTTGTGGTTAATAAGAATTACTGATAATTGCATATATACTCCCAATTTCTGTTCTATTGAAAACAGCCCACAAAATCCCTATTTTTGTATTATATCATATCCGCATAAATTGTCAACTAATATAAAACACTGAGATTGCCAAAATTAAAGATAGGGAAGAAAGTCAATAAGAAAATCAGAATTTTTAAGAAGATGAAGGCAAATATTAAAATCGACAAATTTGTTATAAGAATATGCAAAAATATCATGACAATTTTAAAAGTATTTAATGAGCTAAAAAAAGCATTTAGAGCATCTCTTTAAAGCAGCTATATATTTACGAGCATCAGAATTGATCCCTTTCTTACTGTAAAAGTATGACTTTTGTTCTTTAAAATAGAAACTCTTGCCACCATAGCATACATTTTGATATTCTCTTGTGTGTATTTCTGAGCTGCACTCATATTTTATATAGAGAAAATCTTTAATTTCATAATTCTACTAAAGCTTTTACCTCTAGAACAGTTGAGATCTTTAACACCAATAAAAGTCACCCAGTTTTTTTCTAGGTGACCTTATAAATTATAAAATCAAAGTAAAAATTACTTTTTATATTACCACTAATTAGAAAATCGCTATGCTTTTCCTGAAAGTTTCCTGTCTATTAAACCCGCTTGTTTCATTGGATCATATTTTTCAATTGCCTTGTCGTTTTGCTCGTATCCAAGATTATTTAATATATCATCAAAAAGTTTTTCTTCCTCTTCTTCTTTAGCCTTGGTTTCAGATGTCATTCTTTGACTTTCCAAAGTCTTTTCGTCAATATCATATCTTTGTATTATAAAATATGATTTCTCTCCTTCTTTTAAAACAGCCTCTCCGTTAATTTGTGCTTCAAAAACAGCATCTTTTTCTTCAAGTTTATCGTCATCATCATAACAGAATTGATCGTCAAGCGCTGTATCATCTTCATCGTCTTCATCATCTTGTTCTAAGGCCTTTTCAAAAGCGGCGTTAACGTCATCCAAAGACTTTCCGCTTTTTATATCGTTAAGATATTTATCAGCAAGTTCTTTAGCGGTAGATACTCCTTCATTTTTGTATATTAAAGATATTTCTTCTTCACCTTCAACAGTATCGGCTTTCTTGCTGTCAACATCCTTACTTATTTCTATAATTTTGTATCTTGCACCATGAGCCTTTGAATATTCATCTTTTTTATCATCTTTAATTTGCATTGGCTTTCCTTCGCCGAAATATTCATCAGACACTCTTGATTTTTTAACGTTATCTTCCATATATCTAACAAACGAATCTTTTGATATGCCAATGTTTGAAGCATCATAATATTTTTCAAGCGAGGTATAATATTTATCAACATTTGAATTAATTTCCGATTGTTCTTCATTAGACAAAGATAAGTTAAGATTATCAAACTCAATTCTTGAAACAAGCAGAGCCTTTGCTTGTTTAATTGAATTATCTCTAACCCAGTTAGAAGCAAGTTTTCCATCTATGGTTTTATTCATAACTTCTTCATTTTTAACTATAGTGTCTGAATTATATGTAATTTCCGTTTTTGATTGAGCATTGTACATCTCTTCCATCATAATATATAAATATTCGCCCGAACCAAGTATATAATCACCTGATTTGAATATCCAGTCTATTTGCATTGAACACCCACCAAATGTAAAAATTATAATGCAAAATGACAAAAACATGGTAAAAATAGCTTTTAAATTATTCGTTTTTTTTATTGAATACATAATCGCTCTCCTTTAAAATTTTTCACAATAAATACATTATAATATATTTAAACTTAAAAGTCTAGTCCAACTATAAACCGGTAGTACAAAAAAATAAAGGGAGATTTAAATGAAATATTAAGATATCTAACAAGAGCAAATTCACCAAAACTAAGGACAAAAATTCTAATAACTTGCTTTTAAAATATTAGCTAATAAAACATTCAAAATCGTTTTTAAAGGAAGGTATATAATTTTCAAAATCAAAGTTAACACTTTCTATAATATAAGTTCGTTTTTTTATTTTTAATTAAAATATAAAAATATTGTTATTTTAATAATATATAACTTTAAGCAATCAAAACCTAATCAATTATGTTTTTTAGCAAAAACCTTAAATACCCTAAATACTTTTTTGTTTTTTGAATAAAACATCTATTTTTTACATTTTAATAAAAATACACAACAAACCCTATGATGGATATTTAATAATAGCCTTATTCATTGCAATAAGATCATCGGTATTTATATAATAAGAATTTCTATCCACATCACACATTACTCTAACGAAAATTGTCTGCGGTTGGCCATATGTCGGGTTATTTATGACATTTTTTAAAATATCCAAAATCCCTTGTTCATATTCTAAATCTATCATATCTTGAGAATATACAATTTCATCATTATATTTGCCTGCTATTATGTTTGCGTTATAATTTTCAACAAACTCATTTATAGCCATCATGTTGTCTTTAAGTGTCGTTATTGGAGTAACCTTAACTTCAACTTTATATTCAGATTTTGTTTTTTCATATTTTTCATTTATTTTATATTCTATCTGTCCATATAATTCTTTACACAAATCCTCAACCTGAGCTCTTATTTGATCACTCATGTTAATAATTCCATTTTTATCTGTAAAACCATAAACTGTCGCCAAAACATCTGCTTGTGATTTATAACCGGCTTCATATTGAGACTGAGCCTGAGAGATGGGAGTAGACGTAACATTCGAATATTGCTCAAGCTCTCCTTTATATAAAGCATCCAAAGCAGCTTTAACATATGTAGATGGATTAAAAAAAAGTCCACATGCAGACATCATCAAAATGCACACAAAAGTTATAATAGTTTTACTAAAAAAAATTGTTTTTTTCATAACAAACAATATTCCCCTTAAATTACCTTAATTAAGCAATCTACTTAAAAAAATTTTTGAAAAACTTTGGTTTTAAAACATTTTTATAATACTCTATAAAAAGCGAAAGACAAAAGTCATATAAAAAAAACATTAATATAAGCGAAAACAAAATTATTGACAAAATAATTGGCCCTAAAGAAAATAGCAGATCTAACCCTACAAAAAAATAAGCTATTACTAAAAAAAGCACCAAAGATACTAAAAACACCAGTAATTTTAATGTAAATTCAAAAAATTTGTTTTCGATATTTTCTATAAAAAACTTTAGAATTGGATAATAACCAAGCAATAAGATATAAGCAAGAACTGATGTTTTATTGGCAACAATCAACAAAGATAATGTACAAACAACAATGTATATAAGAAAAGATTTTGACTTGCTAATATTAATTATCACCATTATGAGCAACGCCCCACAAATGCCAGGAATTGCATAACTCAAAAAAGAAAAAATTCCACTTATAAACATAAGCGCAACACTTATTGCAGAAATAATACCACAAAAAGCCAACTGTTTGGTTCCCTTCACGTCATTCCTCCTAAACGCTTAGCAACAACGTATCAAATCTCCACCCATGCATTCACAACAACAATCTGCACACAATAGCCCTCCACATATGTCACAACCACTACACGTGGTTCCCTGAGGTATTGTTTGTTTTCGACGCCAATCATTCCCTGTCGGACCAAAATTTCCACTTTTTTGCCATGTTGCTCGATCAAATGCGTCCTTATATACTGGGTTTTCTGGATCCATTCTTAATGCAGCAGCAAAAAAGTTTGTTGAATCATCAAGCCATCCCTTTTTAAAGAATATCGTGCCTTTTAGATAATACCACTCAGCTGATCTACCCGACCCATCTATTGAATTTAAAATCATTTCTGCTTGTTCTAAGTCATTTTCATCTATGAGCGCGCGAACCTTTGAAAATCCCACCGATGCATTAAATCTTTCATCAGATTCTGCACTGTCTGTTACAGACTCTCCTCTTTCCATCCTTTTCACTCTGCGCTCGTTCATTATTTGATCAAAAGCATTGGTGATTTCCTCTGTCTTTTTTCTGGCAAAATCTTTTAGATCTTCTTTATCATAACTATCGGGATCATATTTTTTTTGCATAGCAATATAAGATTCTCTAACTTGTGAATCGGTTGCGTTTTCATCTATGCCTAAAACCTCATATGGACTATTCATTTTATATCCTCCATATTTTTTAATGCTTCTTGGGTGAACATTTATATTTATTAAATTATATCATGTAGTTGTTTTGTTGTCGACATTTATTTAGACAACCTGTTAATTGTTTTTATCAAACTATTTTATTTTCAAAGAAATTTTATCTATTCTCTCAAAAACCTTTTCAGAAGATGATTTCATACCGAGATATATTATATTGTTTATTATAGGTTTATATCTTTTTATGGGCAACAGTTCAAAAGCCTCTGCTAACTGTGCAATGGTAAAATTAAGTGTATCTTTTGCTTTTTTTAATATCTCACTTTTTTGCATATTGCTTGACATTTTATTAAAATATTGCATATCATCAAAAGAATTAATACTGTTACTATCCAGCTCAAGATCTATTTTATTTTCCAAACTAAATGATTGCAAAAATGGATTAAAAGAATTGTTTTTTAGATCTTTTTGCAAATCATCCACAGCATCTATTATATAAATATACCTTCCAAGCATATAGCCAACGCGGTATAGTGTATCTTTGTTTTTATGGTCATTTGAAAGCGTAGCTGCTATTAAACCAAGAGCTTTTGCTGTAGGATGGCATGCTTCATCGATTGAAACATGCTCTTTTTTCTCCATTTTTGATTGATCCTTAACAAAATCTTTTATAATTTTAGACACTTCACTTTGTCTATGCTTCGCTTTTTTAAAACTGAACAAAAGACCAAGTTTGCAAAATCGCGATAAAAACTTCTTGACAAAATTCTCATCAGCCACGTTATCTTTTAACTTATAAAACGCAAACAAAATGCCAATATCTGCAGATAATTTTAAGGCTTTACACTGCAAAATGCAAGGCTTTTTTTTAAAAGGATGCATAAAGCAGCGTTTGTTTTCAAAATTAAGCTTTTCGTCCGACAAACCTATATACAAAAGTGCAAAAAAAGTCATATCATAACTAAGCGTTAGGCGCGATAATTGATTATATGAACGACCAAACTGCTTACAAAGACCACAATAAATTCCTTTATAAATCTCATGTTCGCATACTTTTAATTGCGACACAAATGGTTTAACATATCCAAACAAACAATACTCCTTTCAAACTACGTTGATTTAAAACTTAAATTCCAATCAGCCTAAAGTATGAACATATACTCTAATAAATATATAAGCTTTCTTACATTATACAACAAAACACAAATTTTAAATATAATTAAAATTAAATTTTTATATTATATCAACTTGTTCATAACCCAGAATCGAAAGAGGAATATCTATTCCAAGCGTTAATAAGGTCATTTTGAAATTCTTCCCAAGAAATTTTTTTCTTCCTAAGTTTTTCAATATGTTCATTAAGATATTTCTCAAAGCCGGGTGGAGTTAACCCTATCTTGCTATTTGTTGCATATTTAATTTTACTAGATTTTATAGAAGCAACATCAGATAGCATATTTAAAAAATCCTTTAACACAGCTTTTTGACTTTCAGTAGCATTTGCAGAAATACAAACATAGTCACTTTCGCTTATATTATAGCCATAACCAGCATATGGTATAAAAACATGGTCAATTATATTGCTATAGTTTGACTCAAGCTGCGGATTTAGCAACCGTTCACTGCCAAAATACAGCACACTTTTTCTATTATATATCAATTGGTTGGGGTTTTCAAACTCACTTTGTCCTATCAAACTCAGTAATTTTTCAAGACTCTGGTCTATCTTTCCGTTTTCAAAATTAACTGTACATATTAAAGAAGATAAATCGTACCCTTGACTAACTACATTTTCTACGCCAAACTTCGATGCAAGCTCATTCATTTTTGCAATTGCATTTTCAAGCCCGGAAATTGTAGTTAACTCATTTGAGTCTATTTGCATTGCAGCTAACATATCCTTATTATACCACAAACAACTACTATATTGATTAATCCTAAAAGCCGGAATATCATCAATAAGTACCAAACCATCTCCTAGATCTTTTATATCAAACTCGTAAAGATGTTTTCTAAAAAAAATTACATCTTTTTCGCCTCGAACAGAAAAAGCACTCACGTTGCCGTCTCTAACGTCGTTAATCAAATTTGTTCTATAACTTTCATCATTTTTATATCTTAAAAACTCAAAACTCACATTAGGATTGGCTTTTTCATATTCAGCAGCTGCTTGTTCTACATTAGTAGATACATTATCAATCAATGCTATTTTTAAACTAATTTTTTGATCTTTATATGAATTGCCTGATTTAATTACCTCCTTATGCAATGTACATCCAGTAAGCATGATACAAATAATTAACAAAACAATTCTTTTCATTTCAAGCGCCGCCTTTTATTGCAAATTTATTTTTATTTTCTGCTGTACAGGGTTTATATATTCAATATCATTTGCTTTTTAATTAATAACACCTAATGTTTTATACAATATGTAATTATAATAAAATGCCACAATTTGTTATAAACATGAACAAAAATGCATTTAAAAAGGCACACTACATTGCTAAATGATATTTGGGAAAATATCCAAATTCGCTTTGTTCCTAAAAAAGTACAACCTTTATGGCATTATTTCCTTTTTTTACATGTCTTAATTACAATAACTATAAAAATATAATGAAGATGTTACTAAGCTAGCAACACCTTCATTAAACATTATATTAGATTTAAACAACTATTCTGCTTTGCAATTCTCAATTACTGCTTTCTTGCTTTTATCATAACAAAAATCTGCTTTTTTTGTTTTTCCATTTTTTAATACAACTGTTGATTTGCATGTAGAGTTCTTTATCGTTGATTTGTTCTTTGCCTCCCCTACAAATCCACCACCTTTTTTCTTGTTTGTTGTTTCTACTGTACAGTCAGCATAGCATCCATCTATTATACCATCTTGATCGTTCTTACCAACAAAACCTCCACAGCCATTGTCTGTGTGAAAAGCCCCTGAACTTAGGTATACAAAACCGCTTGCTTTTGAATTCATTATAACTGATTTCTCGAACCCCACAAAAGCGTTGATCCCAACAAAACCTCCTGATTTTGCATCACCTAAGCTAGACTTTGCATATGCTCCTCCTGTTGCTGTGCAGCTAGTTATTTTTCCTTGCTCATTCTCACCAACAAAACCTCCTGCACACGCAGTGTTAATTTTAGTTTTTGCTATTGCTTTTCCTGTTGCTGTGCATTCAATTATTTTACTCACCCATTTTGTGTTAATACCTACAAAACCTCCTACGTATTCCTGACCAACAGCACTTCCTATTGATGTACAATCAGTTATTGTTCCACATTCATTTATTCCTACAAAGCCTCCACAATAATTAATATGCTTTTTTGTTTTAGCTTCAGCACTGCCACTTGAATTAGACTTTGAAATCTCACCAATATTCTCTCCACAAAATCCACCTACATATTCTTCTCCTGTTGCAGTTCCTGTTGAGCTACATATTGTTACAAAACCTCTATTTCTTCCAATAAACCCTCCACAATGATTGTTATTCTTCTGAGTTTTAGCTTTAGCTTTACCATGAGAATTAGATTCTAAAATATTACCGTTATTTCTATTTACACCACAAAATCCACCTACATATTCTTCACCATCTACTGCACCTGTTGAATCGCAATCTTTTATAGTGCCATTATTCTCTCCCACAAAACCACCACATAGCGTATAAATAATTGTAGAATCAACTTTTACTGAACCTGTAGAATAGCAAGATACAATATTACCTAAATTGTTGGCACAAAAACCTCCGGCGCTAAATTCACCATAAACATAATAATCAATATACCAGTCAATTTTCCCATCATATTCGTATCCATAAGAAACTTCGGAGCCATCATGCGTTATTTTACCATAATCAACAGATAATGTAGTACTGCTATTTGTTATCTTGCCATAATTCGTTCCTACAAATCCTGATCTAATTCTTGAATTTTTAGAACTCATTTGAATAGAACATTTTTCTATTATTCCATCTTCTGCATTATTAAACACAAAGCCAGCTGGTTTAAATCTTGCAGAAACATTATTAATACTACCATTTATAATATTAACATTTGAAATATTACCATGGTTAATTAAAAATAATCCTGCTGCTTTACCTGAACTTGATAAAACATCAAAAGATCCAGCGTTTTTAATAATATAGTTATCAAATGTAACATTTTGAAATTTAGCTCCACTATCTATCTTTTTTATAAACGCAAGTTCTTTAGGACTATCTTCAATCACCAAATTATTTACAACATGCCCACATCCATCAAATTCGCCGCTGAACTTTTCTATTGATTTAAATGTTGCGCCTTGCATATCTATGTCCTGATCTAAAGTAACCTTGTAATTACTACCCCAAAACGAAGGATTATTCATAAATGCAGAAAATTCATTTTGGCAACTTATTATAAACTCTTTTGTTTTATTGGTATAGTTCATAAATGTTTGCGTCTCTGCAACTGCTTGATTTGATACTTCCTTTATAGTTTTTGCACTTGCTTGAACTACAGATGCAAAGCTTGTGGTTATTATACTTACTGTTATAGCAACTGACAATAACTTCTTAATTGTTTTCATTTGTGTATTAATTTTCACCAAAATCATCCTTCTCTATATTTTTTAATTTTTTACGTTAACAATACATTACTAATAATATATAATAATGAATAAATCATTATTATAATGTAAACTTTTTTTATATTTTATTAATTTATTATAAACGAATAATGGATATATTGTAAAGCTTTACAATATATCCATTAAACATTTTATGAAATTGAAACGACTAATTAACAAAACAATTTTCAATTACTGCTTTCTTATGCTGCTTATAACAAAATAATGTTTTAACAAATGCCTTACACTCAGAGTTTTTTATAAAAGATTTATCTTCAGCTTCTCCTACAAAGCCTCCAAAGCTTGTTCCTTTTCCCGTTTTTAATATACAGCGTTCTGCTTTACATTGATCTATATAGCCGTTTTTATAGTTATTACCTACAAAGCTTCCACAGTTATCATCTTTATAAAAAATCCCTGAATAAATTTTAACATAACAATCACTTGAAGTTGATTTCTCTATAGTTGCTTTATTCACACCAACAAAGCCACCTGCTTTTGCTTTTTGACTTCCAGATATCGAAGTTACATTTCCATTTGAAGTGCAATTACTTATTATTCCTTTTTCATTTACACCAACAAAACCTCCTGATTTTGCTATTCTAGATTGTACATCAGCTATTGCTGAACCTTTGGAGTTGCAGGACTTAATATTACCTAAATTCTCGCCACAAAATCCGCCTACACATTCTTCACCTACTGCTCTCCCATTTGAATTACAAGATTCTATAACACCTTTATTTTTTCCAACAAAGCCACCACATGTATTTTTATTGAATTTTGTTTCTGCTTTTGAACTACCTTCAGAGCCACAAGAAATTATTCTGCCTAAATTTTCTCCGCAAAAACCACCTACACATTCTTCACCTTGCACTTTTCCTGTTGATTGACACTTTTGCACAATCATTCCGCTATTTCTTCCAACAAAACCTCCACAACAATTCTCATTAAAATATAACTTAGATTCTACATCACCTGAGCAGCTACATGAAATAATCTCACCTTTTTCGTTATTATCTCCACAAAAACCGCCTGCACATTCTTGACCTATTACTTTTCCCGTAGAACTACATTCTTTTATGATTCCACTGTTTTCCCCTACAAATCCACCTGCAGCTGCTGTTTTGAAGTTTGAAGATGATTCTACTAAACCTTCAGACTTACATGAACTAATATTCCCTGAATTTTTACCACAAAATCCACCTACATGCTTTCCTGATACAATTAATTTTCCTCTGGAATTACAACCTTCTATTGTGCCATAATTCTCACTAACAAATCCACCTACAATTTCATCATCACAATTAATCGACAAATTAGTACTGCTATTTACTATTTTACCAGTATTTTTATATACAAACCCAACATCACCTTTTGACGTATTTGTAACTACTTGACAGTTTGATATAGACCCACCGTTTTCAAAAACGAATCCAGATTTAACATTCGCTTTACATTTCATATTTGTTGTACAACTTTCTATTATACCATCTTGTTCATTATTTAAAACAAATCCAGTTGATCTAATATCAAGAATATTATCAATTATACCATTCGTGAAATTAATATTCGAAATAACACCATGATTATTTAATACCAACAGTGCTGTTTTCTTAGCTTTTAAATTGCCTTCAATAGTATAATTATCAAACGTAAGATCCTTAATCTTTGAAGAACTATTTAAAGTTTTTATAAATGCAAACTCAAAATTTTTACTTTTAATCGAAAAATTACTTACTGTATGTCCGCATCCGTCAAAAATTCCACTAAAGTTTTCTATCGGTTCAAACTTTGATCCTTGCATATCTACATTACATGATAAAGTGACTTTATAATTGTCTTTCCAATATTTAGACGTAGTCATGAACGCATTAAAGTCTTCTTTGTTGTTTATTGAAAATTCTTCAGTTGGTTCAACTAGACTTTCAGCGATTTGCACACTATCATCTACACTTGCAGCTATACAAATAGCCTGATCATCAGTTTTTGCATTTGCTTGAATCACAAAGAAAAAGCTCATGCTTACCATACACAATGTCAAGATAACTGATAACAATTTTTTTACTCTCATTTTAATACATCTCCTTCTAAATTATATAAAATGATTTTACACATATATAATATCAAATATTTAGTAATAAAGCAATGCTTTTTATGTAAACAAATTATGAAGATATTGTTAACTTTCACAATATCTTCATTATCCACTTCTATATTATATCAATCAACTAATTTGTAATTACTGCTTTCTTGTCCTTATTTTGACAGAACTTTGTGTTATTTTTTGTCCCTGACTTTGTTACTATTTTCGCTTTGCTCTGCGAGTTCTTTATCGTTGACTTGCTTTTTGCCTCTCCTACAAATCCTCCTCCTTTTTTCTTGTTTGTCGTCTCTACCGTTGCTTCTGCATAACATCCATCTATGCTTCCGCCTTGGTCATTTTTACCTACAAAGCCTCCACATCCATCATCTGTGCGAAAAGTTCCTGCACTTAGATACACTTTGCCACTTGCTTTTGATCTCACTATACTTGC
>CAJTNJ010000007.1 GCA_910577565.1 uncultured Oscillospiraceae bacterium | reverse complement strand
TTTTCTTTTCTTATTTATATAAAAGTAAGAAAGAAAAAGTCGTCAATCTCATCCCAAGCTAAGCATATTGGTGGTTTATCTCACCAACGAACTCATCAACAACTCATCAATTATTTTGCAAACTCATCAACAATTTAAGTATATTCTGCATATCTTAATCCTCTCCATATATTCTTTTTAGCAATATTATCTTTACTTCTTTTCACTTCTTTTACGTTTAGTTCAATATCTTTATTAAATTTCATTTGTGAAAATGCTTTATATCCATTATCTTTACAAAATGTCTTGTATCTATCAAATAATTCACTTCTAAAACATTTATAATTTGGATCCACTTCACAACACTCATTCAAAAACATTAACACATTATTGCCTTCTACCCTGTATGCTTCCAATTCTGCTTTTGTCTTAACGCTTTCGGAAAACCTGTATTGGTTCTTGATCAATCTCTTTAATCCCTCTAGTGCCCATAAAAATATGCCGTTTTTTTCTTCTCTTAACTTATCTTTTAAATTGAGGTCTCGTTTTTGGATTGGTATCGTTTTGTCAAACCGAATAATCACTAATCTCCTATAAAATCCTTCGCTTCTGTCTCCATAATTGCGTGGAATTTCATTACAAGAGAACAATAATCTTGTATATGGTTTAAAAGAAAATGGATTTTTGTTTTTCCTTTCAACCATCAAATAATCTTCTCCTGTTAATGCTTTAAATGTTCCATTGTCCTCTATATTCTTGGATGGTAAATCTGCAAATATGTTAGCAAGTTTTCCATAAAGTTCTGCTGTTTTAAACCTATCATTTAAGCTTTGCCATGGTATGTTACTCACATTTTCGCTTCCTAGAAGAATGTCCTGCACTACTGATAACAGTGTGGATTTACCCGCACTCGGTGCTCCTACAAAAATAAATGATTTCTGCGCTTTGTTTATGGGCACTAGCAAATATCCAAATATTTCTTGTATTAAGGTTATTTCATCTTCTTCTAAAATATCATTCAAAAATTCTAAGAATAAATTACACTTTGCTTTTTTATCATATCTTACATTTAACTGAACTATACAAAAATAGTTTGGTGAATGTTTTTTTAACTCATCTTTTCTAACATTGTATAAACCGTTTATCACATTAAGTACATATGGATTTTTGTTTGCTTCTATATTGTCAATATGCGCTCCTATTTTCCATTGTCCCAATGTGTCATTGATACTAATCATGGTTCTTTTATTAGGAAGCATATAGCCTTTAATTATAGAACAAGCCTCTATATCTTCCATCAATTTGTATACTCCGTTTTTGTAAAGATAAAAGTTTCCTGCTGTGTAATATGCGTGTATATTTTCAGTTAGATAATCTGCTAAAATTCCAGGTATGAATTTAACACCTGTTTTGGTTTTTTCATACCACTTAGGCAATGTATTATGTTCTTTATAGCATAAACCAGCTGGCGATTTTACATCACAATCATTTAGTTTAGGACATACAAAACCCTTTTCTGCGATTGTTTTACATGTTATTGGTTTGGTTTTAGACTGCATAAAGTGCCTTATTTTTTGTTCTGTCTCGTCAAAATCATAGCAAGGATAATCCTTTGAAAATTTATGTATAACTTGCTTTGCATCATCAAACACCGCTAAGTTGGTTATCATTGCATACCAATCATGTTCTGAAAGTGTTTTGGCATTTTCTTTACAGTGTTTCATAAACTCACAATGATTTAAAACATAATCAATGCCTGCTTGTTTTCGTTCTATTGATGGTATTATATCCTTATCACTATTTGTCTTTAAAATACTCAAAAGTTCATCTTGTGTATATCTTATCTCTGGATTAAACTTGATGCACTTAACTTTTATAGCCTTTTGTTTGCAATGGTTAAACCCCGGCAACCTTAACAGTCTGCTTTCATTCACACAAGCTTTGTCTCCATCAAAATATTCAATCAATCTTCGCTGTATTTTTCTGAAATCTTTAACATTTCCATTTTCAATTAAAAAATATGTATGTAACGATTTTCTTGTCTTGATGATTATTGAAGGCTCTAACGGAAATGCCATAATTTTTTCATACTGTTCTTCTAAACTTATGTTGTCACATTCAAAGAACTGTGCATTTATTCTCTCTATATCTCTATCAAAATGTCCTCCATAATTGACCACAAAAAATATACCTCTGTCTTTTAAATTGTGCCTTCTTAAAATCTTTTCTGTTTCGTCTATATCTTTTAATCTTGATGATAGTTTTATACTGTTAAAATTTTTATCTTTTTTGTCACTTAAAACCCTAAAACATATTTTTTCATTATCTTTAAAAAAGCAATTAAGAAACTCTTTTAAGGATATATCTATATTTTTCAATTCCATTGTTTTTACTCCTTTTTAATTTAAATTTCCAAAATTATCGCCTTGTGAGACTTCTGCTATTAGAGGAATATTAAACTCATTAAACGGTTGTTTTTCCATGCATGATTTTATAAAGGTTATTGCTTCACTTTTCTTTTCCTTTGGCACTTCAAAAACAAGCTCATCATGAATAATTAAAAGCGGTTTTATATAATCTTTGTTATTTAATCCATTTAGTATCCTGTTGATAGCCAACTTTAAAATATCCGCTGCTGTTCCTTGTATTGGTGTGTTTAATGCACATCTCTCGGCAAAACCTCTTCTCTTAAAGTCATCGCTGTTTATGTATGGTAGGTATCTTCGTCTGCCTAAAAATGTTTCTGTATATTTCTTTTGCCTTGCTTCGTTTATCGCACTTTCCTGCCACTTGGTAAGTCTGCTATAACCCGATTTAAGATTTTTAATTATCATTTCACATTCATTTAAATTGGTATCTAATCCAGCTTTAATATTTAATGTCTTCTTTAATCCTTTAGGGTAAAGCCCATAAAAAGTTCCAAAATTGCAGTTTTTTGCTATTGCTCTTCTCTCTTTATATTTTGGATTTGTTTTATCCATGGCTTCTTCTATGGAAATATGATATATAATAGCTGTTGTCTGCGCGTGTATATCTCCACCTTGTTTATAGGTATTAACCATCTTTTCGTCTTTGCAATAAAACGCTCCAACTCTTAATTCTATCTGGCTAAAGTCTAACGATAACAATACATTACCATTAGAAGCTTTGATAAAATTTCTTACACCAATAGGGTCACTTCCTTTTCTAGGACACTGTTGTAGATTAGGATTTTTAGATACAAATCGCCCTGTTTGAGTTGTTAAAGGATAAAAATCACAATGTATCCTACCTGTTTTGGTATTAATATATTTTAAATATCCATCTATGAAAGTTGATTTTATTTTGCTCCATTTCCTAAACTCTAAAATCAAATGAAATAACCCTGTTAAAGCTGGATAGTGTTTCTCACAATATCCTCTAAACAAAATTAATACTTCATCATCCAGTGCCTCACTGCCTTTTTCCGTCATCTTTAGAACAGGTAAGTGGAGTTGTTTAAATAAATATTCTTTGAATACTCTTGTATTTGCATTTTCTCCCATTGGAATGCCACCTGTTATTTTATTAATCTTGTCCTTTATCTGAATTATTTTTTCTTCTGCTTGTTGTTGTTTCTCTTCCATCAATTTTTTATCTACCAATACACCGTTATATTTCATTAACGCTATATACACTGCTGTTTTGCTTTCAATCTCTTCAACAATATATCTATGTTTAGGCAAGAGTTTATCAAACCACTCATTGAATAAGTAATATAACCGCAAAGTGTAGTCGCTGTCACTGCAAGCATATTTTATTGTTTTATTGTCCTTTGGATTAAGCTCATCAAAATATTTACCTTGTGTTACCTCTTTAAATGTAGGCAACTCTTTATTTAATAATTCAGGCACAAGTTTTTTAAGACCACTATCGTTTAATGTTCTAAACTCTGTGCTGTTCTTTAATGTCATTTGTGCCGCCGCTATGGTGTCATAATATGGTGGTTGTATTAATATACCTAAGGAATATAAAAACATAGCTTCAAACGTTAGATTATGTGCTACTTTGATTACTTTATCATTCAAAAATATATTGTCTTTTAGCCAATCTAAAAGTTGTTTTTTAAATAGTATGTTATTTATGAAGTGAGATAAGGGGATGTATATCCCCGTACCTTCACAAACACAAAAACTAATTCCTACAATCTTCGCTTTGTGCGGATCAAGCGCTGCTTTGTCCTCATCCCTAAATTCATCTTTAGGTGCTGTTTCAAAATCAAAAGCAACAACTGCTTGTCCTACTAAATATTCCTTAACTTCACCTAAGGTTTTTATTGTTTTATATTTCATTGTCTATACCTCGCATATTAAGTTTTTGCTTTTCACAATGTTTCTTTACCTGTTCAATAAAAGGAGTGATTACTTTTATTTCGTTATCACTTAAGCTCCGTTCATATTGAAAAACTGCTTGTGAAAATGATATTCCACTTTGATTTGTTGCCTTCTTTAAACTAAACTTAGTAACTATTGTGTTTGTTTTATTTCCCTTGATAAGCAAACGTCTTACATATTTGCTAAATTCTTTGATTGAACCTGTTGGCAATGTTAACATAACGGGCAATAATTCATTTTCTCTTAGTATATAAATGCGTCGCTTGTTTTTGCATGCCTTTGCTTGATTCTCACCACTTCCATATTGATTGTTAGAGCATGATTTACAATTTCCTCCTGGATTTCCTATACCATTTAATCCGTCCATGCTTCCACAGTCTGGCGGATTATTTCCTCCTGTAAATTTATCTTTGTAGTATGAGAAAAGAGGATGATGGTGTAAAATGACGCCGCTAAACTCTTTTATCATTTCACTATCATTTTCACTGGGTAGCTCAAACATAACATTTCCGCCACTTGGTATTTTGATTTTTTCAAAACCTAACTCTAAACCTTCTAACTCGTCTAATGCAGCTAGATTGTTTGCCATATCATTTAGATTTAAATATCCCATATTTTGTTTTTGTAATTCATTCATTTTTTATTTCTCCTATCTTTTGTTGTTTCTTACATTTACTCTTGGTTGCTCGTACACATTAACAAGTTCTTCAAGCCATGAAGGTAATTTATCATCATTTTCTTCTATTTGTTCTTTTACGAACGAAGATAAAGAATTAGCGTTTACTGTTTCATATATTAATGAACCATATCCTTTTTCCTTTAATGCTTTATATAATTCAAGCTTTCTATCAGGTTTGCAATAGCTCCTAATCTTTTGCGTTATACAAAACATAGTTCCGTCTTTTGTAAAATTGTCTATCTCTTGTTCTTCCATAATGTCTAATAGCTTTTTGTTTACCTCTTCTATTTTTTGATTTATCTCTTTTGTTTTTGCTTCTAAATTTTGCTTTTTGTCTTTTAACTCTTTTAGCTTGTCCGCTAAATATAACATTTCGTTCATTTTTCATTCCTCTCCTTTCTCTATAAATGGGTTTTGCCCTTCTTTTGCAAGACTTAACATTCTATCTGCCAGATTTACTTTATGTTTAAGTGTCCTATACACCTTCTCGTCAATTGTCCCTTTTGCTAATAGATAGTAGTAGGTACATTTTTTGTTTTGTCCTACTCTATGAATTCTTGCCTTTGCTTGATTAAAGTTAGACATGCTGTAGTCAAGTGAATAGAACACCATTTTATTGGCAGATGTAAGTGTAATACCTAATGCAGCTGTTTTTATATGTCCTATAAAGAAGTGGCAATCTTTTTCATTTTGAAAAACGTTTACTTGCTCTTGTCTATTTTTGTGTCTCCTGTAATGATTGAGTATTTTGCTTTTTTACTTTCAATTAACTTGCATATCATTTTTATTTCAGATTTAAACCTTGCTATGATGACTAGCTTTGTGTTTTCCTCTATAGTCTGCTCTATCATTTCCTGTAAAACAGTTAACTTAGCATTGCTTACACATTCTGTTTTGTGTGTCTCATCATCAGTTAAAAATCCACCAGTTAGTTGAGAAAGTCTTAATAACTTAGTTAGTATATTTGTCGCTGTAATTTCACCATTTTTAAGTTCTGCATAACTCTTTTTTGCAAGACTTGCGTATGCTTTCTTTGCGCTATCCTCTAACTCTATGTATCTTGTTATCTCTACCGTATCAGGTAAGTCTAAACATTCTTCTTTTGCCACTCTGTAGGCAATACTTGCTATTTTTTGTTTAAACTCATATTCCAATTCTCTTTTAAATACTGGTATGTAATTGCCATAACCTGACATACAAAAGTAATGGTTTTTGAAGGCATAAAAGCTATTTCCAAAAATAGAGGGGTTTAGAAATTTATATTCTGAAAATATATCAATTTCTTTATTGGTAATAGCTGTTCCCGTAAGCAATAGGTTGTATCGAGATAAGCTGCCTAACCTGTGCATTGATTTAGAGACTGCTGTTTGGTGCACTTTTATTTTATGGCCTTCATCTGATATGATGAATGAGGGGTTCCATAGCTTTATTTCCTTTTCAAGTCTCCACACACTTTCGTAATTAATTATTGCTATTTGCAAACACTGTTTGTTTAAAGTCTTTAATTGCTTTTCTTTTTTCGCTTTACTGCCTTTTAGAATTTGTAAGTCGTATGTAAAGTTTGCAAACTTATAAAATTCACCTTGCCATACTTCTAAAATAGACAGAGGAGCAGCAATTAAAACTTTATCTATTTTATCTCGACTATATAAACTACCAGTAATAACTATGGATGTTAGTGTTTTGCCTGTGCCTTTTTAACCCATTTCCATTAGTAGAGCTACACCCTTACTATGAAAATGAACGTCATCACCCCCTTTTTTAGCTGAAAATAAATCAAGTGCAAAATTTACAGCTTTTATTTGATGTTCGTATAATTTACCTTTGATAAGCTCTTTCATATTCGCAATTCCTTTCTTTGTCCTTTAATGTTTCAATCTTTTTGGCTAAGTTTTTTAAAATGAGACTGGTTGCAATCAATGTGTCTTCCATATCATCAAGATTATCAATACTTTTTATATACTCTCTTGGCATTTTTATCACTCCCTTCCTTTTTTGAAATTTACCCCTCTACTATATACGGTAAGTTATAGGTCTTTTGGCAACCCATTTTTTAAAAAAACTTTTAATTTTTTTAAAATGGTATTCAACCTTTTATTTACTGCTTGATGAGATATGTTTAATTTTGTAGCTATCTCTCTTTCGGTATAATTAGCATAAAATTTATAACCAATTATTGTTTGTTCTCGCTTATTTAGTTGCAACAAGGCATTTTGTAATTCTTTATAAAGAAAAATATCGTTTATTTTATCTTCAGTAAAGGAAACGCTGGCTATTTCTTTTCCTTGCTCATTCATAGCTTCTAATGAACAATTTCTTTTTTTACTTCGCCTATCTTGGTTTTCCTCTCTCCATTGTGCACGCATATATTCTGTAAAAATTTCTTCTGATACTTCTACCTTCATATCATTGATTTTTATGTAATATTTCTTTTCCATTAATCTTTCTCTCTTTCTTCGCTTTTGGTCTATTTACGAAAAAAGAGAGGTGGTGCGCGAATATTTGCAAACAAAAAAAGACGCAATTCCACTGCGTCTTTTTGCATTATCATTATTTTGCATATTAATTTATATTCATACAAATCAGTATGCAATATTTGATAATATACCATAGTATACCTTTTTATATTAGTATACTATCAAATATTTATATATTATGTCATAATTGGGTATTGATAAATCCAATAACTATGTTTTTTATAATATTGTAATATTTATTGTATCTAATTATTGATTGCTTTGCATTCTCTATATTTAAAAGAACACCTACTTTTTGATTAATATAATTTATGAGAAATTTATTAGACTATATTTGCAATGTTCCAAAACTAGTACAATAATACAATATGGCATGATTGACATTGTTTGAAAAAAGTAATATAATGTCACAAAATATTAAAATTCAAGAAATAAAGTCATTGATATTAAATACGCTTGATTTCACATAGTTTTTAGCAGTATTTTCTAGTGGGAAAGTATAGGTAGGTGTACAGATGAGTAGATATTTTTTTACATCAGAATCGGTAACTGAAGGACATCCTGATAAACTTTGTGATCAAATTTCGGATGCAATTTTAGATGCAATTTTAGAAAAGGATCCTAATGCACATGTCGCTTGTGAGGTAACTGCTAATACTGGATTGATTCATGTAATGGGTGAAATTTCAACAAATTGCTATATTGATATTGCTGATACAGCTAGAAATATAATAAAAGAAGTTGGATATAATAACCCTTCTTCAAGCTTTGATGGTAATACTTGTAGCATAGTAACTTCGATTAATTCCCAATCTCCTGATATTGCAATGGGTGTTGATGAATCTTTAGAAGTTAAATCCGGAAAAAACAATATAGAAAATCAAATTGGAGCAGGCGATCAAGGTATGATGTTTGGGTTTGCATGCGATGAAACACAAGAACTTATGCCAATGCCTATTTCATTAGCACATAAGTTAGCAAAGCGTTTAGCTTATGTAAGAAATGAGAAAATAATTGATTATCTTCAACCTGATGGTAAAACTCAAGTTACAGTTGAATATGAGAATCATATTCCAAAAAGAATTGATGCTATTGTAATTTCTACTCAACATGCGAAAAATATTACTTTAGAAACAATTCGCAAAGATATTATTGAGAATGTTATTGAACCTATTATTGATAATAATATGATGGATACAGATACAAAAATTTTTATAAATCCAACTGGTAGATTCGTGGTTGGTGGTCCTGTAGGCGATAGTGGTTTAACAGGCAGGAAAATTATTGTTGATACATATGGAGGTTATTCTCGTCATGGTGGAGGTGCCTTTTCGGGTAAAGATCCAACAAAAGTTGATAGAAGTGCTGCTTATGCAGCAAGATATGTAGCAAAAAACATTGTTGCGGCTAATCTTGCTAAAAAATGCGAAGTGCAAATTGCTTATGCAATTGGTGTTGCTCACCCTGTTTCAATTATGATTGAAACATTTGGAACTTCTAAATATTCAAACGAGCAATTAGAAAAAGCGGTTAATAAAGTTTTTGATTTGAGACCAGCTGTAATTATTAAGAGTTTAGATCTTAAAAAACCTATTTATAAAAACTTAGCAGCTTATGGACATATGGGTAGAGAAGATTTAGGGGTAGCTTGGGAGAAAGTTGATAAAATAAAAAATTTAGAAAACGTGATAAAAACTGAGGTTTTAACATGAATGTCATAGAAGTTCAAAATTTATCTAAAAACTTTAAAATTAAAAAAAAGAGAAAAGGGTTTAAGGAAAGTTTTAAATATGTTTTGCGTCCAGATTTTAAAATTATAAAGGCAGTAGATAATATAAGTTTCTGTGTCAAAAAAGGAGAAATTATCGCTTTTATTGGGCCGAATGGTGCGGGTAAATCAACTACAATAAAGTTGTTGATAAGCATTTTATACCCAGATAGCGGAAGCATAAAAGTTTTAGGATTAGATCCTATAAAAAATAGAAAGAAATTAGCTTATAAAATCGGTACTGTTTTTGGACAAAAGGAACAATTATGGGCACATCTTACACCTTATGACAATTTTAAATTTTTTGCTGCTATATATGACATAAGCAACAATGAGGCTGAGAAACGAATTAAAGAGCTTACTAATTTATTTGAGTTTGAAAGATTCATTAATACTCCTGTTAAAAATTTATCTCTCGGTCAAAGAATTTGTTGCGAAATTGCTGCATCTATTATACATAACCCTCAAATATTATTTTTAGATGAACCCACAATTGGACTTGATCCTATTGTTAAAGAAAATATTAGAAAATTTATCAAAAACATGAACAAAGAGTATCAAACTACGGTATTTTTGACTTCTCATGATGTTAGTGATATCGAAAAACTTTGCAAAAGAATTATTATTATGAATGACAGTAAAATTGTTATTGATAGTTCTATGGAAAATTTAAAATATAATTATTTAACAAAAAAAATTTTAGAAATCAAAACAAATGGTAGCACAATAGATATTTCCAATATTAAAGGCGTAAATATTTTAAAACGCGAAAAATCAATAATTAAAGCTGATATCGATATATCTAAGAAAGACATTAGTGATGTTATAAAAGCGTTAGATTATAAAAATATCGTAGATATTAATATTACAAATATTCCTCTTGAAAATATTATCTCTAAAATTTATTCTTCAAAGGCGGCGAAATTATAGAATGAAAAAATATTTTTATATATTCAAAACTGCCATAACAGAAAAAATTAGTTATCTTTTAAACTTATTATTTACTTTTATTTTTTTTTGTTTAATAATTTTTATATTGCTGAGTATTTGGAATTACATTTATGCCGACACTCAGATAATAAATGGATATTTGTTAAATCAAGTAATGTGGTATGTACTTCTCGCAGAAGTACTTTGGTTCGGGGGGCATAATCCGATTTTTATTGACGATGTAAGTAATGATATTAAAACTGGAAATATTGCATGCAAAATAAATAAGCCATATAATTATATTTTTTTCTCTCTTGCAAAGTATCTCGGCGATATATTTTTACAAATGATAGTTTTTTTATTAATTGGTATATTTATAGGTTGTATATTTATTGATTTTATTCAAAATTTTAATATTAAAAGTATATTGCCGATAGTAACTACCTATACTTTTGGAATTATTATTAATTCTTTAATTTATATTATTATAAGTTTATCATCTTTTTGGTTTGAAGAGAACAAACCATTTATTTGGATTTATGACAAAATCATAGTAATATTTGGTATTGTATTTCCTTTAGAAATGTTACCAGATTGGCTTAAACCACTAACAATGTATACTCCCGTGTTTGTATCTGTATATGGTCCAGTGAAATTAACCATTGATTTTTCTATGAATATTTTTTATAAAGTAATGACTGCTCAATTTTTATGGTTTATTGGTTTAATTATTTTAGCTTTATATATATATCAAAAAGGTGCAAAAAAAATAAATTCAAATGGAGGATAAAATAAAGTGCTGTACAGAATAAAAAAAAATTTTAAAATTTTAAAAATGAGTTTTATATATAATATTTTAAAAGAAATGGAAAACAGAGGTAGTTTTTTATCACAAATAATTTTTATGACAATTAACAACATTTTTTTTATTGTACAATGGTTCGTTTTTTTTGGTTTTAAAAAAATTATTGTTGGATATAATTTTAATGATATTTTGATGCTTTGGGCTTTAGTATCAGCGTCTTGTGGCATAGCACATCTTTTTTTTGAAAACGTTTTTTATATTCCAGAAATTATAACTACGGGGAAATTAGACGCTTATATAACACAACCTTTAAATGTTTTATGGAATGTTTCAATTTCTAAAACAAACCCTTCAGCGTTAGGAGATTTGATTAATGGATTTATATTGGCGTTTTTTGCTGTAGGGATAAATCTTTATAAAATATTATTATTTCTTTTATTTTTAATATTAGGAGGAATATCTATAGCTTCATTCTCCGCTTTATGTGGGAGTCTTGTTTTTTGGTTTAAGCGCGGTGAAGGTATTCCACACAATTTATACTTTAGCATCGTAATGGCCGGAACATATCCAGAAGGTGTTTTTAATGGGTTTGTAAAATTTTTATTTTATACAGTTATTCCTGTGGGATTTATGCTTTATATGCCGCTAAAAACAATTTGCAGTTTAAAACTTACTTACTTTGCTACAGTCCTTTTATTTGATGTTTTACTTGTAATTTTAACTTTTTTTGTTTTTAACAATGGGTTAAGAAGATATTCTTCAAGTAATTTAATAAATAATAGGGTTTAAATATTTTAGAATGCAATAAACATTTTTAAAATTCAATAAAATAATTTTTTGTATAGCCAAATTATTGACATTTAGTGTCATCTTTAATGGTTAAAATTACGAGGTGTATAAAAAATGGCAATTCAAATTTTTCGTGAAATTTTAAATAAAATGTTAGCAAATAAGAAAAAAATTTTAGAAATTCTTTTGAAAATAGAAAATAATGAGGAAGCAAATTTTGAATTTAAAACCTCAATTTCTGCATTATCTTCTCCACAAAAATACTATAATCAGATAAATGGTAATTTATCAGTTTTTTTGCCTATGAATTTACCATTGTATTCTTTAATCTTGTATGTTGTTATTCCACGCATATGTTGTAATAACATTTATTATAGACCATCCAATATTACTATAAAAATATCTAAAAAGCTGCATGAAATACTTAAATTAAATAAATATAAAATACATCTGGTAGACGCAAATAGAAATCTTTTTTTAGAACAGTATGCAAAACAAAGTGAAGTAGTTATTTTTACAGGTAAGCCTAATAATGCCGAAATAATTAAGAAACATCTTTCTTCTGAAACTTTATTTCTTTATTTTGGATGTGCACAAAACCCAATAGTTGTTGAACGCGACGCTAATCTTAATAAAGCTTGCGAAGTTATATATGAATCCGTTATTTTTAATTATGGACAAGATTGCGCAAAACCTAACGTAATACTAGTGAATGCTTCGGTAGCTGATAAACTTATTAAAATGATTGTAGAAAAAATAAAAAAAGAAGGCAACAATCGGAAAACGTCTATTAAAGATTCAAAAGAAATTATAAAAGTTACACAATTATTAGTAGAAAATCGTTCCTCAATAATATATGGCGGAAACATTGAGTGTGCTCAAGCAACAATGGAACCGTTAGTATTATCTATGTATTTAAAAAAAGATTGCAAGCACGTTTATGAAGAATTTTATGCTCCTGTTTTTAAATTTTTGATATACGATTCAAATGAAGAATTAAAGCTTTATTTTGAAAATGATAACTATAAAAAGCAAGAAATGACAATAACGATTTTTGGCAAAAACAATTATGTTGAAAATATTAAAAATTCTATTATTCTTTTTGAAGAAACTATAAATCAAATGGATAGTGGTAATATTGAATTTGGTGGATTTGGTTATAACGTATCTTATTTGGATTACTATGGAATTAATATTGCGAAGCCACTTATGATCAATCGGGAAATATCATATTTTTTTAACAATACAACGATAATCAAAAATATTAATCTTAAATATAAAACAACAAAGCAACGAAAACGAGAGTTAATTATTCAGTTATTTAAAGATAAAATCATAGAAATATTTGATGACAATCTGGTAATTGCATTTATATTTGGTGCCTATGCAAAATCTGAAGAGACGCAAACATCCGACGTAGATATTTTTATAGGAATAAAAGATGAAAATAAAGAACAAATAAAAAATTTTAGAAAATGGTATTTTGAAATACATTATATGTTTGGACTAATTCCTGATTTTTATTTTCCTGCTGAAATTATAACTATTGATGAATTAAGTAATATATTAAAGTTAGCGAACACAGTTCAATTACAACTTTATAATAATTTACATACTTACAATACAATATTTTATACACAAATTTTAATAGACAAAAAAGTATATTTGTTTGGCTCAGAAAATTCAATAGATATTGAAAAATACAATTTGCAAGATGTAGCAATAAATTGGTGTAAACAAACAGCAAAAATATTAATCAACTCCAGCCCCGATATTTACAGTAAATATTCCAATAAATTTCATTTTTTTCAACCAAATAAAGATCTATTAACTATTTCAAGTATGTTAAATTATCAAATTCCTTCTAATGAAAAATATTTACACATTATAAATGAATTAGATGATGGTTTATTTTCTAAATTAATACGTGTTCCCCCAAAACATTTTGAAAATTTAGATAAATAAAATTTTTAAATATTTATTAAACATATCTAAAAAATAAGTTTTGTTTTTACATATAAAAATTTATACTATAAAAAATTTTGCAAGGAGGTGATAGTTTTTCAATAAGTTATAATTAATGGTGATTATAAAGCAATTACTTAAACATTAAAAAGGATGAGGGTGATATATTTTTTAAACAAAGTAAAATCAATTATCAAAATATTTAATTATAATAAGGAGAAAACATATGTTTAAAAAAATTAATGCAACAACTTATAATGAATTGAAAAGCAAGTATAAATGGCTTCGTGTTAATAATTCTATTGAAGATTATTTGGAACCGCAATATTATAATCATATTTTAAAAGATTATATTTTTTCAGGTAAAAGTGATTTAGAGGTTTTTAGAACATTTTTGAAAAGAAATACTAATCCTAAAACCGCATTAGAATTAGGAAGTGGTTCTGGCCGTGTTACTGATGTATTTTTAAATTTTCGTAATTATGCAAATTGGGATTGTAAATTAGATATTTTAGATTTAAGTAAACAAATGTTAAGCTATTGTAAAAACAAATATGCAGATGTTAATTATATTCAGTATATTAATTCTGATACATTTGAATTTTTGTCACGTTGTGAAAAAAAATATGATTTAGTTTATTCATTATGGAGCTATTCACATTCTATTCATCAAATTCTCCCACGGTTAGGTGATGAAAAAGGAAGGGAATATGTCGCTAAAACATTAAAAAAATTCATTAAAAATAATTTAACTCCAAACGGAAAGATGTTCATTATACATTTTGATACTCAGTCTCAAGAGCAAAGTATTTTAATTCACCAATGGAAAAAATTGTATAAAATGTTTAGCGATACTAAAAAACAAAGTCCATCTTTACAAATTACACTCAAAGCATTGGAGGAACTAAAACAAAATAAAGAGATTAGTTATTCAGTTAAGCATTTGATAAGTGACGGTATCGTTTATCAAAATGAAAATGAAGCTCTTGAAACTTTTTTGAATTTTCATATGGAATTTGAATTTAATGATTTAGAAATATTACCGCAAGTAATTGATGAATTACGCAATAATTTTTCAAATTATCGCAACGAAAAAGGGCAAATTGTGATAAAAACAGGTTGTTTCGTTATTGAAATTCAAAAAAGTGAATAAACCAACAGATTTTTGTGGAACTTTTTAGGATAAATTTTAAAATTTAATGTTTTTAAAAATCTATAAAAATTGTACGTACCACAAAAATCTTCGTTTTTTATGGTGTTATATCTTAATTATTTATATTATGTCATGAAAGGAAACGATTATATATGAAAGGAAACGATTATATTATTAAAATTAATGAAAAACTTATTTCAACTGATGGAAGTATTAAATATCTTTTTGAATTAGATGATAAACATTTATTTTTTGAAGCAGTGTACTTTACGCATATTGAGCAAGGGGAGACATTAACATCAATTTGTTTATCGTCACAAGTTGGTTGTTCTGTTGGATGCATATTTTGTGCTTCTGGGGTTACAAATTTTCGATGTAATCTCTCTTCAAAAGTATTAATCGAGGTAACAGAATATATTTTAAAAGATAATAATAATGATGGCAAAAATGTTTTTATTGCCATCATGGGAATGGGAGAACCTTTATTTAATCTAGATTCCATAATAGAATATTATTCGTTATCAAAAGAAAAGTGTAACGTATTTGCACATTCAATTTCAACTATCGTTATTCCAGAAAAATTGCGAAAATTAGCTGAAAGTCACGCGAACTATGATTTATATGTATCTTTACATAGTGCATCATTTAGCAAAAGAACTAAATTAATTCCGATTTCAGCAAATTTTGATTTACAAGACGTACTAGAATCATGTAACTACTATTATTCAAAAAAATTGTCTTCATTCGGAGAAAAAATTAAGTTTAGTTATCTCCTTTTAGAAGGAATCAATAGTAATAAATCCGATATTGATGAGTTAATAAAACTTCTTAAAAACAATGTTGTAAATGACACTTATCAAGTCCAACTTTTAATGTACAATAAAAATGATGGTATGCTATTCAATCGAGTTTCAGACCTACATGCTTCAGAAATTTTAAATTACATTTGTAATAGCGGTATTGATGCATATCTTAAACCAAGCAAAGGTACTGATATTCTTGGAGGTTGTGGTCAGTTGGCTGGTCGCAAATTAAAACAATAGAGCATATTTTTATCTTATTTGTAGTGCACTTGTAAAGACTCAGTATAAATATCAAAATATTTGGTATTATGTTATTGCCGTTTTGTCGTGTTAAAAGTGAATTTGGACCAATTGTTGATATTTTTATAATTATTGTCATCCATTAAGTCACACTGTTTTTAAGTTTTAATGTAATTCAGCCCAAATTTGCAAAATTAAAACAATGCGGCGCAAATAACATTTTTTGAAATGTGCATATAATTTATATATTGAACTTTTGACATCTATTTATAGTGTAAAAGTACGATGTAAATATGATTTTATTCAATGAAACGGTTTAAATATATCTCTGTATTATTTAGTTTATTTTTATCTTTTCTCTATTTTGCCCATTAACCAACAATCTTTATTGTTTCTTTTTTCTTTAATATACCAGATTTTCTTATGTTTACACTAGATAAATATAAAACATTGGATATGATATAGCATATGACAAGAGTTGTGAAAAGATACAAAAACCTTTTGACAATTTTCCAAAATCTCTCCTTAAAATTTTTGTTCATGCTTTTAATAAATTTGCTCTAACTAAGTTCTTGTATCCTTTACTCAAATTTGTATTTTTTCTTTCTTCTTTATATTTAAACTTATAATCAAGGATATTTTCATCCAAAATTGGAAATTGACAAAATGTGTTATTTATGATTAAATAATATTTAATAAATATTAAATTTTTGTTGCCCGTAGCTCAGCAGGACAGAGCAATTGGAACTAACCAATAAGACGGGGGTTCAAGTCCCTCCGGGCATCCCATTTTTTTATTTTTAAAACACTAATTCTATATAAACGTGTAAGATTTGGTAATAAAAATTATATATTTTTAACAGCATTTAAAAAGCCTATATTATAAGGTATGAATATAGGCTCTAAATTATGGAGGGTTACTATTTTGAAAACAATCACAGAAGTTTTAACAAACATTGTTTCTAATGCTTTTGATCAATGTGGGTATGATAGGCATTTAGGTAAGGTAAAACTTTCTAATAGACCTGATTTGTGTCAATATCAAGTTGATGGTGCATTTTCTGGTGCCAAAATATACAAAGTTTCTCCCATGATAATAGCTAATGCAGTTTTAAATATTTTAAAAAAAAATAAAATTTTTTCTAGTGTAACTGTTGCAAATCCTGGATTTATTAATTTATCTCTTTCCGATATGTTTCTTGTCGATTTCGTTAATGATATGTTTTATGATAATGATCTTGGAATTCCACAAATCGGATTAAACCAAACAATTGTAATTGACTACGGTGGGCCAAATGTCGCTAAACCATTGCATATAGGACATTTAAGATCTGCAATTATTGGAGAAGCAATAAAACGTATTGCTAGGGCTACTGGTTATAAAGTAGTTGGTGATATTCATTTGGGTGATTGGGGTATGCCGATTGGGTTAATTATAGCAGAGTTAGAAGAAAGAATAAATGAATTGTCATGGAATGATATTAAGCAAAAGATATCAATTGATACTTTAAATGAAGTTTATCCGTTAGCAAGTAAAAAAAGTAAAGAAGATCCTGCTTTTAAAAAGAAAGCTCAAAAAATAGTACACAAACTTCAAAATGGTCACGATGAATATATATCGATTTGGAAAAGAATTGTACAAGTTTCTGTCAGTGATCTTAAGCAAATTTATAAAAAGCTAAATGTTGAATTTGATCTCTGGAATGGAGAAAGCGATTCAGAGAAATATATTCCACAATTAATCGATATTTTAAATGAAAAAAAATTACTATATAAAAATCTTGGTGCTTTGGTAGTTGATGTGACTGAACTAGATGATACTGAACCTATTCCACCTATAATTATCAAAAAGTCTGATGATTCAAATCTATATTCAACTACTGACCTTGCTACTATTATTCAACGCCAAAAAGAAATTACTCCAAATAAATACTGGTATGTTGTTGATAATCGACAAAGTTTGCATTTTAAGCAAGTTTTTCGTTGTGCGAAAAAAGCTGAGTTGGTTTCAAAAGATACTGAGTTTGAATTTCTTGGGTTTGGAACAATGAATGGTAAAGATGGGAAACCTTATAAAACACGTGACGGTGGGGTTATGAAATTAGACGATTTGTTAAAAATTGCTAAATATGAAGCTCTAGTTAAATCTCAAACATCACATTACGTTGTTCCAGACGAAAAACAAAGAAATGAAAATGCAGAAAAAGTTAGTATTGCAGCGATAAAATTTGGTGACTTAATTAACAATCGCTCTAAGAATTATATTTTCAATTTGGAAAAATTTCTTGCAACTGATGGAAAAACTGGTTCATATCTCCTTTATACAATTTCAAGAATAAATTCAATACAAAAAAAAGCCAATATTAATTTTGAAAAATATAAATTAACTAGTTTTTATTCAAATGATGAACGTCAAATATTATTAAATATCGTATCGATCGGAGATGTTTTTAAAACCGCAATACTGGAAAAATCTCCTCATTATATTTGTGAGAGTGCATATCAAATAGCCTTATCGTTTTCTAAGTTCTATAATAGCACTAAAATTTTATCTGAAAAGTCTGAATATAAGCGAAATTCGTGGATAGCATTAATATTTATTGTACGTACTTTTTTATTAAAACATCTTAATGTACTTGGCATTGAGCCTGTAGATCATATGTAATATTATTTAATTTTTAGGAGGTTACCATATTGTCACTAAATAAAAAAGTTGTTCTTATAACTGGAGCAAGTCGAGGAATAGGTAGATCCGTCGCCGAAGACCTAGCAAATCAAGGTTGCTACATAGTTATAAATTACCTTAACAATAAAGAAAAAGCGACATACCTAAAAGATCTTATTAAAAAAAAATATAATACCAAAGCTATAACAATTCAAGCAGATGTGTCAATTGAGCAAGAAGTAAAAAGACTTGTAAAACAAATTTTACAACAATTTTCTACTATAGATATTTTAGTTAATAATGCTGCAATAGTTATTGATAAACCGTTTTTTAAAAGAAATGTTGTAGATTTTGATAAAACAATAGATACTAATTTAAAAGGCCCATTTCTTCTTTGTAAATATATTGCACCTATCATGCTTAAAAATAAAGGTGGAAAAATCATTAATATAGCATCAACGAATGGAATTAACACTTTTGATCCTAACAGTATTGATTATGATGCATCAAAAGCAGGGATTATTTCTTTAACTCATAATTTAGCAATTGAACTTGCACCATATGTTAATGTTAATGCGGTTGCTCCTGGTTGGATAAATACTGATATGAATAAAAATATATCTGAAAATTTACTTTTGCAAGAAAAAGAGAAAATTTATTTAAAAAGATTTGGTGAACCTATTGAGGTTGCTAAGTTAGTTTCATTTTTGGCTAGCGATGATGCTAATTACATAAACGGAGAAATTATAAAAATTGATGGTGGTATTTAATTTTATATATGTGTAGTTGTTAATAGATCGATAGTTATATCTCAAAAAGCAAAAGTGCCCAAAAGGAGTATATATAAAATGCCATAAGGAAATAAAAATGATATAATAGAAATATGAGATGTAGATTTAAATTAATACTTAAGGCATTATATAGCACCACTTAATAGGAAATCTAAATATTTTTTCAATTTATAGATACTGCAAAAGCTGTATTAAAATATTTGTTCATACTTTTAAAGAGCTTGCCCTATCTAAGTTTTTTTACCATTTAATTAAATTTACCTTTTAAGGCACTCTCCGAAAAGTAAGGAATCTATGGTTTTAGGTTTTTGGTATTAATATTAAAAAAAATCTTATTATTTTTATAAATTTCAGCTGATTTGAATTTTAAATTGTCATACTAAAATCTGGAATAACACATACAAAGATAAAAATAAAATATACTTGAATAATATATTCTGTTTTTAATTTTCATATTCATTTTAACGTTTACTAAAATATTTTTTAATATCAAACCAAATATTCTTTCAATCAATTTAGATTAAAAATAATATTTTGAAGTTATACAATACCGTTTTAGATAAAATTTTAATTATTTAATTATCTGTAAAAAATTCTAACTTATGTTCAATACAACATTAATAAAAATATATAGAAAGATTTACGTAAAGATATTTTTAAGGTTGTAAATCATGAGTCCTAAAAAGATTGATATCTCTGTAAATGAAAGAAATTTATAGTTAAAGGGCTTTCTAATTTTACACAAAGCAAAAAAATAAAATAATTTTGCGCCTATATATGCTGTTAACTGATAAATATGTAGAATATATATATTATTAATAATTTTATTGAATTAAACTATTAACTCTAATTTATAAAATTTTTATATAGTATAATTGAATAATAATCAAAAAGCATTATAATTGCATTTTCTATGATAACACATTGTAACTTACACATAAATTTATTACTTACTTATCAAAATAAAAGAGGTAATTTAGTGCGAAAGATTGGCAAATAAGAGACGGCCCTCAAAAGGGCGCAAAAATCCGGCCCCGAAAAGCAGGAAAATTTCGGGGCAAACCACAAAATATCAGAAGCGGCTAACTCACTTTAAGACCTTGCGTTTCAAGAAATCGGACAGCTTGCCTCACAGCCTTTTGAAGCTGGTGTCCTTAGGATTCCAGATTTTCCCGGTGGAGAGTATGGAATAAATAGCAGTCAAAATCATCCTGGCAATGGCGATGATAGCCCATTTTTTGCCCCGGCGTCTGGCAATACGCTCATATTTGAGAGCATAGTAAGGATTCTGCTTGTCCTTCACGGCTGCGTGGACAACTTGCACCAGCCGCAGGTTTGAGATAAACTTCGGCACGTGAAATGTGGACAGACTTCTTCTTGCCAGCGGATTCATTGTTGCCCGGAGTAAGGCCGGCCCAGCAGCATAAACGCTTGGAAGAGCCGAATTGTATCATATCTACACCGATTCCAGAGATAACCATGATTGCGGAGCTGCGGTCAATACCGGTAATGGTGCAAAGAAGCGAAATGGCCCCATCGTACTTCTCAACCATGGCGTTGATGCAGGCGTCTACCCGTTCAATCAACTTCTCAATATAGTGGAGATGGTCGCGGACAACGTCAATGCGGTATTGCTGCTCCGGCGAAATCTCATATCCTTCAATAGAAGCGAGGACATCATCCGCCTTTTTCTTGAGAGAATGCTGTAAAAGAGAAACGCAATGCTGTGGGTCAAAATTCTCGTTGGATGTCAGGTAATCCGTGATTGCGGTGGCGGGATTTGCCGAATATATAAGACACAACGGAATAAAGCGCCACATTGCAGACAGTGAAAGCATTCTGGAAACGGTTCTTCTCGCTGCTTTTCATGGAAGTGAGTTTATAGTGATACCGGGTCAGCTCCCTCAGAATACGGATGTCCTTGGCTGGGATAAAGCTGTTTTTCACCAGACCGATGCAGAACAAATCCCCGATCTACTTGGAATCCTTCGTATCGTCCTTATTCTCATTCACTACCTTGACCCATTTAGGGTTGGCAATGACAACACGGATACTCCGTTTTTCCAGAATATTGAACACAGACACCCAGTACTTCCCGGTAAACTCCATACAAACATCCAGACAGTCATTCTCGTGGAGCCAATCGGCAAAACGGTTCACCTCTGTGTTAAATGTGGAAAAAATCGTTTCTTCTGATAACTCGGCTGCAAGCTGTCTTTTAGTGTTTTGATAATGGTTGCGACCAGAAACGATTTGTGAACATCCACTCCGCAGCAGGTTGGGAAATACGACTTTCAATTTACACCCTCCCTATAACGAAATGGTGAGGAGAAAGCAATGACTGAACCGCCAAGCAATTAACAGGTGTTAATGCAATCCTTAGTGTCCGGGCTCGGAGCGTCACTTATTTGTACTTGAAAAAGCGGCTCTAACACTGATTAACATACTGGCTTGTACTCTGGAAGTAATCTGCAACTCATCTCCACGTGCGTTGCAGTATGCTTCCTTCTCAACCTAATTTTACAAGAAAGGCGACCGTTTGTCTGCACCCTTTTCATCCCTATTTGTGCAGACCGCATAGCGGTCGGCACGGTGATTAATATGAAAAAAATCGCAAGTTTTGAAGTTGATCATACTAAACTAGAAAAAGGTATGTACATTTCTCGGATTGATAATGACATAATTACATATGATATTCGCATGGTTAAACCTAATACTCCACCATATCTTGAAAATGCAGCTCTTCATACAATCGAACATCTTTTTGCCACATTTGCAAGAAATAAATATGAAAAAAACATAGTTTATTTTGGCCCAATGGGATGCCTTACAGGATTTTATTTGCTTACCAGAAATTTAGAACACAAAAAAGCTATTAAACTTGTAAAAGATACTATGAAATTTATCTCAGAATTTGAAGGTGAGATCCCAGGTGCATCCGAGATAGAATGCGGAAATTATTTGTTGCACGACTTAAATCAAGCTAAAATTTATACGAGTTTTATGTGCAAAGTTCTAGAAAATTGGAATGAATTAAAGCTTGATTACAACTATAAGGAAGTTGCTAAATGATTGGGATTATATGCGCCATGGCGCAGGAATTGGATAAAGTTTTAGAACTTATGACAAATAAAAGCGAAGAAGAATTTACTTCATTTAATTTTGTAATAGGAAATCTAAATAACCATAAATGTGTGGCGGTTTTAAGTGGAATCGGTAAGGTTAATGCTGCTATTTGCACACAAACTCTTATAATTAAGTATCAACCTGATATTATATTAAACATTGGGGTTGCTGGCGGTATTGATGACAATATCAATATTGGTGACATTGTTGTGGCGGAAAGTGTAGTGCAACATGATTTCGATATTTCTGCATTTGTAAATAGAAAGAAAGGTGAAATTCCGGGGATAGACAAAATCAAGATAACGTGTATTCCTTGTATAGTTCAAAAGATTTTGACTACATCTAGAAATATTAAAGGCGTAAAGATTCATAAAGGAATAATAGCTTCTGGAGATCAGTTTATTAATTGCTCTAATAAGTTATTACAACTTAAAAATGAATTTGACGCTGTTGCTTGTGAAATGGAAGCAGGTAGTATTGGTCAAGTTTGCTACGTTAATAAAGTGAATTTTGGAGTAATACGTTCAATTTCAGACAACGCAAACAGTGATGCAAAGATAGATTTTTATGAATTTATCGAAAATGCTTCTAAAAATGCTGCAAGAATTCTTTATAATTTTACGCAGTCAATTTAATACATGAAAATATCAAAAATGAATAATTATTATAGCTTAGGTCTTTATTGTTGATATTCGTTAATAACTGTATTATAATAATTGATAATAATAGACTAAATATATCCAAACTGTTATATTTTTAAAACTTTTTCTAGTATTATGTTTTGTTAAGTTCAATTGCTTTATATTAATATGAAACACCCTTTTAAAATAAAAATACACCCTTTTCAAAAAGGGTGTATTTTTATTTTAATTTAACATCTGCAACATAAAAATTTATGTCTAATTTATTAACAACATTAAAAAAAGCCCGTAAATAAGGACTTTCTTTTTTTATAATTTGTAGTACTTAGATGGTGGAGACGATGGGGATCGAACCCACGACCTTCTGAATGCCATTCAGACACGCTCCCAGCTGCGCCACGCCCCCATGCAAAAATAATGTCATATCTTTTTTATTATAACACATAAATATTTTAACTGCAAATTTTACAACTACATAAAACAAAAAAATTTGAAATATGTTAAAAACATATAAAAAACACTACTAGCACAAAAAAATTACACAAATCAATTTGAAAGATTATACTTTCTCATTAATTCAGTGCGACAGATATTTCCCAGAGAAATTAAAAACCTTCAGTCCATTTTTTTGACAAAACATAATTGTTCTGTTAAAATTTTGTTACCAATAGTTAAACTCACACTTAAAACTACATTGTTTTTCATAAAGCTCCTCTAGATTGATCATTTATAAAAAGTTTACTTAAACACAATGTTTAAAACGTACAACATTTACAACAATAAATCCACAAGCCGATAAATCTTTGCACACCAAAACAATGACAGCTAACTGTAATTTACAAATCATTATACCGATGAATTTAATGCTTCCAAAACATTTTTAGATATCTCTTTTTTAAGCTCATCTATAGACTCAAATTTTCTTTCTTCCCTTAAATATTTATTAATGCTAACCCTAATATTTTCGTTGTAAAGCAGTTCTCCACCATAATTTATTATATAAGTTTCAGCAATTGGATTTTCAAGCTCGTTTAAAGTGGGTCGCACACCTATATTGGTAACACCTAAATATATATTGCCGCCCACATTAACTTTTGAAGCATAAACGCCTCTTTTTGGCACAATATACCCAACTTGAAAGTGTTGATTTATTGTAGGATAGCCAATCTTTCTTCCGTTTTTATCGCCACCTACAACTTCATACTCCCAAAAATAGTCATATCCAAGCAATCCTCTAGCAGTTTGCAAATCTGCACCAGCTATTGCTGTTCGCACTCTTGAAGATGAAACAATCTCGCCACCATATATAGCCGAACTCACAACATTTACTTTTATATTTAACTTTGAAGCAAGCTGTTTCAATAACTCTTGACCGCCTAACGCATCTCTGCCAAAATGAAAATTTTCACCGCACACAACCATTTTTGCATGCAGTTTCTTTAAAAGATACTCAACAATAAAATCTTCGGCACTTATTTCTTTTATATCCTCAAACGGCGGTTCGACCACCAATTTAACACCCAGTTTTTCCAATAACTCATATTTTACATTTTTGGTATTTAACAATAACATACTATTTTTTTTCACCGGGAACTGATTTTTCACACTAAATGTAAAGACTATAGGCAAATAGCCACTTTTAACAGCAGTCTTTATGACGCTTTTGTGACCAATATGTACACCGTCGAACAACCCCATAGCAACTGCCGTATTCTCTGACAAATTAGGAATGGTATTTAAAACTTTCATATGTTTATGCTACCCCTATACCAATAATTTATCAATTTTCAATTCTTTACCCTCAGGATGAGCTATCCCCAAAAACGAATTTCCATAAACCGCCACCTTACCATCGATATGTGGTAACCTGTCAACATCAAGCTTGACACCATTTCTAAACATGGTCTCCTGAACGCTATTCAGGTGCAATTTGTAAAAATCTTCAAACAAACTCTCCACGTCTTTTAGCTTGATTTTTAACTCGTTCAAATCTTTAATCGCACAAATTTCATCAAGGTTATAACAATCCTCAAGCTCATATCCACAGGCAGCTGTCCTGACAAGTTCTTTTAAAACTCCACCAACACCCAAATCGGCACCCATATCATTGCAAATCGTTCTAATATAAGTCCCACTGGAACAGCTCACATCCAAAACTCCAGTCTGCGTGTCTTCATCAAAAAAACTGCATGCAATATTATAAATCTCAACCTCTCTTGCCTCGCGGTTTACTATATACCCTTTTCTTGCTAACTTATATAAGGGAACTCCATCTTTTTTAACAGCAGAATACATAGGTGGTATTTGCTTTATTTTCCCTATATATTTGCTAAGTATACTGTCAATATCACTTTTTGACATATTGCTGACAGTGCTTTTTAAAACATTGCCGGTAATATCCTGTGTATCTGTTGACTGACCAAGCATAAATGTGGCTATATATCTCTTGTCAGTATTTGGAATTAACGAAATAGCTTTGGTTGCCTTGCCAACAAAAACTGGCAAAACTCCCGTTGCCATAGGGTCGAGAGTGCCCGAGTGGCCAATCTTTTTTGTTTTAAACACTCCTCTTAATTTAGCAACAACATCAAAAGAGGTAAAATTTTTCGGTTTATCTATACAAATAATCCCGTTCAACCAATAATCTTCCCTTCAACTGCCTGCAAAATCTTTCTCTTTACTTCCAAAGCACTTCCTTTAATCTTAAAACCTGCTGCCATTTTGTGCCCTCCACCACCAAAAATTCCGCAAAATTCAGCAGCATCAAAATTTTCAACCGTCCTAACAGACACTTTATATATGTCAATATCGCACTCTTTAACCGTAATTCCTATTTCTACACCGGTAGGGCACCGCACAATTGACGGTATGCCCTCAAAAGTGGAGTCATCCGCACCCGCTTCTTTTAACATCTTTTTGGTAACAAAGACTAATGTGCATCTATCATTAAAGTAATATTCTAAATTTTCAAGCACCTGCTTTTCTAAACACAACCTTGCTTTGCTTTTTTCTTCAAACAACTTGAAATTTATCTTCTCAGACTCTGCTTTTAAATCTATAAGGTCAGCCGCTATTCTATGAGTCTTTGCGCTCGTATTTGAAAATTTAAAGCACCCAGTATCTGTACAAATCCCGGTATATAGACAATTTGCTATCGTTTTATCAAATATAATTTCCATCTTTTTTAATATATCATAAACAATCTCCGCTGTTGCTGCCGCATTCATATCTATACACTTTTGCTTTGCAGACACCCTATTCATCTCATGATGATCTATGCAAAGATCATATGGCAGATCTCTTTGTTCCTTGCCAAGCAACTTTACATCTGCAACATCCACAGTTACATAATGCTTAGGCTTAAACTTGTCCATCTTACTTGGATAAATATAATGAAACTTTTTTGGGAAATCATCAGCACAGTCGACAAAGCACTTTTTGCCAAGCGATTTAAGTGCATAAAAAATAGCGAAAGCACTCCCCAAAGTATCCCCATCAGGAGACATATGACACAGCAGACATATTTCATTTTGATTTTTCAAAACATCAGCAGCCATATCAACAGATTTAAACATTCCCTATTCTCCTTTTAAAGACTCTGCAAACAATTTCTCCAAATGAGCACCATACTCAATAGAATCATCTGCTATGAACTTAACTTCAATCATTTTTTTAAGATGCAGACTGTTTAAAAACTCTCTTTTAATATAGCCGGTAGCACCCTTAAGCGCCTTGACTGCAAGATTTGCGTCTTTTATCCCTTTCATTGAACTTATATATATCTTTGCAAACGAACAATCTTTTGTGATATCCACACGTACAACGCTCAAATTGCCGCTATTTATCCTCGGATCTTTCAAGTCTCTTAACAAAAAACTCATTTCTCTTTTTATATCTTCAGACATGCGAGCTGACTTATATCCTGACATAACTACCTCCATACAGAAAATAAAAACGAGTTAAATCACACTTTTTATTATGCCCTATCAGCCTTCATATAATATAAAACCATAAACTATTCGTCTTTATATTCTTCTAAATTAAACGATTCAAAAACATCTCCAACTTTAATGTCATTAAATTTCTCGAGACCAATGCCGCACTCATAGCCTTTGGCAACTTCTTTTACGTCATCTTTAAATCTCTTAAGCGACTTTATCGTATCTTCAACAATAACAACACCATCTCTTACAAGTCTTATTTGTGCACTTCTTGCAACCTTGCCATCGGTCACATAACAGCCGGCAATCGTGCCAACGTTAGAAATTTTATAAACTTCTCTTACTTCAGCCGTACCAAGTTCCACTTCCCTAATTTTAGGCTCAAGCATACCTTTTATTGCTTGTTCAACATCTTCTATTGCATCATAAATTACGCGATATAACCTAAGTTCTACATTTTGCTCTTTTGCATCATGCTTTGCAACTGCATCAGGTCTTACATTAAATCCGATTATTATTGCATTAGATGCGTTTGCAAGCATAACGTCCGACTTGTTTATAGCTCCGACAGCGCCGTGTATTACACTTACTTTTACCTCTTTGTTGGATAGCTTTTCAAGTGAGTGTTTAACCGCTTCAACCGAACCTTGAACATCTGCTTTAACAACTATTGCAAGCTCTTTGCGCTCGCCCTCTTCAATTTGACTAAACAAATTATCCAAAGTCACTTTATTATATGCAAGGAATTGTTCTTGTTTTTCAGCAAATTTGCGTTTATCGACAAGTTCTCTTGCAAGTCTTTCATTTTCAACTGCATTAAACATATCACCTGCAGACGGAACTTCTGCAAGCCCTGTAATTTCAACAGGCGTAGATGGACCCGCAGTCTTAACATTAACGCCTTTGTCGTTAAGCATAGCGCGAACACGACCGATGGAAACGCCGGCTATTATTGAATCTCCGACTTTTAACGTACCGTTTTGTACTAGCAAAGTTGCAACTGGTCCTCTGCCTTTATCCAAATATGCCTCAACAACTGCACCTTTAGCAAGACGATTGGAGTTAGCCTTAAGGTCTTTGACATCAGCAACAAGATTAACCATCTCAAGAAGATCGTCAAGACCCTCACCGGTTTTTGCGGAAACTTTAACACAAATTACATCTCCACCCCACTCTTCGGGAACCAATCCATGTTCTGTAAGCTCTTGCATAACGCGATCGGGATTTGCTTCTGGTTTATCTATTTTGTTGATTGCGACAATTATAGAAACATTTGCCGCTTTAGCATGATTTATAGCCTCAATTGTTTGTGGCATGATACCATCATCCGCCGCAACAACCAAAATTGCTATATCAGTCATGTTAGCTCCACGCATTCTCATTGAAGTGAACGCTTCATGTCCAGGTGTGTCAAGGAATGTTATGTTCTTGTTGTCTTTTCCGTGCACTGTATAAGCACCTATGTGCTGAGTTATGCCGCCTGCTTCCGACGATACCACTTCAGAGTTGCGTATTTTATCGAGAAGGCTTGTTTTACCGTGGTCAACATGCCCCATAACAACGACTACCGGGTCTCTGTGCTCTAGGTTATCTTTATCGTCCTCTTCCTCATCAAACAAGCGCTCTTCAATGGTAACAATAACCTCGTGTTCTACCTTAGCACCCAGCTCTTCGGCAATTAGTGATGCTGTGTCAAAGTCTATGGTGTCGTTAATGCCAGACATAACGCCAAGTGCAATCAACTTTTTAATTACCTCTGCTACATTCACTTTAAGCCTTGTAGCAAGTTCAGACACTAAAATTTCATCAGGAATTTTCACCTTAAGTTGCTGTTTTCGAGCGCGTTCAAGAGCAAGACGCTGCAGCTTTTGAGCTTCTGTTTCTCTTTTGTTTGAACGCTGATTTTTTTGGTTTGGACGGTGTTTAATCTTTTGTTTTCTTTGGAAGCCATCTTTTATATTGTTGCTTCTTGCCATATTTTCATAGCGTTCATTATATTTGTCAAGATTAACTTGAACAGTTCTTGTGTCAACATGACGAACTCTGTCTTCTTGCACAACATTTGTTGTCGGCTCATCAATTTTTGGTTTTAGAGTTATAGTCTTTGTTAGCTTATCTTTTTTCTTTGGAAGCTTAGGTTTTGAAAACTTATCCTTTGATTTTGCCGGAATGTCTTTTTTATCTGTCTTTTTGGACTTGCTGTCTTCATTTTTTGCAGTATTTTCATCAATTTTAGCCTTTGGTTTAGGAGCTTTCTCTGCTTTTTTAGGTTTGTCGGCTGCCGATGCAAAATAATCATCAAACGTTTTCACTTCATTCGCTTTAGTGTATACCTCAAGCACAACATTAATTTCTTCCTCGATTAAAACCGAGCCTGTCTTTTTGGTAACATTAAAATATTTTTCAATTGATGAAATTACGTCCTTTGACTTTAATCCCAAATCTTTCGCAAGCTCTGATACCTTATATTTTTTTATCATAAAAAAGATCACTCCTTATTTGTTTATGTTTAGGCTCATTAAAAGTGCTAATCGCATTTGCTTTTGATCATACCGGCTAATTTTATGTCAGTTACTGCCAAAACTACAAAATCCTTATGTAAAATTCTATTAATTTCAACTGCTGTTACGGGCAGCGAAACTACCTGCACGCAATATTTATCAGCATAAAAAGTAACTTCTTTTTTTGTTTTGTCAGATATATCCTTAGTTACAAAAACAATTATATCTCTTGGTTTTTGTTTTATTGCATCACAAACAACATTAAACCCTGCTATTAGCTTACCGGCTTTCATGCAAAGCCCCAAACTACACAGAATATCACTCAAACTCTTCCAACTCCTTTTCTAAGCAGCTATAAACTTTGTCATCTATTTTGCATCTAAAACTTCGCTCAAGCCCTCTTTTTTTTCTGACAATATTAAAACAATTGCTACTTAAGCAAATATATGCTCCACGTCCATCGGCTTTTCCTTTTTTATCTATTGAAATTTCTCCTTTGGCATTTTTTACAATTCTAACCAAATCCTCTTTAGGTTTTCTTTCCCTACAGCCAATGCACATTCTTATAGGTACTTTTTTGCTTTTACACATTTTTGCTGCCACCTTAAAATTTGAGTAAGCTATTCTCTATTTTCGCAATCATCCAACATATTCTCAACTTCAAATGCATGAATGTCAGCCTCTTCGATTGGATCGTAAAATGATTCTTCCTCTACAACAGTTTCTTTTTCTTTTTCAAGCTGAGCTTTTTCTTTTAGTCTATTCTCAAGCTTTTCTTTAAGTGTGCTTTTTGCGTCTTCACCATAAAATCCACTTTCAGGGCTTATGTCAATCTTAAAGCCTGTTAGCTTTGCAGCAAGTTTTGCATTTTGACCTCTGTTGCCTATAGCAAGTGAAAGTTGACTGTCTGGCACCGAGACAAAAGCTATCTTTTCGCCACTTTTGTCGTTAAATAGTTCTATTTCTACCACCCGCGCCGGAGAAAGTGCCTGTGCAATAAATTCCTTAGGGTCATCACTATATTTAATTACATCTATTTTTTCTCCACCAAGCTCATTCACAATAGTGCTTATTCTTATTCCTCTGTTTCCTATGCAGGAGCCAACAGGATCAAGGTCGGGATCGTTGCTTATAACAGCGACTTTTGTTCTAAACCCAGCTTCACGTGCAATTTGCTTAATTTCAATTTTGCCCTCATAAACCTCGGGGACTTCAAGTTCAAGCATACGTTTAACAAAATTAGGATGAATTCTTGAAATTTTAAGTGTACAGCGTCTGTCATTAGATGAAATATTTACTGCATAAACCTTCACCATATCTCCCGGAACATATTCGTCCCCCGGCAATTGTTCGTTTTTAAACAACACAACATCGTTATCGTCAATTCTCATTATAACATTTTTAGATATTGGTTCAACTCTTTCAACACGTGCAGTTATAACATCTCCTACTCTGTCGCCCATCCTCTCACTCATTTGTTCCATTTCAACATCTCTGACACCTTGTCTTATCTGCTGTTTAGCTGCTTGGGCTGCTATTCTGCCGATATTTTTAGAGTCAATTTTAATTTCCACCAATTCACCAAGTCTTGCCCTTTTTGAGTGAGCAATGGCAGCATCAAGTAATATCTCATTGGCCGGGTCCTCTACTTCATCAACAACCATTTTTGATATCGATACTTTAAATTTAGCCTTATCAGAATCCATAACAACATTAATATTATTAATGCCATGATATTGTTTTCTCACAGCAAGCTTTATTGCAGTTTTAACTTTCTCAGCCAGAAATTCTGGATCTATCCCTTTATCTGCAGCCATAAAATCCAAAGCTTCAAAAAATTCTTTTGCCTCTTTAGTATTCATTTTTTAAATCAATCCTTTCCAAATCATTTAATATATGTTCACTTTGCAAATTATAACAATTAATTTTTAATCAAATAAATATAAATCATCATCAAGCTTTACATAAGAACAATCCGCAAACGGAATAATCATTACTTCATCATTTGTTTCAAGCTCTATCTTAAAATCATAAAAGCCTTTTAATGTTCCACAAAACTCTTTTTTTCCATAAAGCGCTCGATAAAGTTTAAGAGAAATTTGTGATCCAATAAAGCGCAAAAAATGTTCTTCTTTTTTAAGCCTTCTTCCAAGCCCTGCAGAAGAAACTTCTAAATAATAACTTTGTTCAATAGGATCAACCAAATCAAGCTCATTTGACAGCAAACGCGAAACATCTTCACAATCATCAACTGTCACTTTAGAATCTTTTTTATCAAGATAAATCCTCAAAAACCAATTGGGCCCTTCCTTTTCAAACACTATATCCCAAATATCCAGACCAAACTTTTTTGCTATCGGTCTTACGATGTCTGAAACAATATTGCATGTGCTCATAATAATCCTCATTATTTTTCATTATAAAAGACCGGATTTATAAAACCCAGCCTTCCTTTTAAATTATTAATATCAAAAATTATATCATACTAAGCAGATATTGTCAAACATTTCGCCGATATTGCAGCACAAACTAAATATTAAACAAATGCAAAACAAGAAAACAACAATTCTATGCTATCATATTTCTTTTGCTATCAAAATCTTTATAAACCAAGCTAATTAACAACCAAAGACATATTAGCTTTTATGAAAACAACTGCTAAATAAAACAAATGGTGAAAAGTATACCACTATAACTAAGCTTAGACACTCTTTTAATTTTTATAGTATGCCTATTTCACCTTAAGTTCACTTATATATCACATTAAGTCTTCGTTATATTCCGCTCTTTTACCACCAATAAATTTAGGCCTGCTTCTTGCACATATCACTCGTGCCTTTCCAACTTTACCAATTGTTAATTTTACAGGCACTACAGTTGGTTTGATATGCATTCCAATAAGAGTTCCTCCTATATCAATTCCAAAGTTCACTTTTATAGTCTCTAAAGCAACAGGATTATTAAACATCTTCCAGCAAGCAGTAGCAAATGCACCACCCGCTTTTAGTTTTGGAATCACGTTTACAATTTCAAAACCTAACTTTTGTGCAAATTCCGACTCCACTATTAACGCTCTATTTAAATGCTCACAACACTGAGCTACAAGTCTTAATTGATTTTTATTTATTACTGGCATCATCCCCACAAGTATTGCCTGGGCAATATCTGCGCTCGAACTAGTTCCTATATTCTCTCCCGCAACTTCACTTGTTGAGCAGCCAACAACCAATGAATCCCCAACTTTTACCTTTGCCTTTTTTATTAGTTCTTCTAAAATTTGTCTTGATTCGTTCTCTATTTGTATAAAATCCATTAAAACCATTCCTTTTAATTATTCATAAAACACTTTAAATGTTCAAACTGTTCACTGTTTGCAAGTGTGCCTATTCCATATGCAAAAAGTATCTTATCATATAATCCGGCATCAATGCTTTTAGTTAGTTCTTCGACACTAAAATTGCAAGAATCTAGTTCAAGCAGGTTAACCACTGCAATGTTATTATAATGTATTGCAAAAAACTGCATAAAAGCATCTATGTTGTGGTCTGCAAAAATCAAAATGTTATGCTCTCTCTTTGCATTTGTTTGCATTTTTTTAATTGGCGCATTAACTCCAAATAAAGCATTTGCCTTATCAATATTTTCCAACTGACTATAGTCATATAAGGTATTGCGAAAAACTGATACATTGCAACTGTCTGTTTGAACAACATTTGCAGTTATGTCATACGCATTATAATGGAAAAAATCAATCTTATCGGGATTTACACCGGTATAAAATGTTCGATCAAAAAGTGTACCATAAAAATCATCGGCCACATGCTCAATATTAAATTTCTGCATGCTTGCGGGTGACGCACCAAGCTGTTTCATATTATAGTTATATATCAAAAATGCCCCAAAACTTGTAAGCCGATTGTCAGTGTTATAGTAGGCAGTTATATTTTTCATAGAAGTAAGAGGTGTGTTTGCATCAAGTATAACAGTCCTATTGTCAAGACTATTATTAAAATTATTTATTAACTCAGTTTCATCATCCAAAAGTGCATAGGCAGGCAGTTTGGAACTGTTTATTTGTGCATTTGTCGGAATTATCAAAGAATAAACAGGCTTTTTAACCTTTTGCATAAATTCATTAATCAAATTAGATGTCCTTTTTAAACTATCTAAATCCGGAAGCTTAGGCGCATCAATAAGAGAGGAACTTGTAATATATACATCATTTGTCAAAAATTTACCCGTCATTAAATCAATGTTTGTCTTTAAAAAAGTAAGTGGCTGATATATAAACAGATTTTTATTTAAATATTCATTAACTTTGCTCTGATATTCGCCATTTAAAATATCATCCAGATTAAATGCAGGAAGCTGTGGTTTAACTAAAAAATGCTTATCAATTTGATTCGGAAAATATATAAATATGATCATAGGACAAGATAATATTATAAAAAATAACGATATCAATAACCTTTTGATATATAGTGGCTTTAACATATATTAATGCTCCTTTACCATGCTTCACACTAAAGATATTATGCCCTGATTTGTTGAGCAAAAAGCTAACGAAATAACAAACAATATCAATAAACAAATCGGCTTTGAAACAGCATAAAATGTTTTATATTTTCTTTTTATCTTAAACAAACGAATTTTTAATATGCTGCTTGCACAAAGCCAACACAATATAATTGTAACTCCAAATGATATAATAAGAAATATAGATGTTTTATCAATGAAAACTCCGCTCGTGCCAAACATAGCGCCTAGATAATTAATTCCTTTACCTACCGAGCCCTGCTCAAAGAACATAACGCCGAATATAACAAGAATAAACGTTATTATATTCCTTATAAATGTTGGTAAACTCTTAAAAAAGTCAAACAAAAACAACTTCTCAATCAAAAACAGCGCTACAAAATAGAAAACCGCCAAAAACTGACAAGCAGTTCCTCCAAAAAACAAAGCATATGCTATGCCTATTAAACAAACTCTTATGGATGTGAACAAAAATCCTTTGTTTTTTAGCTGCGGTGGATTTATATATACTTTAAACCAGTGGATAATGGAGATGTTAAAGCGCCTTATAAAATTTGTAATGCTTCTTGCCGAAAGAGGTGGACGAAAGTTTATTGGCAAATTAAATCCAAGCATCTTGCCCAAACCCCTTGCCATATCAATATACCCCGACAACACAAAGTATAAGTTAAAAAATATCGCAATAGCTCCAAGCCAAGCAGTGACTACAGAAAGCCCAGACACGTTTTGATCGATAATGAAAATATACATCTTGACAATATTGTCAGCAAGCAAACACTTCTTTGCAAAACCACAAATGAATAAATTTATTCCATCAGCAGTAATGTCAGAGTTTAATTTCCGCTCTCTAAGCTGATCATTGAACTTATAATAACAAACTGCGGGTCCCAAAAACATCCTCGGAAACATTATTGCATATGTGAGATAATCAATAAAGCTATTTTGAGGTCTGCAGCGCTTTATATATATATCCGTTACATATGATATATTTGAAAGAATACAAAACGACAACATAACCGGTTTTGCAATTTCTTGGCCAAACAATTTAAAACTGTTAAAATTAAATACCAAATATGCCAAAAATGCTATGATATTGAATATTATTATAGCAAAATATACACCTTTTTTCAATGGAGCATTTGTGCGCAAGTTAAAAATTAAAAAGCCAAACCAAAAATTTAAAAGGCATATATTAAATATTATCGGTAAAAAAATCGGGGATTTCCAACCCAAAATCAAAAGACTTGCCAAAACTAATACAATATTTCTCCACTTGCTTGGCGCTATGTAATATATGAGGAAAAAAATTGGCAATATAAAAAATATAAATATTATATTTGTTAATCCCATTTTTCTCTCCTCTCGCCTAAGGTTTCCATTTTTTGTTTAAATTCGTCTTTTGTGTATGATGTGTTTAAAACATCTAAAAGCTGCCTTGATGATAGAAAGTCAGGCAGTCCTAATTTTTTAAGCAGAAGCTTTCGCTTTTTGGCGCTGTTATCTGCTCCTATGAGCCCAACTTCCACTAAATCAATATTTGTAATACCCGCAGATTTTTTATTTTCGGAAAAAATACCAGCTTTTTTAAAAGCATCTATAAGTATATTATTTTTTAACCCTTCAACACCTAGTGTCCCTTCTTTTGAAGGCTCAAATTTTCTTTTTTCCTTGCCCAAAATTTGCGGTATATAGACGTTATATATTTTTCCATCATTCACAAAAGATTTTATATGGCTTCTAATAATCTGTCCCGCTCTGTCACTGTCAGTTAAAATGATTATGCCTCTGGTTTTTGCAAGATCTTTTATCCAAGCACGCTTTTGCTTGTTCTTGAAAATTCTAAACCCATCGGTTGTTATAATAAGGGCATCGATAAATGACGACAGTTTAATTTTATCATATTTTCCTTCAACTATGACAGCTTCATTTAAACTTATCATCTTGCTTCACCCTGCATCATTGAAAAAATTGCTTTTTCAATCAAAATCCGTTTGTCAAGGTTTGTAGTTTTGCATTTTATGTCAACATCACAAAGCTCATCGATGCATTTTCTTAAGTCTGATATTGAGTAACGAAATGAATCTCTTAATGCATTTTTAATTCTAAACTCTTTTCCCTTATAGTCATAAAAATCTGTAATAGCTCTATAATCTTCACCGGCCATTTGTGCGCATTTTGCACGATAAAGGTCTATAAAACACATGTTAATTGCACCGAGTATAGCAAGCGGCTCAATTTGAGAATCAATCAAATCGTTAAGCACAATTATTGCTTCTTTTTTATTGCCACGCAAAATAAGCTTTGTCATATCAAAAACTGATTTTTCTATGTTAGGTTTGGTTAAAAGGATAATGTCCTCTTTGGTAATCTCTCTGCCACAAGCATATGAGCACAACTTATCAAGCTGAACGATCAGACCTTTTATCTCCCTGCCACACCGTTCAATTAAAAAATAAGCCGCATTCTTTGAGATGTCGCTTCCACGCTTTTTTGCATATTGTTCAAGCACTTTTGCAAGATCGCCGGCAGTTCTAAGCGGAAATTCCAAAGCCCCACCTATTTTGGAGCAGGCTGTTATCAACTGTTTTAGTTTTGAACAATTTTTCGGTGTTATGTTTTTGTCTGTTACCAAAATGATCAAGACGGCACTTTGGGGTATAGAAACAACCAATTTCTTAAGCTTTTCAATATCTGCTTTTATTAGTTTATCTACAGCAAGTCCATCTAAAACAACAACCCTTTTTTCAGACAAAACAGGAATGGTTAAAATTATATCCCAAACATCATCTATTGATATGTTTTCGGTGGTAAATCTATTTAAGTTAAAACCTCTAGAGTCTTTGGGCAATATGCGTGCAATAATTTGGTTTGTGCGACTTTTTATAAGCTGCAGCTCTTCGCCATAAAAAAGATAACACGGTAAAAAATCCCCCTGCTTTATTTGGGCTATTAGACTCTGTTCGCTAATTGCTGGCATTATAACCACCCCGCTTTTAGCATTCCGCCATTAATAACAAATTCAACCGATTTGTCAGAAGCCGCGACATAAGAGTCTTTTGGAACATCATCTTGATTTTTCAGTATTATGTTATATCCCGTTTCAAAGTCACCATACCACCCCGAAAAATTATTGTCTATAAGCGCAACATTGATATATTGTTTATTCCCTGCAGCCATTAAAGAACTTACATTATTCGAAAAACCAAAGCACAATCCTCCGACAACTAATAAAAAGGCAGTAGACTTAGTTTTTGTGCTTATATCTATTGTTATTGGATAAAACTCAACTTTAGCATCCTTTGCCCATACTATTTTAGAGCCCTGCTTGGTTGCCAACTGATGAATATTTGTATATCTTGCTTCTTGTGGAATAACCGTGCATGATATCGGCATTGCTTTAATCAAATTATCGGCGCCTTGCATATGTTGGTTATTAGTTTCGGTAAATATTAAAGCATCTATCTTTTGAATTCCCCTGCTGTCTAGAAATTCACAAACATTTTTGCCTGAATTATATCCACCGCCACAATTGATAACTATCGTCTTCCCATCGGCATTTATGACAACGCTGGATCCATAACCGTTTCCTATGACAGTTAAAGTACAAGCGTTTTTTGTCATAACAATATTACTAATTGTCGGAACAATGATTATGATTGCACAAAAAAGTGCGGTTAATTTAACTCTTGCAAAATTCTTATTATAAAAAAAAGCAATAGCTATAAAAATCGCACAGCATATCAAAACAAGAGGCACAAAACCATAGTTAGCCGGTAAACAGCAAAACGGTATTTTCGAAATGAACTCAACGCAGCTAAATATAACTCCGCAAAGCCCTTCACAAAAATAACCGATAACATTCGCAACGTCCAAAGAAAAAATACCAATCACAGCTGTTAGCAAGCCGGATATAAACAATATCGGAATAAACGGCATAATTAAAATATTCACAAAAGGAGATAAGATAGATAGTTTCCTAAAAGCAACCAGCAAAACGGGGAATGATGCTAAAACGGCGGCTAAAGAAACCGAGAATATTTCAAGAGCTGCAGTTTGATATGGTCTATATAAGCTAAATTTATCTCTAATCCAATTAAATATGGGCTCAGCAAAAAGCAATATTCCAAAACACGATGCAAAAGAAAGAATAAACGACAGCCCAAGCGCAGCAGGTGGTGAAATAAGTAAAATTACGGCTGCGGCGACAAAAATAGCTCCCAGTCCACTAAATCTCTTTTTTAACAAAAGTGACATTGTCGATATTAGCGCCATAATGCACGCTCTCATTGCCGACGGAGTAAATCCTGCCATTGCTACAAAACAAAGCAAAACTCCACCTACAATGATTGAAGATATCTTGTTGTTGCACCTAAGAAATTTCAAAAGATACATCAAAGCGGCAGATAAAATTGAGATGTGAAGCCCTGATACGGCAAACATGTGCAGCAACCCACAGCGACTGGCCGCACGACTTAATTCATACGGAATGTCACCACTTTTGCCAAATAAAACAGCGTTTATTATTGAACTTTGCGGACTTTTAATTGACCGCTTAACCGAATTCATTAAAAAGTCTCTAAAATCCAAAAATTTTCCTGTTAAAGAAAACCTTTTAACCACTTTCACATCATCTGTTAATTTACACTGAAGGTAGTTGGCCTTTGAAAGATTGCTGTTTAATATGTAAAACTCATTTTCATCAGTTGATCTTAAAAGCAAAGCATTTGCAATTATTTCATCGCCATAGTCAACATCTATATGTTCATTCGCATAAAGTTTTATATTAAATGGCATCAAGAAATTTTGTTCACCTATTTTTGATGCAGCAATTATATAACATTTATTGTTGTTTTCATATTCAACTTTTTCTTTTAATATGCCTTGAATTTCCTGAGAAGTTTCTGCATATTCAATAGCTGGCTTATAAACAAATATGGCATGAATTCCAAAGCAGCAGGATCCAACCATAGCAATTAAAAAATAAAGCCAAAGCCTCTTTATTGATATATAGCGGCTAAAGACCAAAAACAACAATCCAAACACGCCAAAAACAACAACAGGGATATAGAAAAAACTATATCCACAAAGTGCAGTTATGAATAAACCAATTGCAAACGCAGCACAGCCTTTTGCCACATAGCTCATTTTGATTCTTCCTTCAAGTAATTTACAAAACTTATCTAATTATTCTGCCGTCAATGTCATGAAAGCTCCCACATGCTATTATTATCAAATCGACGATAATACCTATTCCAAACAAACCACCGGTAAGCAAATAAAGAACTCCCGTTCCGATTTTGCCTGCATAGAACCTGTGTATCCCCAAAAAGCCGAGGAATATGCAAAAAAGCAAAGTAATAAGCCAATCTCTGTTACTTTTTTCATTATAAGCTTCGTAAGATATGTCGTTTAAGTTGCCATCATTTTGAGAATAATCGGTTTTTATAGCTGTTCCACAGTTAGGACAAAAGTTGCCATCGGTTTTTGTTCCACAATTATGACAATACATTATATACTTCCTCCTAATTTATACAAAAAATTAATGTTTAATAAGCGACTCGCCAGTCATCTCCGCCGGTTTTGGAAGATTCAAAATTTCAAGCATGGTAGGAGCTATGTCTGCAAGCTTTCCGCCTTCTCTTAATTTACAATCATACCCCACAACGGAAAAAGTAACGGGATTTGTAGTGTGGGCCGTAAAAGGAGAGCCGTCTTTATCATACATTTGATCTGCATTGCCATGATCTGCTGTAACCAGCGCAACACCGCCTGCTGATTTTATTGCAGCAAGTGTTTTTCCAAGGCAATCATCAACTGCTTCAACGGCCTTTACCGCAGCATCGAACACACCGGTATGTCCCACCATGTCACAATTAGCATAATTTAATATTATTATATCATATTTACCTAAATTTATCATTTCAACAACTTTGTCGGTTACCAAATATGCACTCATTTCCGGCTGCAAGTCATAAGTTGCAACATTTGGAGACTTAATAAGCACCCTGTCTTCATTTTTGAATTTTTCTTCTTTGCCGCCATTAAAAAAGAAAGTAACATGAGCATATTTTTCGGTTTCAGCTATGCGAAGTTGCGTAAAACCGTTATTTGCCAAATATTCACCCAACGTGTTCTTTAAAGACTGCACTTTAAATGCCACTTTAACATTTGGCATTGTCTCATCATACTGGGTCATGCAAACAAAATAAACGTTTAAAAAGCCCTTATCTCTTTTGAATCCATCAAAATTTGGATCAACAATTGACCTTGTAATCTCTCTTGCTCTGTCCGGTCTAAAATTGAAAAATATTACGCTGTCGCCATTTTGAATTTTTGCGCTATCCTCACAAACGGTTGGAATTATAAACTCATCTGTTACACCATTTTCATATGAATCTTTTACAGCTAAAATAGGACTTTTAGCATTTTCGCCATCTTGATTGACCATAGCTTTGTAGGCTTTTTCAACTCTGTCCCAACGATTATCGCGGTCCATGGCATAATAGCGCCCACAAATAGTTGCGATTTTGCCTAAACCTATCTCATTTAACTTTTTTTCACAGTCTTTAACATAGTCAATGCCGGAAGTAGGAGGTACATCTCGTCCATCCAAAAATGCATGTATATATACTTTTTTAAGGCCATTGTTTTTTGCCATTTCCAAAAGGCCATAAAGGTGTTCGATATGACTATGGACACCGCCATCAGACAACAATCCCATAATATGAAGCGCAGTGCCGTTATCTTTGCAATTTTGCATTGCATCGACTAAGATGTCATTTTTAAAAAAATCGCCTTCTTTTATAGTCTTAGTTATTCTTGTAAGATCTTGATAAACAATCCTGCCGGCACCCATATTTGTGTGACCAACCTCAGAGTTGCCCATCTGTCCATTTGGTAGACCCACATCCATTCCAGAAGCACCTATATCCACCGTAGGACAATTTTCTAACATATTGTCAATGATGGGAGTTTTAGCGGCATATATAGCATTGCCATAATGATCTTTGTTGTGGCCAAATCCATCTAAAATAATTAATGCAAGTGGCTTTTTAGCCATATTGATCCTTCCTTTTCTATTAAATCACACGAAAAAATTTATCAACCATTGCTAGCGGCATCCACAATTTCTGCAAAATCCGATGCTTTTAGCGATGCACCACCGATTAATCCGCCATCGATATCCTCTTTGCTAAGCAACTCTTCACAGTTTTTAGGATTCATAGAACCGCCATATTGAATAGTAAGCGCGTTTGAGACATCATCGCCAAACATCTCGCTTACAGTATTTCGTATGATTTTGCAAACTTCAACTGCTTGATCAGCTGTTGCAGTTTTGCCAGTGCCGATTGCCCAAACCGGTTCATATGCAATTATTATATTTTTCATTTGCTGTTTTGTAAGATCTTTTAGAGCAATTTTTGTTTGCATAATAACAAGCTCTGATGTGATGCCATTTTCACGATCTTTTAACGTCTCACCAACACAAACAATTGCATTAAGTCCAGCCTCAATTGCTGCTTTAACGCGCAAGTTAACAGTAGCATCAGTTTCGCCAAAATATTGTCTTCTCTCGCTGTGACCCAAAACCACATACGAAACACCTAATTCCTTTAACATGTCAGCTGAAACTTCACCAGTAAATGCCCCAGATTTTTCATAGTGACAGTTTTGAGCTCCTACTTTTATGTTAGTTCCTTTTGTCTCGTTCAGTGAAATTTCAAGATCAGTAAATGGTACACAAATTACCACATCACAATTTGCATTAGCTACAAGTGGTTTTAATTCATCAATTAGTGTCTTTGATGCTGCGCGATCATTATTCATTTTCCAATTACCAGCAATCACTGCATGGCGAGTTGATTTGTTCATTAAATACAGCTCCTTAACAACATTATTAACATTAATAAACGAAATATAAATATTTTAATAAATTAATCATCAGCTATGCAAGCTATTCCAGGCAGTTCTTTTCCTTCTAAAAACTCAAGAGATGCTCCACCACCTGTAGATATATGACTCATTTTATCCCCAAAACCGAGTATGTTAACGGCAGCAGCAGAATCTCCGCCGCCTATTATCGTAACTGCATCTGTTTGTGCAAGCGCTTTGGCAACAGCAATAGTTCCCTTTGCAAGTTGAGGATTTTCAAACACACCCATAGGGCCGTTCCAAACTACTGTTTTAGCTGATTTTATGGCATCCGCAAAAAGTTCTGATGTTTTTGGACCAATGTCAACACCCATCCAATCTTGATCCATATTATTTGCAGGACATACCTTTGTTTTAACTTCAGCGTCAATTGGGTTTGGAAAGTCTTTGACCATTACATTATCAACCGGAAGTAGCAAATTTACACCTTTACTTTCGGCTTTTTGTAACATTTCTTTACAATAATCAACCTTGGAATCATCAACAAGTGAGGTGCCGACGCCATATCCTTTAGCCTTTAAAAAAGTATAGGCCATACCGCCACCAATTATTAGTGTATCTGCTTTGTTTAAAAGGTTTTCAATAACAGCGAGTTTATCAACTACCTTTGCGCCTCCGAGAATTGTTACAAAAGGTCTTTTTGGATTCTCAACGGCATCTCCCAAAAACTTAAGTTCTTTTTCAATTAAATATCCAACTGCCGTTTCCTTAATATAATCTGTTACGCCAACAGTTGAGCAGTGAGCGCGGTGTGCTGAGCCAAACGCGTCATTAACAAAAACATCTGCAAGACTTGCAAGCTCTTTGCTGAAATTTGGTTCATTTTTAGTTTCTTCTTTGCGATATCTTGTGTTTTGCAAAAGTACCACATCACCATTTTGCATTTTGTTTACAGCCGCTTTTGCATTTTCACCAACAACATTGTCGTCTGCAGCAAACACAACTTGTTTTCCAAGTTTATCTGAAAGGCTCTTAGCTACAGGTGCAAGAGAAAGCTCTGGCTTTGGCTCACCTTTTGGTTTCCCCAAATGAGAGCACAGAATAACTTTTGCGCCATAATTGATAAGTTTTTTTATTGTCGGTAAAGCGGCATTTATACGATTTTCGTCGGTTATAACACCATCTTTTAACGGCACATTAAAGTCGCAGCGTACAAGTACCCTCTTACCATTAAAATTTAAGTTGTCAATTGTTTTTTTATTTAGAGATTTCATAAGCTCCATAAACCTTTCTAAAATAGTATTAACTGCAATTTTAGCATAATGTAAATGTTATTATTTATCACATGATTTTATCTTGTTAGAATAGCATAAACTCCCAATTTTGTCAAGTATGTGTAGGTTGGGGGAGTGTCCTAAACAAGTTTATAGAAAAAAAGAAAAAAAGCAGATTTAAGTGAAGGGTGCAAGAACTTAGCTAGGGCAAATTTATTAAAAGCATAAACAAATATTTTTAAGACAGCTTTTGCAGTATCTATTGACCTAAAAAAGCACTTGGATTTCCTATGTAGAGGTGCTATATAATTCCTTCAGTCTGAATTTACTCCTTCTACAGTGTAAGTCTCTCTTTTATTTTTTAGTGACATATGAGTTCCATAATAGAATACTTCGGAATATGCAGAATAAGCATCAGAATAATATTGCTCTGCCTTTGGTGACTTGTCTAACAGCCTTTGTATCATTTCACTAATTTTGTCATATGCTATATCATATCTTACTATTTGTCTTTTTTCTCTGCTTACTAATGTTATCACATATATTCTATCTTCCCCTCTACATAACTGTGATCCCATCTATTTCTATTACTTCTTTAGGGCCTTCTTCTTTTGTCTCAGATTTCTGTTCTTCTACTTTTTTATTTAAAGCAATACCGTATAACTAGACTTTGAGACCAAATTTAATATTCATATTCAAAGATGTAACCGTACAATACCGTCGAATAAAGTTGAACATTCATCAGAGGCTAAACTCATCAATCCGGAAGATAGTACTTACTTGCCAGATACAGATTCACTAAAGCGAATATCATATTTAGTTTTTCACGTTGTTTCACTATCCCTCGGTATCGCGTTTTTCGACATTTGAAAAACTTTTTCACTACCACGAACACCTGTTCTACCTTTGCTCGTACTGATGATTTCTAGTATTCTGTTTTTTCGCCACATATTGCCCATTTTTTGACAGCTTCCTCATCTGTGATGCCTATCTGTTTATTTTGTATTGAATTTTCTTCTCAAACTTATTTTTTCAACCGCATTTTCTCGCTTATCTGCCCCAAGATAACCGCTATATCCGTATATATAAGTTTCCTCGTCTGTCAACAAATCGGACATGGCCGTTACGTCATGCACATTCGCTGCTGTTGTTTTTACCGTATGCACTAATCCCGTTTTTCTGTCGACTCCGACATGCGCTTTTAATTGAAGCACCATGTGTTGCCCTTCTTTACAGAATGCGCTTTTGGGTCGCGTTTTTTTCCTTATTTTGGTAGATGAAAAGACTGCGATAATCGTTGAATCTACAATTGTGCCCCTCTTCAAAATCAAACCTTTTTGGAGCATTATTTCTACTACCTTTGAAAACAGCTTTTTTGTATGCAATTTTTCACTATTATGTTGCGAAATCTTCCTATATCGCCGCCATCCGGAACTTGGTTTTATGAGTCTACTCCGCAGAATTCCGAAAAGGCACGACTGTCAATCACCTCTATCATCACCCTCATGTCTGACAAATCATAAAGGTTTTGCAAGATGTAAATACGAATCATCAGTTCAAGGTCGTGGCTTGTTGCTGCACGCTCCTTTATAATAATCACGGCTTGATTATCCCTATCCACTCGTCTCCACAGTATTAATTTGTTCCATTTGCTTTAAAAAGGCTTTTTTACTTGTTTTAGTTTGTGCTAATTTATCATAGAAATACGATATTGTTATTTGCTTATTCATAGTTTTATTATACAATCTTTTTATTTTGACTATTGTGCAGTGTTACCTTAAATAATTTACGAAAACAAAACAACTAACGTGTAACACATCATTGACAAACCTACACATTTTAGGCACACACGCATACTCCTCCGCTTTTATTTACATTTGCACGAAGATCTGTTATAATAATTTTTACGCAATTTTTAATGATAGCATCTATTTAGGAAGGTGAACTTTTTTAATGATAAAATTAGTTGCTACCGACATGGATGGTACGTTGCTTACTTCTAAAAAGGAACTAACGACTAAGTCTGTGCGCGTTATAAAGGCAATTAAACAAATGGGCATTCACTTTGTCGTTGCAAGTGGTAGACAATATTATAATCTTTTTAACATATTTAAACAACATGGGCTTGATGAAGGCACAAGCTTTATTGCGGAAAACGGAACGGTTATTTTCGATAAGCAAGAATTAATTTTTGTTAATCAGTTAGACAATGAATTAATAAAATCAGTAGTTGAGATCACTCGCAAAACTCCTAATGTCTACCCTGTTTTATGTGGTGTTAAAGCTGCTTACACCGAAAATGATTTGCCAAATTTGCAAAATAATGTCAGTAAATATTTCTACCAAAAGGAAATTTTAAATGATGTTTTAGACTGCCTTAATTACGATATTATTACAAAAATTTCCGTTTTAAACGTCAAAAATCAATCAGAAACTTATACATACCCTATTTTGAAAAAGTTTGAAACCTCTCATAAAGTAATTGTTTCTGGACCAGAGTGGACTGATATAATTAACTATGATGTAGGTAAAGGCGCCGCGATAAATATGATTGGCGAGCGTTATGGTGCCTCTTTCGATGAACGCATGGCTTTTGGAGACTACCTAAATGATGTAGATTTGCTAAAAGCTTGCAAACACAGTTTTGCTGTTTCTAACGCCCACGACTCTTTGAAAAAAATTGCCGCTCATATTTGTAAGTCCAATGACGAAGAGGGCGTCGCAAATGCGCTTATTGATTGGTTTGGCTTAAATAAAAAAATAGCTTAAAATAAGTTAAAGCAGATAAAATATGACAGAAGAACTAAAATAAATCTTATAATTAACAAATAAATATATTTAAAGATTAAAAACTGACGCCTTCTAGATTTGTTTTTTGGCGTTTTATTAAATATGTTAAATATTATTGATAAAAACTCAAATAGTTATTTAAGTTAAAATTGAAAAAATTACAGTTTAATGGAGAGAATAAATATGATTAGAAATGACCTGAGAAATATAGCTATAGTTGCCCACGTTGACCATGGAAAGACAACTCTTGTTGACCAAATGCTAAAACAAACAGGTGCTTATCGTGAAAATCAGGTTATAAAAGACCGGGTTATGGATTCAAATACTCTTGAAAGAGAGCGTGGAATTACCATCGTTGCCAAAAACACTTCTATTTGGTTTAAAAACACAAAAATAAATATAATAGATACTCCGGGACATGCCGATTTTGGCGGTGAAGTTGAGCGTGTTTTAAAGATGGTGGATGGAGTTATCCTCTTGGTTGATGCCGCTGAAGGGCCAATGCCCCAAACAAGGTTTGTTACCCAAAAAGCGCTTGATTTGGGACTTAAAATAATAGTTGTTGTGAATAAGATAGATAGGCCCGATTCGCGGATTGATGAGATATCCGATGAAGTTTTGGAATTGCTGCTCGATCTAGATGCAAACGAAGAACAGCTCGAGAGCCCTATTTTATTCTGCTCGGGAAGAAGCGGGACATGCTCTCTTTCAAAAGATGAAGAAGGCAGCGATTTAATGCCGCTGTTTAATACAATCATAGATTATATTGATCCACCATCAGGTGATGAAAATGGTAGCACTCAAGTTTTAGTCTCGGCTATTGACTACAACGACTATGTTGGAAGGATTGCGATTGGTAAAGTAGAGCGCGGAACTGTTAAACAGGGGCAAGAAGTAACCGTTTGCGACTATCATAATCAAAAGGAACCTTATAAGGGCAAAGTGGTTAATCTTTACCAAATTGGTTCTTTTGAACGCACACCAACTAAAAAAGCTTTGGTTGGCGATATTGTTTGCTTTTCCGGCATTGAAAATATAACCATCGGAGATACAATTTGCAAATTGTTTGAAGTTGACCCGCTTCCTTTTGTTAAAATAAGTGAACCAACTGTTGAGATGACTTTTGCAGTTAACGACAGTCCATTTGCTGGCAGAGAAGGCAAATTTGTAACCTCAAGACAAATTAATGAGCGTCTAAACAAAGAGCTTTTAAAGGACGTTTCGCTTAAAGTTTCCAATTCAGATTCAAGTGAGAAATTTAATGTCTTAGGTAGAGGCGAGATGCATCTTTCAATTCTTATTGAAACTATGAGACGTGAAGGCTTTGAGCTTTCGGTTTCAACTCCGCGTGTATTATTTAAGGAAATCGATAACAAAGTCTATGAACCAATAGAGCGCATAACAATAGACGTACCTGAAGAGTTCTTGGGATCTGTAATGGAAAAAATGGGACTTAGAAAAGCTGAAATGACATCAATGAGTCCAAAAGGCAGCAGAATCAGAGTTGAGTTTTTGATTCCGTCAAGAGGATTGTTTGGATATAGAAATGAATTTTTGACTGACACAAAAGGCGAAGGAATTATGAACTCGATGTTCGATTCATATCAACCATATAAAGGCACAGTTCCCAAAAGAGCTACCGGTTCACTCATATCATTTGAAACCGGTGAAGCTGTTACATATGGATTATATAATGCCCAAGAACGCGGTACACTTTTTATTTCCCCTGGCACACCAGTTTATGAGGGTATGGTAGTTGGGTGCTCCCCAAAGCAAGATGATTTGGTTGTTAATGTATGCAAGAAAAAGCATGTTACAAATATGCGTGCCTCAGGCTCTGATGAAGCGCTTAGGTTAACCCATCCGCGCAAGATGAGTCTTGAAGAATCTCTTGAATTTTTAGCTGAAGATGAGCTTTTAGAGGTAACTCCAAAGTCACTTAGAATTAGAAAAGCTATCCTTTCTAATCAGCAGCGTGCTAAAAAGAACTTCAAGAAATAGGCTACGTGTTTATTATGGCAACCAATTGAGCATGATAAATTAGCATGTGAAACTGTGGGTAAAGGCCTTTATGTATACACATCATCTGAGCACAGGTTTGGAACAAATTTGTTTTTGCTTGCAAAATTTTCAGTACTAAGACAATAAATATTTTGATTGAAATCTTGTGATAACATACACTTGAATCTGGTCTAAGATGAGCCTTCAGAGATATAGTCGAATTCTCTTAGGATTAGAAAAGTCACCCTTCAAATTAGCGGTATGCGAAAAAAAACTTCAAGAAATAAGCTACGTGTTTATTGGGGCGGTAATATGAGCATGACAAATTAACTTGCAAAACTGTAGATAAAGGACTTTATTTATATATCGCATGAGCAAAAGTTTGGAATAAACTCATTTTTGCTTACGAACTTTTCAGTAATAAGACATAAATATTTTGATTGAATTTTTTTATAGCATAAACTTTAGTCTTGTCTAAGATGGGCTTTTAGAGGTGCCGCCAAAGTTACTTAAAATTAGAAATGCCATTCTTTTCAAATCAGCAGCGCAAAAATAATTTCAAAAATTAATCTATGTTTATTTGGAGGCAGCCAATGGAGCACGATAAATTAACATGTGAAACTGTGGGTAAAGGCCTTTATGTATACATATCATCTGAGCACAGGTTTGGAACAGATTCATTTTTGCTCGCGGACTTTTCGGCGCCAAGGCATAAAGACCTTGTTTGCGATCTTGGATGCGGTTGTGGTATAATTCCAATTTTGTTTCAAAAACATTACCAGCCAAAACAAGTTTGGGCTATTGATATTCAACCAAAAGCTATTGATCTAACTAAAAGAGGCATTGCTTCTTCAAACCTTGAAGATAGGATAATTCCGAAACTTTCAGACTTAAATGATCTTAAAAATATGCCGTTTCAAAGTTTTGATCTTGTTTGTTGCAACCCGCCCTATAAAGCTTTGGGAAGCGGAGTGATGAGCAATGGTAAAAGTGACAGACTTGCGAGGCATGAAACCGCATGCAATATAGAAGGTGTTTGTCGTGCTGCAAATAAACTGCTCAAATTTGGTGGTAGACTTTGTATCTGCCAGAGAGCAGAGCGTCTTGTTGATACTGTTTGTGCCATGAGAAAATACGATTTAGAGCCAAAGATAATTCGATTTTGTGCAAAAGATGAGTTAACTGCCCCTTGGATGTTTTTAATTGAAGGCAAGAAGGGCTCAAAGCCGTTTTTAAGAGCGCTTAAAACACTGAGAGTATATGACAAAGATGGTGAATTCACAAACGAGATGAAATCGATCTATGGACAGGAGGATTAATTGTGAGCGGTACACTATATGTTGTGGGTACACCAATAGGAAATCTTGATGATTTTTCTCCTCGCGCAAAAGAGACACTTAATTTGGTTGATTTTATAGCCGCTGAAGATACTCGAGTTACGATAAAATTGCTAAACAGATTTGGCATAAAAAAGCCGCTTATAAGCTATCACGAGCACAGTCAATCGAACAGAGACATGCAAATTATAAAAAAAATATTAGATGGTAAAAGCGCAGCAATTGTCTCAGACGCAGGCATGCCGTGCATATCCGATCCTGGTGAGAAGTTAGTCAGACTTTGCAAAGAAAATAGCATAGAAGTCAAGGTTATTCCCGGACCAACTGCTGCTATTGCTGCTTTATGCATAAGTGGTCTTGATAGTTCTCGCTTTACTTTTTGTGGCTTTCTTTCTACCAACCGCAAAAATAAGCTCGACAGAATATCGGAACTTAAAAATTTGAAGCACACTTTAATTTTTTACGAAGCGCCTCACAAACTAAAATCTACGCTAAGTGATCTTTTAAGCGAACTTGGTAACCGTAAGATTGCAATAGTTAAAGAACTCACAAAAATACACGAGAGCGTTTTAACAACCACACTTTTGGATGCAGTGAATCACTTTAATCAAGAAGGTGTTAGCCCAAAAGGTGAGCATGTCTTGGTTGTTGAAGGAGCGTCTAATAATGAAGACGCATGCCCAAAACAAAGCTTTGAGGAAACTGTGCAACTTGCAAAAGAATTGGTTTTAAAAGGCGCTAAACCAACTGATGCTGCAAAACAAGCGGCTTTTTTGACAAATTACAAAAAAAGCGATATTTATAAAGCTTTGATTTTAAAAGATGATTAAATTTATACATATAGTTAAATTTAATAATGTTATTGCGAAAATATTTTAAAAACTTAAAAAGCAAAATATATAAGTATAAAAGCTCAGAGGCTACGCCAAAATTAATTAGTGACGGTTATCTCAAAAAGTTGCATTTAACTTTTTGTGCAGAAATAAAATGTTGCAAATAAGCTTGTGTATTTTAAATTATTCCTTTAGAATGATTAATATTATAGCTAAAATTTATCTTTTTAACATGTTTGTAACTGACGCTTAGTTTTTAATTATTTACACTTTATATAGGTTTTCAAATTATTTGTTACAAATTAAAGAAAGAAAAAAGAGTATGTTTAGAATAATACCAATTTAGAGGACACATTGGAATTTTATTGTATTAACGCCTTCTAACCACTAGTTGCTTTTATTGCAGTATATTAATAAAATTTCTTACCTTTTGCATAACCAACTAGGCAAACTGATGAAGCAAATTTTACATATATTTGTATATACTGGCCGGGATATTGTATTTACTCATAAATCTTAGTATATACTCCGAGTTTGTTAATTTTACAGTTATTTGACCACTGCGGATCAAAATGTGATACAGTCCGGAAAATATATCGAATATATCCACGGTACTGCAGCTTTAACAAAAGAACAATTAGACTGCAGTTTAGAATTTATTAGTCACATATTGTCGGATCAATGTAAGTTCTGGAAGTGCCCAAATTAAAGATAAGTAAGAAAGTCAATAAGAGAAGCAGAATTTTTAAAAAGAGAAAAACGAAGCTTAAACTCACCAAATTTGTTATAAGCATATACAAAAATATTCAAGACAATTTTTAAAGTATCTAATGAGCGAAAAAAGCATTTAGAGCGTTTCTGTAAAACAACTATATATTTATCAATATCAGCATAGATTTCTTCTACTGTAAAAGTATGGCTTTTGTCTTTGAAATAAAAATGTTTACCACTATAGCATACATTTTGATAGCTTGGATTTGCATCAAAATAGTAATATTTTTATTTCGGCGTCTTCTCAGCTATATTTTATTTTTATCAAACGAAATATCATATCCTACTATTTTTCTTTTTTTCTATTACTAGTGTTATAACATATATTATGTTTCCCCTTCTACATAACTGTTAACACATCCATTTCTATTAATTCATTTATGAATTTTTTCCCCTTAGTCTTATTTTCTTCTACTCTCTTATTTAATGCTTTTATCCAATTATATACTATTTATTTTCATTATCATTCTTACTTTTCTTACACTGTTCCCTTCATAAAATATTTGTATTGTCTTCTTTTTTAACTCCTTATCATAATTTAATTCTATTATAAATTTTCTTCTGCACTTTTTACATTTATGCTGTTATTTCCATTTTTGCTTTTCTACTTTCCATATTTTTTCGTTCCAGCACTTCCGGGTATTTTATATTTTCCATAAATTTTATTATATTATCTTTTATTTGGTCACTCCCAAATATATCCTAATATACTCTTTTTTCTCTATAGCACAACTGTAAATTCCGTCCATTTATATTACTTTTATTCGCTCATTTGCTATCTTTTAGATTCTATTTTCCTTCGCATATTTCTCTATCCAATATAGGCACATATTTTTCCCTATTCCCAACACCCTTTCTATTTCCATTCCAATATTCACTTTCATTAAATTCTCCACTTATATTATTTAATACGCTGCATGAACCTTTCAAACATAAACCTTTTCCTTAAATTGCATTTTATAAGAACAACCGCACCACACATAAAAACCATCATAACAAAACTAACAATATTCTCCATATTACTTAATCAATACAAAAGCATACATAACCTAAGTTATCTACAATCAAAAAAGATCGGATGTTCACAACCCGACCTTCTTTTTGAATATCTAATTTAAACAAGAGTAATTATCGCCATCTCGGCTGCATCTCCACGACGCGGACCAATTTTTACTATGCTCGTATAACCACCATTGCGATCAGCATATTTCGGTGCTATCTCATTAAATAACTTTGCCATAACCGACTCTTTTGTTATGTAGGCCATAGCTTGACGCTTAGAGTGCAATCCGCCTTTTTTGCCCAAAGTTATCATTTTTTCTGTCATTGAACGAACCTCTTTGGCTCTTGTAAGCGTAGTTTCTATTTTTCCATTTTCCAGCAAAAACGTAACCATTGCTCTTAACATTGCTTTTCTGTGATCAGTCGCTCTGCCAAGTTTTCTGCTGCCTGCCATTTTAATCACCCCTTACTGAATTTATTCTTCACTCAATTTTAAATCATAACCCAATGATTTTAATTTCATTAATACTTCGTCAAGAGACTTTCTGCCAAGATTTCTGACTTTCATCATGTCTTCTTCGGTTTTATTTGTTAAATCCTCAACGGTATTTATTCCGGCTCGTTTTAAACAGTTAAAAGAACGAACTGATAAATCAAGCTCCTCAATAGTCATCTCAAGGATTCTCTCTTGTCTTGTGTTATCTTTTTCAACCATAATTTGCTCAGAATATCCTTCATCAGATAGGTCTATGAACAAGTTGAGATGTTCATTGAGAACCTTGGCTGCAAGAGATATAGCTTCCTTGGCCGAAATAGTACCGTCAGTCCACACTTCAAGTGTCAATTTATCATAGTCAGTAACCTGCCCTACACGGGTATTTTCAACCGAATAGTTCACTTTCATAACCGGCGTATATATGCTATCTACAGGAATTATGCCTATCTCCTGTGGAACTATTGCTTTGTTTCTCTCAGCAGATACATATCCCCTACCGCGATCCAAAATCAACTGCATATTAAGCTTAGCACCCTTATCAAGTGTTGCTATATGCATATTTCTATTTAAAATTTCTACCTCTGAATCACATTTAATATCCCCGGCAGTTACCTCGCCTTCACCACTTGCCTCTATATAAACTGTCTTTGGTGCTTCTCCGTGAATTTTAGCTGTCAAGCCTTTTATGTTTAAGGTTATCTCCGTTACATCTTCTTTTACTCCGGGAACAGTTGTAAACTCGTGCTGTATGCCATCTATCTTTATTGAAGTTACAGCGACACCCGGAAGTGAAGACAAAAGCACTCTTCTTAGCGAATTACCAAGCGTTATTCCAAAACCACGTTCAAGCGGCTCAAGAACCAATTTCCCATATGTTCCGTCTGCTTTTATGCCGGCCGCCTCGATTTTTGGTTTTTCGATTTCTATCATTTAAAGATCCTCCTGTAAACAGTTTAGAAAACAGTATATGTCTATTAATCAGTAACACAGTTTAAACAATAATATTATCGTTTTTTAGTTACTCAAAATATCAGCTTGGCTTATTTAGAGTATAACTCTACAATGAGATGCTCTTCAATTTCAAGCTCAACTTCATCACGGTTACAAAGACGTTCAATCTTAATTGTCATAGTATCTTTGTCCACATTCATCCACATCGGTGTTGGGCGAGATGCAAAATTTTCAACTATTGCCTTAAACTTTTCAGAAGACTTACTGTTAGATTTCAACTCAATTACATCTCCGGGTTTTACCAAAATCGAGGATATGTTAACTTTCCTGCCGTTCAAAGTAAAATGATTGTGCAATATAAGTTGCTTAGCTTCCGCTCTTGAAGATGCAAAACCTGCACTATATATTACATTGTCCAAGCGCGACTCCAAAATTCTAAGCAAGTTCTCACCTGTCATTCCTGCTTTTCTTTCTGCCATCTCAAAATATTTTGAAAATTGGCTTTCTAAAACACCATAATAACGCTTAGCCATCTGTTTTGATCTAAGCTGAATACCATATTCAGATATCTTCTTTCTACCCTGACCATGCTGCCCAGGTGCATATTCTCTTCTGGATACAGAACATTTGTCAGAATAGCAACGTTCGCCTTTTAAAAACAGCTTCTTGCCTTCCCTGCGGCAAAGTCTGCACACTGCTCCAGTATATCTTGCCATTGCATTTACCTCCTATTGTTAATTATACACGTCTTCTCTTTGGAGGACGACATCCGTTGTGAGGAATCGGTGTAACATCTTTGATCATGCTAACCTCTAAGCCTGCTGATTGTAAAGCACGAATCGCTGCCTCACGTCCGGCTCCCGGTCCTTTCACGAAAACTTCCACAGATTTTAAGCCATGCTCCATTGCTACTTTCGCCGCAGTTTCCGCTGCAGTTTGTGCCGCAAACGGAGTGGACTTTCTGCTTCCGCGAAAACCAAGTCCTCCGGCAGATGCCCAAGAAATCGCATTGCCTTTTGTATCGGTGATGGTTACTATTGTGTTGTTAAAGGTGGACTGTATATGTACCGCCCCTTTTTGTATATTTTTACGTTCTCTGCGCCTGCGAACAGCAGTTTTTTTGCCAACATTTGCCATATTATTGTCCCTCCTCTACTTTTTCTTGTTTGCCATCGTCTTTTTAGGACCTTTTCTTGTGCGAGCATTTGTTTTTGTCTTTTGACCTCTAACGGGCAAACCCAGTCTATGACGTCTTCCACGATAGCAATTTATTTCAATTAGTCTTTTTATATTTAACCCAATTTCACGCCTTAGATCTCCTTCAACGTTTAAGTTTTTATCAATATACTCACGCAGTTTTGACGTATCTTCTTCTGTTAAATCATAAACTCTAGTATCAGGATTAACACCTGTTGCTTCTAAAATATTTTTAGCAGTGCTGCGACCGATTCCATATATATATGTCAAACCGATCTCGATACGTTTTTCTCTGGGTAAGTCCACACCAGCTATACGAGCCATAATGCACCTCCAATGCAAAACTTTATTTTTAATTTTTTATATTGTTGATTAACTTTAGTTTTTAACCTTGTCTTTGTTTATGCTTTTTGTTTTCACAAATTACCATTACACGCCCTTTGCGTTTAATTATCTTACATTTTTCACATATGGGCTTGACTGAAGGTCTCACTTTCATCGAAATTACCTCCTTTACGGAATTAACATTAATATAGTTTTTATAAACTATTTCGAACGCCAGGTTATACGACCTTTTGTTAAATCGTATGGCGACATTTCAACAGTTACTTTATCTCCAACTAAAATTCTTATAAAATTCATTCTAAGCTTTCCAGAAATATGTGCAAGAATTCGGTGTCCATTTTCAAGCTCTACTTGAAATGTTGCATTAGGTAAAGCCTCTATTACCTTGCCTTCAATTTCAATTACATCATCTTTTGCCATGCTATCCTCCTTGGAACTACTTTTTGGTACTATAATTATAACTATGAAGTAATGCTCTTAACGATTTGTCAGTCTTATAATCTTCCACTTTAACAATTACCTTAGTGGGTCTTAAGTGCTTTAAATTCTTAGGCTTTTGAGAATCTATGCTTCTTCTTTTACCATCGGCTATAAATGCTCTGTCCTGAGAAATTTTAACCACCAAATAAAACCTGTCTTTATCGTGTCCTGCTATCGATTTTACAATCATTCCTTCTTGGATAATCATATTCACCTAAACCTTTGTAAGTATCACGGGACCATTGTTTGTAACAACAATTGTATGCTCAAAATGAGCTGATAATTTCCCGTTTGCGGTTTTTATAGTCCAGCCATCAGGCAAATGAACCACCTCATCGCCGCTCTCGTTTATCATGGGCTCGATTGCAAGCACCATTCCTGCCATTAACCTTGGCCCTCTGCCGGGACGTCCGAAGTTTGGAATTTCGGGTTCTTCATGCAAATTTTCTCCAACTCCATGTCCTACAAACTCTCTTACGATCCCATATCCACCCGGAAGTACCGTCTTTTCGATAGCGTGAGATATATCTCCAATCCTGTTTCCGACTACTGCTTGTTCAACGCCGGCATAGAGCGCTTTTTCAGTCACATCTAAAAGCTTACTTGCATTTTCACTTACTTTGCCAACCTTAAATGTGAAAGCATTGTCTCCATGATATCCATTGTAAACCGCCCCAGTATCTACACTTACGATATCGCCTTCCTTTAAGACAATATCCTTTGACGGAATGCCATGTATAACTGCGTCGTTGACAGATATGCAAGCAGATGCCGGAAACCCTTGATAATGCAGAAAGTTAGGTTCTGCCCCTTGCGAAACGATAAACTTCCTAACTGCTTGGTCGATCTCCCAAGTGCTAACTCCAACTTTACATCGCTCACCGGCCACTTTAAGTGCCTGTGCCGATATCTTTGCTGCATCACCAATTTTTTCTATTTCCCTTTGAGTTCTCAGGCTAATCATAAGTTTCCTCTAACGGCCTTGAATGTAAGAGCAGTTGTGTCTTTAACCTCTTCTTGACCTTCTACTACAACAAGCTTGCCTTTAGATGAATAATAATCTTTGAGAGGCTCTGTTTGTTCGTGGAAAACTGTCAGTCTATCTTTAACAATTTTCGGGTCATCATCTTTGCGCTGAACCAACTTGCCGCCACAAAGATTGCATATGCCGCAAACATCGGGCTTTTTATACTCTGTATGGTAAGATGCCCCACAGTCTTCACAAACACGTCTTCCTGACAACCTGCCCATTATCTTCTCATCAGGTACATATATCTCAATGACTTTGTCAATTCTAACTCCCATTTTGTCAAGAGCCTCAGCCTGAGGAACAGTCCTTGGAAAGCCATCCAATATGAAACCGTTTTTGCAGTCATCTTCAGATATGCGTTGCTTCAAAAGTTCAATAACCACTTCGTCAGGCACCAAGTTTCCAGAGTCCATGCAAGATTTGGCTTTTAACCCAAGTTCGGTTCCTTTTTTCACGGCTTCTCTCAATATATTGCCTGTAGAAACGGTTGGAATGTCAAACTCCTTGCAAATCATTTCAGCTTGTGTTCCCTTGCCGGCACCCGGTGCTCCCAATAAAATCAAATTCATATTTTTCCTCCACATACTAAGTTTTCTTACAATAATATTTTATTATTCTAAGAACCCTTTATGCTTTTGCATGGTTAACTGCGACTCGAGCACACGAACTGTTTCAAGAGCAACACCAACAACAATTATAATCGATGTTCCACCAAGTGCTACATTTGTGCTTGTCAGCAATGTAAAGACTATCGGGAATACCGCAATGATTGCAAGGCATATTGCTCCGGCCATTGCTATCTTCCAAAGCACCCTTGAAATATAATCGGATGTCGATTTACCCGGTCTTATTCCTGGTATTGAACCATTACTCTTTCTAAGATTGTTCGCAATCTCAATAGGGTTGTACTGTATTGTTACATAGAAGAAATTGAAAGCTATAATCAATATAAAATACATAATTGCATATGCCCATGAGTCATATTTAAATGCTGAGAAAAAATTATACCAAAATGTACCTTGCTTTGGATTTATAAACCCACTAATCATACTGGGCATACCCAATATCGAACTTGCAAAGATGATCGGCATAACACCACTCATGCTTATCTTGATTGGAATATGAGAGTTTTGTCCTGCATACATCTTTCTTCCAACTACACGTTTTGCGTACTGTATCGGTATGCGGCGCTCACCAAAGTTAATAACCACAATGAACACAATCATTGCCAAGAAGATTATAACAATCAGCGGAACATAGATAAAGTACTGCCATTGTCCACTGGCGCCAAGCTTAAGCATATCCCACAATGCGCTAACTGCAGAAGGTGTCCTTGAGATGATACCGGCAAACAAGATGATGGATATTCCATTTCCTATTCCCTTTTCGGTAACACGCTCGCCAAGCCAAACAATAAACGCCGTACCTGCAGAAAGAGTTATAACGATAACCACAGCTGCAAACCATCCGTCAAAGCCTTGTGTATACTTAAGTGCTGAATATGAGCGAATTAAAAAGTAATATCCTATTGCCTGCAAAGCAGCAAGTGCCACGGTAACATATCTTGTTATCTTGGTTATCTTTTTACGGCCATGCTCTCCTTCTTTTTGCAGTTTTTCAAGAGCCGGGATAGCCACCGTTAAAAGCTGAATTATAATCGATGCGTTTATATAGGGAACAATCGACATTGCAAATATAGTAGCATTTGAAAGTCCTCCACCGGACATTACGTTTAGATATCCCAAAAAGCTACCTGCTTCATTTATGGCATTCTCTATAAAAGTTGCATCTATGAATGGCACCGGTATAGCCGATCCAAATCTGTAAATGATTATAATCAAAAATGTAAATAAAAGCTTGCTTCTTATGTCTTTGATACGGAAAGCTTTTGCAAATACTTCAAACATATTAATGCACCTCTGCCTTTCCGCCTGCATTTTCTATCTTTTCTTTTGCAGCCTTTGAAAATTTTACCGCATTAACAGTAAGTTTCTTATTTAAATTTCCCTCTCCAAGCACTTTGAGTCCATCATATTCTTTTTTGACAAGTCCAACTGTCTTCAACGATTTGATGTCAACTGTTGCCCCGTCATCGAACTTTTCAAGATCACCCACATTAACTATAGCATATCTTTTAGCGAAAATATTGTTGAATCCACGCTTAGGAACTCGTCTTTGCAAAGGCATTTGTCCACCTTCAAATCCTGGACGAACACCTCCGCCTGAACGTGCATTTTGACCTTTATGTCCTTTACCAGCTGTTTTTCCGGTTCCCGAACCCGATCCTCTGCCAATTCTCTTTTTGGCTTTTTTAGAACCCGGTGCCGGAGATAATTCATGCAGTTTCATTAATTATACACCTCCCTGGTTTACTCAGATACAACTTCAACAAGATGAGATATTTTACTAATCTTTCCCTGCGTTGCAGGATTGTCGGGTTGTGCTGCTGTATCACCTATTTTTTTTAGCCCAAGCGACTTTGCCACTGCAATTTGTCTCTTGTTGGAGCCTATGAGACTTTTTACCAATTTAATATTAAGTGCCATTTAAACGCTCCTCCTTAGCCTAAAATTTCTTGTGGTGTCTTGCCGCGTATAGCTGCTACATTTTCTACATTGCGCAGTGAACACAATCCATCAATTGTCGCTCTTACAACATTTATCGGGTTGTTACTGCGAAGAGCCTTTGTACGAATATCCTTTATTCCGGACACTTCAACAACAGCACGCACAGGTCCACCAGCGATAACTCCCGTTCCTTCAGGTGCAGGCTTTAACAAAACCCTTCCTGCGCCATATTCTCCCACAATTTCGTGCGGGATGGTTGTGCCTTTAAGCTCAATGTGCAAAAGGTTTTTCTTTGCATCTTCAATGCCTTTTCTAACAGCATCGGGCACCTCACCGGACTTGCCAATTCCCATGCCGATTTTGCCTTTTCCGTCACCAACAACAACTAATGCTGCAAACTTAAATATGCGTCCACCTTTAACTGTTTTGGATACACGGTTTATTGATACAACTTTCTCCTGCAATTCAGAGGAAACTGCTTCATTTCTGTCTGCTTTAGCCAAAACTAAACACCCTTCCTTTTAGAATTTGAGACCGCTCTTGCGAGCTCCCTCTGCTAATTTTTCTACCCGTCCATGATATAGATAGCCACCGCGATCGAACACAACAGTATCAATTCCTTTTTCAATCGCACGTTTACCTACCATCATGCCAACCTTTTCAGCAGCGTCTTTATTGCCGCCAACGCCAAAATCCTTCTCGGTGGAAGAAGCGCTCACCAAAGTCGTCCCACTAACGTCATCTATGATTTGAGCGTATATGTTCTTAGCGGAACGAAATACGTTTAAACGTGGACGCTGTGCCGTACCAAAAATTTTACCGCGCACCCTGCGATGTCTTCTTGCTCTTTGCTTATCAAGCATCTTTCAATCACTCCTTCCTAACTCTTGGCGCCCTTGCCGGCCTTGCCTTCTTTACGCTTAATTACCTCATCAACATATTTAATTCCCTTGCCTTTATAAGGTTCAGGAGGTCTTTTTTCTCTCACATCAGCTGCGAACTGACCAACCTTTTGTTTGTCAGAACCGGATATGATGATTGAGTTTTGGTTTGGAACGTCAATTGTTATTCCATCAATTTCCGAAACGGTAACTTGATGAGAAAAACCTAAGTTCATAACAAGATTTTTGCCTTGCTTTTGAACACGATATCCTACACCGTTAACTTCAAGTTCTTTTTTAAAGCCGTTTGTTACACCTTCAACCATATTGAATATAAGCGCGCGAGTTAAACCGTGCAAGCTTTTGTGTTTTTTATTCTCACTAGGTCTTTGCACTGTTATTGTGTTATCTTCAAGCTTAACTGTCATTTCGCTGTTAAAATCTCTCTCCAAATTCCCTTTCGGGCCCTTTACAGTAATGTGATTGCCATCTATTTTGACATCTACCCCGGAAGGAACATGAATAGGAGCATTTCCAATTCGAGACATTAATTTTCCCTCCTTACCAGATAAATGCCAGAACTTCTCCGCCAGCATTTGCCTTTCTGGCTGCCTTATCTGTCATAACACCCTTTGATGTAGACACAATTGCAACCCCAAGACCTTTCATGACTTTTGGAAGTTCCTTACAATTAGAGTACATTCTTAAACCGGGCTTTGAAACCCTTCTTAGTCCGGTAATAACCGGTGATCTGTTATCTGTATATTTTAATTTAATATGAATTATTCCTTGCTTACCATCGTCTATTACTTCAAAGCCACTAACAAAACCTTCGTCAACCAAGATCTGTGCTATAGACTTTTTCATGTTCGATGCAGGAATGTCTACTGTGTTATGCTTTGCAGAACTCGCATTACGAATTCGCGTTAGCATATCAGCTATAGTATCAGTAGTTTGCATAACCTAAACCTCCCTTGCTCGTGCTCTTACCAGCTGGATTTCTTAATGCCCGGAATGTGGCCTTTATAAGCCAATTCGCGAAAACATATACGACATATGCCATATTTACGTAAATATGCATGTGGTCTACCACATATCTTACATCGGTTATAAGCACGGGTGGAAAACTTGGGCTCCCTCTGTTGCTTAGCAATCATCGACTTTTTTGCCATTGGTTTTTCCTCCCTATTTCGTTTTAAATGGTGCGCCCATAAGCGACAAAAGCTCTCTGGACTCCTCATCTGTTTTTGCGGTAGTAACAAAACATATGTCCATACCGCGGGTTTTATCTATTTTATCAAACTCAATTTCCGGAAAAATGAGTTGTTCTTTAAGACCCATGTTATAGTTCCCTCTGCCGTCAAACGAATTTGCATTTATGCCCCTAAAGTCACGAACACGCGGAAGAGCTACGTTAAACAAACGATCTACAAATTCATACATGTTGTCGGCGCGCAAAGTAACTTTACAACCAATATTCATTCCCTCACGCAGCTTGAAGTTTGCAACAGATTTTCTCGCTTTACAAACTATCGGCTTTTGTCCAGTAATGTCAGCCAAATCGCCCATTATAGAGTCAATTACTTTTGAATTGTCTCTGGCTTCGCCAGCTCCTACATTGATGACAACCTTCTCAAGCTTTGGAATCTCCATGACGTTTTTATAACCGAACTTTTTCATTAGCTGCGGCGCAACTTCTTTTTTATATTTTTCTTTTAACCTTGCCATGTCTGCCTCCTTGCTTAAAATAAGTTGCTGCAGTGCTTACACTGACGCTTTTTCTTGCCATATTCGTCCACTCCATGAGCAAGACGTGTGGCCTTTTTGCATTTTGGACAAACAAGCATAACTTTTGATGCATACATCGGCGCTTCAACTTTAACTATGCTGCCTGTTGCCCCTTGTTGCTTTGGTTTAAGGTGCTTTGTGGCTATGTTGATTTTTTCTACAATCACTTTGCCTTCTTTTGTGGATACACCAACCACCTTGCCTGTTTTGCCCTTGTCTTTGCCGCTGATTACTTTCACTTCATCACCGGTCTTAACGTGCAATTTATGTCTCATTTTCATTGCACCTCCCATTACAGTACTTCGGGAGCAAGCGATAAAATCTTCATATAGTCCTTATCTCTCAGCTCTCTTGCTACCGGCCCAAAAATACGTGTGCCTCTTGGGTTTTTATCTTCTTTTATGATAACTGCGGCATTCTCGTCAAAACGGATATAGGTGCCGTCTTCACGTCTTACACCTCTTGCAGAACGAACTATAACCGCTTTTACCACATCACCTTTTTTGACAACGCTGCCCGGTGCTGCTTTCTTAACTGAAGCAACCACAACGTCACCTATGTTTGCATACCTCTTGCGCGAACCTCCCAGAACACGAATACACATTAGTGATTTAGCGCCCGTATTGTCTGCTACTTTGAGGTAAGTTTGCATCTGTATCACAGTGTGTTCCTCCTTACATTGTTACATCTTTTTGAAAGTATATTATTTTGCTTTTTCCAAGATGCTTACAACTCTCCATCTTTTGTCCTTAGACAAAGGACGTGTCTCCATAATTTGAACTTTATCTCCAACAAAGCAGCTGTTTGCTTCGTCATGTGCTTTAAGCTTAACAGTCCTTTTAACTATCTTTTTGTAAAGCGGATGACGAACATTGTCAACAATAGCAACAACAACAGTTTTATCCATCTTGTCACTTACAACCCGTCCAACACGAGTTTTTCTAAGTTTCCTTTGCTCACTCACAGCTATAATCCTCCCTTCACATTAGTTGGCGCTTTGTTTTAACTCGCGCTCACGGATAATGGTTTTGATGCGTGCAATATCTTTTTTTACTGCTTTGATTCGCATCGGATTTTCAAGCTGATTAACAGCGAGCTGGAAACGCAGGTTAAACAGTTCAGCTTTAAGTTCCTTAAGCTTCTTATTAAGCTCATCCGTATTATTTTTTCTGAATTCATTAGCTTTCATTATTGCTCACCATCCGTTTCTTGCTCCTTTGCCACAAACTTACATTTTATCGGCAATTTGTGCATAGCAAGCCTCATAGCCTCACGAGCAGTTTCTTCCGGCACACCTTTAATTTCGAACATAATTCTTCCCGGCTTAACAACAGAAACCCAATATTCAGGAGCACCTTTACCTTTACCCATTCGAACTTCCGCAGGCTTTTTAGTGACCGGCTTATCAGGAAAAATCTTAATCCAAACCTGACCACCACGTTTTATATAACGAGTCATTGCTACACGGGCTGCCTCAATCTGGTTTGACGTAATCCAACCTGGTTCAAGCGCTCTGAGTCCAAAATCACCATAAGTAATTGTTGTTCCTCTGGTTGCTTTTCCCTTCATGCGTCCGCGATGTACACGGCGATATTTAACACGCTTTGGAAGTAACATTACTGTTTGCCTCCTTCCCTACGAGGACGACGGTTATTATCACGACGACCACCGCGACGACGAGAATCTTCAGTGCTTTTAGCATTTGTTCCAAGCACTTCTCCTTTATAGATCCAGACCTTTACGCCGATTCGTCCATAAGTTGTTTTTGCCTCGGCAAATCCATAATCTATATCAGCACGCAAAGTCTGTAGAGGAATTGTTCCCTCGTGATAACTTTCACTACGAGCTATTTCTGCACCTCCGAGACGGCCTGCAACTCTAATTTTGATTCCCTTTGCCCCCAGCCTCATTGTGCGGCCGATTGCTTGTTTCATTGCTCTTCTAAAAGATACACGTCGCTCAAGCTGCGATGCTATGCTTTCAGCTACAAGCTGTGCGTTTTTATCGGGATTTCTTACTTCAACTATGTTTATATAAACATTTCCCTCAACCATTTTTTCAACTTGAGCTTTAAGTTTCTCAATCTCTGCTCCGCCTTTTCCAATTACTATACCAGGCTTTGCGCAATGAATGTGAAGTTTGGTTTTGGTAGCATTTCGCTCAATCTCTATTTTTGAAATTCCGGCTGAATACAATCTGTCTTTAAGAAACTTACGCAATTTATAATCTTCAACGATCAAGTTGCTAAAGTTGCTTTTTCCAGCGAACCAGCGAGAGTCCCAATCTTTAATAATACCGACTCTAAGACCGTGCGGGTTTACCTTTTGACCCATATTATGATTCCCCTCCTTCTGGCTCGTTCATCTCTTTAACTGTCAGCGTTACGTGAGATGTTCTTTTAAATATTCGATATGCCCTTCCTCTTGAAACAGGACGTATCCTCTTTAGCGTAGGTCCCGGTGTTACATAACAAGCCGAAACATATAAATTGCTGCTATCCATATTAAAGTTATTTTCTGCATTTGCCACTGCTGATTTTAAAAGTTTTTGTAGGTTTTCACATGCAATTTTAGGAGTATGCTTTAAAATTGCCATAGCTTGATTTGTGCTTTTACCGCGAATTAGGTCCAATACAACTTTAACTTTTCTTGGCGAAATGCGGATAAATTTTAGCTTAGCCGTTGCTTCCATTTATATTATCCTCCTTTCGGCTTATCTAGAAGTTTTAGCGCCGGCGTGTCCCTTAAAAGTACGCGTCGGGGCAAACTCACCGAGTTTATGTCCAACCATATCCTCAGTCACATACACCGGAACATGCTTGCGTCCATCATGGACTGCAAAAGTATGCCCTACGAAATCCGGAAATATTGTGGATGCACGTGACCAAGTTTTAAGAACTTTCTTTTCACCGGTTTCGTTCATTTCTTTAACTCTTTTTAGCAGGACCGGTTGCACATAAGGTCCCTTCTTTATAGATCTTCCCATGTATCATTTGCCTCCTTTCCGGCCTAATTACTATTTCTGCGTTTTACTATAAATTTATCAGAACGGTTATGTTTTTTCCTTGTCTTATAGCCAAGTGTCGGTTTACCCCAAGGCGTTACCGGGCCGGGTCTTCCGATCGGTGATTTGCCTTCACCACCACCATGTGGATGGTCGTTAGGATTCATGACAGAACCACGCACAGTAGGTCTAAACCCTTTATGCCTTGTTTTACCTGCCTTACCAACTTTTACATTCTCATGGTCGATGTTTCCTACTTGACCAACAGTTGCAAAGCATACCACAGGCACTTTTCTCAATTCACCTGATGGCAGACGTACAAGTGCATATTTGCCTTCTTTTGCCATCAACTGAGCGGTATTCCCCGCAGATCTTACAAGAACTGCTCCTTTGCCGGGATACATTTCGATATTGTGGATAAACGTACCAACAGGTATATTTTCCATAGAAAGTGCGTTACCCGGTTTAATGTCGGCATCAGCACCGTTTCTTACAACATCTCCAACCTTAAGTCCATTTGGAGCAATGATGTAACGCTTCTCACCATCTTCATATTTAACGAGAGCTATATGAGCCGATCTGTTAGGATCATACTCAATAGTCAAAACTGTCGCATCCATGCCGAACTTGTTGCGTTTAAAGTCAATTATACGGTACTTGTTTCTGTTTCCGCCGCCTCTGTGACGAACGGTAATTTTTCCCGTATTGTTGCGGCCTGAGTGCTTTTTTAAAGGCTCAAGCAGTTTCTTTTCAGGACTAACTTTTGACAAATCCGAATAGTCTGTCACCGTCATATTACGTCTTGACGGAGTTGTTGGTTTATAGCTTTTTATAGCCAATGTTCTCTCTCCTTTTAAAGATGCGGATTCTCTGTTTGAGACTCACACATACTTGGTTTAGCGACAGGACAAGTTCCTATCATACAACACCTTCAAACACAAAAGCCTAGAACATATTGTCAAAGAATTCAATTGTTTTAGAGTCTTCTGTTAAAGTTACGATAGCCTTCTTCCAATCAGGACGATATCCCCCTGTTGCACCTTGTCTTACATAACGACCTTTGCAGTTCATTGTGTTGACTTTTGCAACTTTAACCCCAAACAATTCTTCTACAGCTTTTGCAATTTCAATTTTGTTAGCTTTTTTTGCAACCTTAAAGGTGTATTTTCTGTTCTGCATTCCCTTCATCGAACACTCTGTTACGACCGGGCGCAAGATTATATCTTGAGCAGTCATATTCATTATGCATACACCTCCTCTATTTTGCTAAGTGCGCCAAGGTCAACAATTAGCTTGTCATACTTCAATATATCGTAAACATTCAACTCGCATACATAAGCAGTCTTAACTCCCGGTATATTTGAAGCACTCTTAATGATTTTTTGATCTACCTCAGGCAAAACTACCAATGCCTTTTTGTCAGCATGTAAAGCATTAAGCATCTTTATGAAGTCTTTGGTCTTGTAGTCGTTCATTACAATTTTGTCTACCAAAATTAGTTCATTATCAGAACATTTGACCGAAAAAGCAGACTTCATAGCAAGTCTTCTAACTTTTTTATTGATCGAGAAACGATAACTTCTTGGCTTTGGAGCATGCGATACTCCGCCGTGCACCCATTGCGGAGAGCGTATAGACCCTTGCCTTGCATGGCCTGTGCCTTTTTGTCTCCAAGGTTTTCTGCCGCCTCCTCTAACCTCTGTGCGGGTTAGTGTAGACTGCGTACCCTGCCTACGGTTTGCAAGATGGTTAACAACTGCCATATGTAAAACAGCTGTGTTAGGTTTTATCCCGAAAATAGAGTCTAAAAGATCCCTTTTAAAAACCTCATTTCCTTCCATGTTCAAAACTGAAACTGTTGGCATTAATGACTCCTCCTTTCTTAACCTTTTTTGACGCTACTTGTAATTGTAACTATTCCGCCTTTAGGCCCAGGAACAGCACCTTTAACAGCAACTAAATTATTTTCTGCATCTACTTTAACGATGGTAAGGTTTTGAATTGTAACTTTCTCAGCACCCATATGACCAGGCATCTTTTTACCCTTAGGTATGCGAGATGGGTCAGAAGCTCCGGCCATTGAACCGGCATGTCTTGCAACCGGACCGGTACCGTGACTTGCTTTTAGCGTGTGGTTGCCGTAGCGTTTGATTGTTCCAGCAAAACCTTTACCCTTGCTAATCCCGGAAATATCGACGATATCTCCACTAGAAAAAATATCTGCTTTAATTATGTCACCCAAATTTAATGCCGAACAGTCTTTTAGACGAAACTCTTTTAAAGTACGCTTTGGAGCCGCATCAGCTTTTTTGAAGTGACCGCTTTGTGGCTTGTTGACCCTATTTGGCTTTAAGTCGCCAAATCCAAATTGTATTGATTCGTAGCCATCATTTTCAATAGTTTTCTTTTGAACGACTACACATGGACCGGCCTCAATAACTGTAACCGGGATTACTTTTCCATTTTCATCAAAAATTTGGGTCATGCCTATTTTTTTGCCTATGATTCCCTTTTCCATATGCTTCCTCCTTTTTGCAAGCTGTTTCATACAGCGCGCGGTTATTGGTTGGATATTCTCCAACATGACCTGTCGGTTAGTGGTTGGCCTAAACCAACATGACCTTTAATTATGAAAAAGAAATTATAGTTTAATTTCAATTTCCACACCGGCAGGAAGGTCAAGTCCCTGCAAAGCTTCCACAGTTTTGTTGGAAGGACGCAGGATGTCGATTAAACGTTTGTGAGTTCTCATTTCGAACTGTTCACGGCTATCTTTATATTTATGAACAGCTCTTAGGATAGTTACGACTTCCTTTTTTGTAGGAAGAGGAATAGGACCCGAAACTTGAGCACCCGTCCTTTTAGCGGTTTCGATTATCTTTTTGCAAGATGCATCCACCAAGCTATGGTCATAACTTTTAAGCCTAATCCTGATTTTTTCTTTGACTGCCAATTTGCTCGCCTCCTTAAAATAATATTTGAGAGTCGGCATAGACATTGACACGTTCCCGGGTGTTTCCTGCCTTGCGCATTAAAAAGCCCGAAAAAACTATTGGTTCTTTCGGCATAGTTATCAAAAGCGCAACAGCTTATGTGACAAGCCACACAGTTCTGTTACAAAGTGCTAAAAACACACCAAGATCTCTATCAAATTTGCCGCCCGGTTTAAAAATCGGACATACTCCACGGAAGTTCCCCATCTTAACAACAGCCATCTCCCGCTTCAACGCATATCTTATATAGCCATACCAACATATTATAACACATATTATTTAGATTGCAATACCGGTTTAACGGTTATTTGTAAATTTTTTGTTAACAACCTACACATTTCAATAGATTATTCCAAAGATTATTCCAAAAATTTTTCTTTAATTATGCAACTAATTATTCTATAATTAAATAATATATTTTATTTTTACAAAAATTATTTAATAATTTGATAAAAAAGTTAAGAAATTGTAAATAAAAAATGTTGACAAAATATATTTTATATATTAGAATATTAATGTAACGTCTTGGTCGTTACATTCTCGATACAACCCCGGTCATTATTGGCCGGGGAATTTTTCATTTATTTATTACTAAAACGACAATGAGAAGCATATTTAAAAACATGCCCCTCATTATCGTTAAATTAAATTTATGAAGCAGGTGTCTAAGTACTACAATTTATAAAAAATGATACTTTTTAAAAAATTGCAATTGGAAAGTGTAATAGTATAAAAGTATAATAATATAAATATCTCCTATTGTCAACTACTAATTTCATTCAAAAATACTTTATATCTAAAGTTATTTTTGAATTCAAATAATAAATATTCTCTTTTCACTGTTACTTTATTTAATAACTCTATCCATATTCTTTTTTTAAATTCTTTAAAAAATTCTTTTCTATTTTTTATAATTTCTAATACTTTAATTGCACTTTGATAATTTGCTTCTCTATCCTTAATTTTTTTGTTAATCTCTTTTTCGTTATTCATTAGTGTTAAATATTCATTTTCTAGTGTTAGGAATTCTTTTTCATACTTATCTCTGTCTACTGAATTTTGAACAGCTACTGTATTTAATGCTTCCAGTTTTTTCTGTAAGTCATCTATCTGTTTGGCTATTTTATCTCTTTTTTCTTGTAAACTACCAACATTAAATGCATCCCTTATTAATATTTCACTTTCATCAATCACCTTTTCTTTATCAAACATCATTTTATTGAGTGCTAACAGGAATGCTGTTTTTATGCTACTTTCTTGTAATGTAGTAGTTTTGCATTGATTATTATATTTATGGTTGCAGTGGTAAACAATGTATTGATAATCCTTTGTCTTATATTTTTTTCTGCCATAAAAGCCACCACAATCACCACAAATTATTTTACCTGTGAAAATATCTGTGTTTGTATAATAACCATTACTATGCTTCCTTTTCTCTATTTCATATTGCACTCTATTAAAATCGGTTTCAGATATAATTGCTGGATGGCTGTTTTTTACAAAGTATTGTGGTACTTCTCCCTCGTTCTTTTTTTGCCTTTTCGTAAGGAAATCGGTAGTATATTTCTTTTGTAGTAATGCATTTCCAGCATATTTTTCATTTGTTAAAATGCTTTTAACTCTGGAAGTATGCCATCGATTTTTCACCTTTGATGTTGTAATGCGATTCTCATTTAAATAATCTCGTATCTTAGTCTCGGTGTAGCCGTTTAAGTATAAAGAATAAATTAATCTGACAATTCTTGCTTCTTCCGCATTGATTTTAGGTTGTCCGTTTTCTCCCTTTTCATAACCAAGAAATGTTTTATATGACATATACACTTTACCATCCGCAAAGCTTTTTCGTATACCCCATGTAACATTTTCCGAAATACTTCGGCTTTCTTCTTGTGCTAAGGACGACATAATTGTAATCATAAGTTCACCCTTACTATCTAATGTATCTATATTTTCCTTTTCGAAATAAACTGCGATTCCTCTCTCTTTTAATTTTCGAATCGTTTCTAACGTATCTACGGTATTTCTTGCAAACCTACTAACAGATTTTGTAAGGATTAAATCAATTTCTCCGTTTAATGCGTCTTCAATCATTTGATTAAAGCCATCTCTTTTCTTTTTTGATGTTGCACTAATTTCTTCATCAGTATATACATTTACAAATATCCATTCAGGATTGCTCTTGACTTTTTTTGTATAGTAATCTATCTGTGCTTCATAGCTGGTTAGCTGTTCTAATCCATCTGTTGATACTCTGGCATATGCACAAACTCTTTTTTTCTGCATTTCTTTTAAATTCACAGCATTAAAAAGTTGTTTTGTTGGTTCTATTTTAATAACTCTAGCCATTGATTCTTCTCCTTTCAAGCTCTCTTTGCCTTGCCTTTTCTTTCATTTCATCTGTCCAGCTGTCTCTGCGAGATTTATCTTTCCATGTCTTTTTTACAACATGTCCATCTTTGAAAACAAAGTTCAACCTATTAAATTCTGGAACAATAATCTTTTCAATGCTGTTATGAAATACATTCTCATCAAAACTATCAAGATTTAATACTTCGTTTGTAACGCTATATAAAATATCTTCCGGAATTGCTTTTGTATGACAATACCGTTTCCCTTGGTTGACATAAGTCTCACAATTCCATTTATGTGTTCCATTAGCAGTAATACGTTTATAGCGATTGTTACAATTTCCACATTGTATTAAACCACTAAAAGGATATCTTGCACTTGTGTTATGCTTTATATTAACTTTTTCAGAACGTCTTTTCAGTATCTCTTGCGCCTTGTCAAAAGTTTCTTGAGATATGATAGCAATATGGGTGTTTTTAGCATAATACATAGCTTTTTCACCCTTGTTCTTTACCTTTACTTTTGTTATATGGTGTACAATATATGTTTTTTGTAATAAAGCATTACCTGTATACTTTTCATTTTTTAAAATTGAAATTATTTTATTACTATTCCAAAGTTCAGATTTCATAGGCCTTATCGTCATATAATTTAACTTGTTTGCTATAGCCGTTGCACTTTCTCCATCTAAATACCACTGAAATATTTGTTTAACCACATTTGCTTGTTCTTTTTGTATGGTAATTGTTTTGTTTTTAATCACATAACCATACATACCACTCAGTCCAACAATTTCGCCGTTTTCAAATTTTTGACGTATTCTCCATTTGCAATTTTCGCTCACCGAGAAACTCTCTGCTTGTGCGAATGCTGCAAGTAAAGTAATAAGCAACTCACCACTATAACTTATGGTGTGAATATTCTGCTCTTCAAAATAAACATCAACATTTAATTCTTTTAAACGACGAATTGTTTTTAAGAGAATCAATGTATTTCTAGCAAACCTTGAAATAGACTTTACAATTATCATATTGATTTTACCTTTTTCGCAATCACAAATAAGTCTATCAAATTTTTCTCTGTTGTTTTTTGTGCCAGTTGTTGCCTCGTCAATATAAATGCCTGCAAACTCCCATAATGGCCGATTTTTAATATACTCATTGTAATAACTGATTTGTGCAAACTGTGAATGTAGCATACTTTCTTTACCACTTGATACTCTAACATAGGCAGCAACGCGTTTTTTAATTGCTTTTTTACGTTTGAGTGGCAATCTTTTAACAATTCTCTCCATTTCCCTTTTTTCAATTTCTTGTTGATACATATTTATACCTCCCGGGTTAATTATTGATTTAGGCATAAATAAAAAAGCATATGTAAGGTGAATTTTACACTTACACACGCTTTTGAACTTGACTTTTATTGCAATGTCAGATACACTAAATATTGTTATAGTGCCTATATGGTTGTGTAAGGTGGGCTTATCACCTTATGCAGGATTAGAAAAGCGCCAACTTTTCTCATCTGCTATAACTTTTTATTTTACCTAATTACATAATATCATATTTTAATTCATATATCAAGATATTTATATCTTAAAGAGGCAAATCATACTTTTTATTTAGTGCATTTTCAATTTTCTCCATATCCTTTTTAGATAGAATCTTTTCTTTTTCCAATTGTTTGAAAACATATAATGCTGCTAAATATTCTATCTGTTTATGAAACATTTCTTGATTCATATTCTACCTTTCCAAAACGCGATGTGATGTAACAATTGTGGCAACAATATTTTCGATTGCTATTTGCATAACAAACAAATGATTGATTACAATTTTTGCATGTAAATATCTTGGTCGCTTGAGACCTTAACACATTTCTATGTTGATTAAACCATTTCGTCTTACATTTGGTAGAGCAAAATTTTCTTTGTTTATGCTTTGTATTTTGTATTAGGGGCTTATTACAATATTTACACTGTGTTATTGTTTCTTTTTTATGATTCTTAACGCTTTTTCCTAGCCCATGCTTTTGACAATAAGATTTAATGGTGTTTTTAGAAATGCTTAAAGACAAAGCGATTTGAGAATAGCTAAGTCCTTCTAACCTCATTTTATATATTTTGAGTTTTTGTTTGTCTGTCATTTTTAACTACCCATTATCGAACTTTTAGAACTTGTCCAGGGTAAATAAAGTTAGGATTGGTAATCTTATTTTTATTTGCGATTTCTTGATAACTAATGCCAAACTTTGAAGCTATACCACTTAAAGTATCTCCCTTTTGTACAGTATAGGTTCGCTGTGCACTTGCATAAAATCTATAAATAGCGTCAGCTATGTGATTTATGAGATTTATAATTGAGTTATACAAATTCATATCGCTGTTATTGTCAATAAAACACGTTTCAACAACAACTGCCGGAGTATTTGTCATGCGTATAATTCCAAAATAGTCTCGTCCATCACCATCTGTTTTTGTTTTAACACCTCGGTCTTTAAAACCTAAACTAACAATTCGGCTTTGTATAGCAGTAGCCAACTTTCTGCTTTCATTTCCAACAACACTGCAATAGGTTTCCGTTCCAGTTCCTCCTCCTGCATTAAAATGAAACTCTATCACACCATCTACACCACTTTTGTTTGCAAGTTTTGCGTCATTATTAATATTTCTATTTGTGTCAGTTGTTCTGTTATTAACTACTTCAAAGCCTGCGCTTTTTAAAATTTCACTCACTCCATTGGATATTTCTAATGTATAGTCTTTTTCACGCCTATCTCCATAAATTGCTCCACTATCGCTTCCGCCATGGCCTGCATATATTGCTAATTTTGTCATAATTATTTCCTCCCAATTCACACTTCATAAATTTTAATTATCTTGTTTAGGTTTATCGTATAATAATACTTTATGGCTGTCACTTACTCCGTTGGTTGTTGGATCTACAACAACCCCTACTGCAGCTAAAATATTGACAATGCCAACAATGACATCGCCAACCATCGATTGAGTAATAGGTGGTACGATTTCAAACATTCCTAAGATGGTATAAAGAAATGTTAAACAAGTGGCGCTAAACGTAACTAAAAATGCCTTGTTTTTTAATCTTACTTTCCAGTTAATCATTGTATACTCCTCCTTTTTAAATGATCTTTGTTTAAATAAATTACAATTACACTTCTTTTGCATTTTGGAATATATTGATTTTTTCTATTAACGCTTTATATACATCTTTTAATAGTTCAATTTCATCTTCAATAAAAAACGTATACTTGGATGAACAAATACACGTTTTCATTATGTCTATTGATTCAATTTGTTGAGGATTTAATGCTAAAAATTCCAATTTTTCTTTCTCTGTTAGATCTTTTTTTGAAAATAACTCTTGATATCTTTTCTTTTTATTTTCAATCTTTTGTTTTTGCTTTTTTTCTTTTTCCCTATAACTCTCATTAGCATAGTGGTCTATTTTTATATGTACTTGGTTTGTATCAAAATCATATTCCAGTTTTGATATTCTGTGATAAGTTCCTATTGATTGTCCATTTTCTCCTAACAATTTAACTTTCATCGCCATAATTTTTTACTCCTTTTAATATTTGATAATATAATAAACAACTAAGAAAGGTTGCAGTGTGGTCGGTTTGCTTCCATCTGCTTGCAAAACCATAGAAGTATGGTTGATTTTTGCTATATATCCTGTATAGCTAGTACCCTCTATCCAAAACCCTACGCTATAACTGTCAAAAACAGGATCTGTCGGGAAATATGCTATACGATTTACATTGCCATCGCAAGCACCCACTAAAGCACGAAGTTCATAAGAAGTTGTTCCATTTTGTTGTCCTAATATGTTAAAATTACTGTCATCACCTTTGAATCCTACAGGAACTCTGCCTTGCATATTAGGTAAATTAAATGTTGTGCTGCCATCTCCATTGCCATAAACCGTTCCTACCTCGCTATACAACTTCGAGTAGGTGGTTCTTGATACGGCTCTGCCATCGCAAAGCAAAAAACCGTTTGGAATCATCCTACCTGCAAAAATATCTATCTTACCCACGGGAACAGCATAGTTAGGAGCAGCTCCCACATCTATATAAGTAGGCATTTGATTAAGTTTTCCACTTGCATTTAGTCCGGCAATACCATTTATCATATTTTTCTGCTCATCTATTTTTTCGATAACCACTTGATCTATGCCCACGTCTATTAAATGTTCAGCTTGCTCAGCAGCTGTGTTGGCTCTGGTTGCGGCATTGCCCGCGCTTGTGGCCGCTGTATTAGCTAAAGTTGCTTTGTTATCTGCATTTGCCGCCGCTGTATCCGCTAAGATAGCTTTAGAGTTTGCATTTGTTGCTGCTGCATTTGCTTCACTTGCTTTGTCACTTGCATTTTGAGCTGCATTATTGGCACTCTCAGTAGCTATGCCTGCTTTCGAAATTGCAGTGTTTGCCGCTTCCATCACAGGTTCTACTTGTGCTTTCATAGCATAAAACCACTCGTCAAATTCCTCCTGTGTTTGCGTTTCATAATTATCGCGCCAATCTTCCAACTCTTTCATAAGCGTTGAGGTATCTATGTGGTCTACCACACAATGTACAATGCCACACATATTGCTATCAAGCCTTGTATCGCGTATCATGCTTTGAGTAATTTGCGTTGTTTTTGCATCTACTCGCACTTCTGCCAGTTTCAATTCATAATATTCTTGTGTTCTCACCAAGCTGGGAGAGGTAGGATTGGAAGAAAAACTGCCTTTTGATACTTTCAATCCCATTTCTTTTGACATAAGGTCTAAATAGAAAACAATATTGTCAATCCTATGTAAAACAGTATCTGCTTTGTCAATCATAAGAGTTTTCATATTAGTTGAAAGTTCAAAATAATATCCTTTTATCCAACCACGTCCTACGCTGACTAAAACTTGCATATCACTTGCTGCCTTAACTTGCAACTCTAAATTATATACACCATTTGAAATAAAGCTTGCTATATATTCTGCTAAGAACTCATCAGTATACCAATTATCACCTATAAATCCATACTTCTCTGCCATTTTTAATCACTTCCTCGCTAATGTAAACTATCTAAATTTAATGTTTCAGGAGCTTGAGTTCCAAATGTTGGGATTATTTTAACTGCTCCGTTTTCGTAAATTTCTTCAACCTCTGTAATCCTTTTATCTATTGATATGCCCCATGCTTTTGACTCAATTGTAACCATATCGCCTAAATTCCAATTCTTTAAATATTCCCATTGAAGTCCTGTTACCGCATCTGCGTCAAAATTCTCAACAATTGCATTTTCAGCTAACTTATCCAGTCCACGGTTATATAAAAGTCCTTGATAATCGCTATCACTCATACCATCTTCTCTTTTTATATCCTTTGCATCTACTATCATATATCTTTTAGGTTCACTGTCACATTTTCTCATATCTATATAACACTTAGTTCTTGATTCTCCTTCGCCTTCTCCCAAAACTAGAGCATGATTTTTATAGTTTGTTTTATCAAATATATAACTTTCACCACTTAAATTTCCATATTCATCACTAAATATTATAGGTGAACTCATAGTTTGCAAAACGCTTCTATTGGCTCCTATGTAACTTTTAAATTGCCAAAATTGTTTAATAGGATCCAAATATACTTTGAACCCTATGTTAGAGGTTTTGGATAGTGTAACAAGTACAGACAATAAATTTTTATAGCTGATTTGTGCGTTAAACGTTTGAGTTCCTTTATATATATTGTCTATATTGAGCAAAGGATTTAAATAGCTATCTTTTCCATGATTTTCAACGAGTTTTTGCATTACCTCGCCATAGGTGAGATTAAAAATATTATATATAGCGTCAATATAACAATTATCCAAACAACAAGATAATAGTCTGCCTGCAACAACCAAATTTCTGTTTTTGATGGAGACTTTTTCAATAATACCTGTTTCTTTTATATCATCTCTATGAATTAAGTTATCTACCGATAGAAACTTGATATTTTCCAATCTATCCGGCAAGTGTATTTCAAATTCGCCGGGTTCGTGATATTTTCTTCTAAATCTTAGTGATTTGAAACAGTCAAGTACCCCTAAAAATCTTGTTGTATCTGATTTAAATATTGAAAAATTCATAATTAAACTCTCCAATAGCTAGGAGTATGAATGATTGTTAGGTTCAGAGCGTTTGGAGAAATGGTTAAAGCCGTTGACAGACGAAACACATTATCTCCTTTGTGTGCCTGAATCCATGTATTGCCTGCTTTCCACATAGAATTCATTCTATATCGTTTATCACCACGTATTAAATCAATATATTTATTTCCAAATAGCGTGGAGATTTCTATATATTCACCTTTTTTAAGGGACTCTTCCATTTCCACCGTATCAAGCGTAATATGCTCGCCTGTGTTTAGATTTGCAATATCTGGGTAAAAGTTAAGGGGGATGCTATCGAGTAAGGCTGTGATCCTAAAGATTAAACCTTGTTCGGTTGGAGAGAAATTTAGTACATTGATAAATTCTTGTCTTTTGTAATTTGTCACTTGAAAAGGCTGGTTTACATAGATAGGAAAATGAATTAATCCTATAGTTTGCAGCATATAATAATAGTTTGTTTCTCCATAAAACATAGGATCAGGACAAATTAACGACACTGTGATAGTCCTTAAATTTCCTTTAAAAGTCATGTCAAAATTTTCTACATAATATTTAATGGTTCTATAACTGTTGTTACTATTATTATAGTAATAGGTTAAAGTTCCTTTTATATATGGCGCAAATAATTTTTCTAATAACTCTCTTGTGTTTTCATGATTGTTGTAAACCTTTGCAGTGATGACAATATTTCGTTTTTCTACATTGTTGCCGACATATATTTCTCCGTCAGTTAGCGCGTTATTAACTGTTGTCACTTCTGATTTAACGCCATATATTCCTTCAATTTCCTCTAACCAATATGGAAACTTATATGCAAATGTTATATTATCGCCCATTTCATTTTCACACGTTATTTTCATATTCTCACTCCTGCGATTAATTTTCTCATTTCATTTCGGTTAATCCTTGCCGTTTCTGCTGGTGTTAGCGGACTAGGTGAGTAAATATTGTTGTATTGATTAAATTGAGCAGGCTGTGGATTTACATTATTTAATCCTGTTACAGAAAGTTCAGGACTTTTTAATGTCAAATTGGAATTTACACTTCCAAGTCCATTCATTAAGCTGTTTAAGCTTGACTGTATATCTTTTTTAACGCGATTCATTTCACCTACAAAACCTACTCCTAATCCAAGCGCTAGATTTTTACCAAACTCATCTCGAAACAAAGTTGAAGGAGAATGAATTCCAAAAAATCCTTTTATACCGCTACATATGTTGTCAAAAAAGCCACTAATTTGTCTTATTAACCAATCTCCCATTGACTTTATTCCTTCCCAAAAACCTTTGATCAAATCTTTACCTATATCAACAACCATGCTGGACGCCGACATAATGCCTTCAACAAGTCCAATTACAATCTGCGGCCCTGATTTGATAAGTTCCCATACAATAGTAGGTATTGCGCTGATAAGTCCCATAAAAAGCTGTATGCCACCTTGGATAACAGCTGGGATATTTTGAATCAGTGCGCTTACTATTGCCATTACAATTGAGGGTATTTGAGGGATAAGTGTTTGTATTATAATAGGGATCGCGTCTATTAGTCCCATCAATAGTTGTACACCACCACTAATGATTGCGTCTATGCTTCCAACAAGACCTGTTACGATAGCATTTATTATTTGAGGCAGGTTATCAGTTAAAGCTTGCGTAACGGACGGTATTGCTTGTATCAACGCTAAAAACAATTGTATTCCCGCATCTATTATCATAGGTAAACTCTGTATCAGACAATCGACAATAGTATTAATAATTATTGGGAGCTGTGAAATTAAAATGGGAATGGACTCTACAATTCCTTGTAATATTGCCATTAAAAGTTGCAATCCAGCGTCTAGCAACAGGGGCAAGTTTTCTATTAATCCCACAACAATGATAGGGATGATACCCACTACTTGTGTGATTAACTGTGGCGCCACTTCTGCAATTCCCTGCGCTAATGTCGCTATCATTTGCATAGCAGCCTTTAAAAGTAGCGGTAAATTATCAATGATACCGCTTGATAGAGCAAGCATGAGCTGTAAAGCACCGTCGGTCAACTGAGGCAATGCCAAAACGAAAGCATTTAAAAAAGTGACGATGATATTTGATGCTGCCGCTATCAGTTTCGGTAAGTAGGAAGAGATTCCGTTTATCAAAGCAGTTATGATTTGTGGGGCTACTTGGGCAATAGAAGTGATGAGTGCCATGATAATTTCAATGATTCTAGGCAAGACGAATGATAAACTATTTACAATATCTGCTACGCCTTTTTGGAATATCTCCGATGCGCCTGCTTGCCCGGCTAACATTTCAGCTAATCCATCGATTACTTCTGTCATGCCTGGCAACAACTCAGCTGTTATTGTCCGTTTTACACCACTAAACGTCCTTTTAAGCTTATCCATTGAATCGGTAAATGCGACAGATGCGGTTACTGCGCTATCTGATAATACCATGCCGTATTGCCTTGCCTCTTCTTTTAACGCTTCTGTTTGTTCTGCCGTTTGACCAAGCAGTGGCGCAAGATTAACAGCAGATTTTCCTAAAATACTGCTTGCTATAGCTGCGCGCTCACTCTCATTCTTTACACCCTGCAACCCTTTTATCGTCATATTAAATATTTCTTCACGACTTTTTTCCTTTAATTGGTCTATAGAAATACCTAACCTTGCAAACTTGTCGGCGGCTGTTTTATTACCTTGAATGCTTTCATCAACAACATTGTTTAACTTATTCATTCCTGTTTTTAGCGTTTCAATGTCCATACCATTTTGCGATAATACAAAATCCCACTCTTGGAAAATTGCTCTTGACATACCTAGCTTTTGGCTGGTTTTATCTACACTATCACCCGCCTCGGCTGTCTCTTGTGCCATATCGTATAGCTTCTTTCCACCTGCCACCGCTGCTGTTCCTATACAAGCCATTGCAGCACCTATCGCTACACTTATACCTTTTAAAGTACCACTTAATTTTTCAAACTTATTATGCGCGTTATCCGTCTCATTGGCGGTATTTTTTATACCTTTTCCGAATTTATCAGCCTCTTTGTCAGCGCTTTCAAATCCTTTTTCGGTATTTTGTAATGAATCGTTGTTCTTTTTCAGTTCACTTTCCATACTGTTTAGGGCGGCTTTTGCGTTGTTGAGTTGTATTTGCCAATTTTGCGTGCGCTTATCATTCTCACCAAAACAATTAGAGGCGTTTTCAAGAGCTTTTTGGAGTGTTGAGATTTTCTCTTTTTGCTCGTCAATCTGCTTGTTTAATACTTGATTTCTTGCAGTCACTGCCTGTATAGACTTATCTTCTTTGGAAAATTCAGACGATACTAAATTCATTTCACTTTTTAACACTTTAAATGATGAATTGATTTCTTTAAGTGCATTTTTAAACTCTTTTTCACCTTTAACGCCAATCTTAACCCCTATATCAGACACTTTTTAACCATCCTTTCTCTTTAAATCCCAAATGGTATGATTTGGTCTATATATGCTTCTTGTTTAACCTTTGCGATACCCAAAAACTGTTTATGACATTCCCATAAATCCAAAAGTTCTCCTATAGGTGTAAGCCATGTTTCCTCTTTGCTTTTGTTTAAATGAACTGTTCCATAATAGATAAGTCGAACAAACAATTCACCATCACTTGTTCGACTTACTTGTTTTTTGATTTTTGTTCCTCACTTTGTATCTCGCGCTTTATGCCTTTTTGAAATGCCTCCATAATTGCGTCCTTATATCTAGAAAGGTCTGTTGGGGTTGTCATAAGTTCAATGTATTCTTGCGTTAAAAGTTCTTGTTTTTCATTTGGATTTTTCAAATTCTCTACCATAATACTTTGATTGGCAAGAGTCATAATAAGCCATGAAATTTCTGATATTGCCAGTTCAAAATTTTCAGGTTTCATAAGGTTATCGCCTAGCTTTTCAAGTCCACCATATCTTTTGCCAATCTCTTTTGTTGCTAAAGTGGTGAGTATTAATTTGTATTCTTTATCATCAATTTTGATTGTGCTATATCTATCGTCCATATTATTTACCTCCTCAAGTTGTTGGAGTGTCATAGATTGGTTCATATACTTCACGGTACCAATTTCCAATAATGTCAGATGGTACGCCTTCGTCGTCCTCATTTACTTCCGCTTTCCACGGATGATTGCCTTTACTATCTTCTTTATTGCGTCTAGTTACCGTTCCTTCAATGGTCGGTGTTGCAAATTCAATGTTGTCACCCTTTGTTGTCAGGTTGTTTTCCGGAATTCCAAATTTGACGCGATATAGCCAGAAATAACGAAACTTGCCGTTTGATTTCTTTGCTCTAAACGCAATAGCTACAGCTTTTGCTCCATCATCACTTGTAGAGATTAGCACTTTGTTATCGTCTATCTTCGCGCCTGTTAAAACTTCCGCTGCTTTTATTCCTATATCGTCTATTCCCAGTTTTAATGTTGCATTTTTGAATTCTTTTATGACTTCTGCCGCACTGTTATCTGCATAAAGGGTTCCTTCCGCCAATTCTATTGATAACTCAACAGTTATTGCCTTAGCAAGCTTTACAGGCGTTGCATAGGTTTCATTGCCATCTTTATCTTCGGTTATGACTGCATAATATAATTTATCAAGACCTATTACTGACACGTCTTATTCCTCCTCTATTAAATAATCTTTAGTAACGTCTATTGCAAAATGATAATACCCTGTATCATCTTCTCGTCCTATATATCTTCTATCGCTTAAACTGAAATCTGCCTCTTTTAAAAGCTGAATAATTTCATTTTTAGGTTTAATGTAATTAAATTTGCTAAACAGCGATATTCGTACCTCTTGTCTGTTGATTTTCTCCCTGTTATCAGCATAAAAAGCGCCCCATTCAGCTATAGGTGTTAACACTAAATACTGCTTGGGCGGGGTATTTGTAAACACACCTGTTTCTATTGGTATATCAATTTCTTTTAGTATGTTGCTTAATTCTTCTAAAATGTCCATATTACTTTTCCTTTACTATACTATCGAATTTTGCTTTTATCGTCTGCATACAGGAATTTTGAGTTGCTCTAACTGCCGATTTTAAAAAGGGCTTAGGAGGCTGTCCTGACTTACCATACTCTAAGATATTTGCAAGCATTGCATTTGTTATATTATAATAACTTCTTTTTTTCTTAGCCTTATACTTATTTTTCCGTGGTTCTGCAAAGCCAATTTTGATATTGTAATTACCGTTTTTATCCACTTTAACTGGCGATATACCTAGCGCATTTATAAGTTCACCTGTTGACCTAGAAGGGTATTTTGTTCCTTTTCCTGAAACGGAAGCTAAATTGGATTTTACTTTTGCATACACAACTTGCGCTCCTTCTTTTAAAGCTAGTTTTGCTACGTCGTCTGTTTTTTCCGCAAGTTTTGATAGCCTGACTAAAAAGCCATCGTCATTCATTTTGATATCCATTTTCGCCATTTGGCTCATCCTTTCTTGCCAGTATCTCTATGTACATTTTTCTTCCATTAACATCTTCTACGTTTTCTATTTTAAAGCGTCCTTTACAACATACAATTACATGCTTTGTGGTAACTTTAATACCTGGTATGACTCGAAATCGAAAAAGAACAGTAGCACTAGTAAAAGAAGCTCTGTTTGCCCATCTTACCGTGCCACTTTTTTCCTCCATATATGCCCTTACAGAAGCTATTATCTTATCATTTGTAATTGAAAAACTCTCTTTGTCTTTTACATTTTCGACTTCTATAATGTCAATAAAAGTATTCATTCTTCCAATGCTCATAACGGCCACTCTTTATCTAAGCGCAAAAGCAAATTTACAGTATTCCATACTTGCCCTCCTGCTTGTACACTGTCGGCATAAAAACCACCCGTAGAACCGTCTCTGCTTTCATAAAAATGTGAAACAAGCATGATGATTGCCTGCTCGGTTGTAGGTGGGATGGGATTATCGGTATAAAATCCCTTGGTTAAATGTTGATAGCTTTCAGCATAACTCACAGCGGCTTTTATATAGCTCTGTAAAAGATTATCGTCTTTGTCATGCTCAACTATCAAGTTTGCTTTAACTTTGCAGAGCAAACTCATTAACTAGTCGTTCCTTTTTGTTGTAATATTTGCACCGCTTCGGGTAGTATCAGTTTTCCATCTACTCTTTGCGTTCCTATAACGCCTACTTGACTTGTTACAGCATAGAGTTCGTTTAACCTTTTAAAGGTTCTTCCTTGACGGTCTGCTATCCAATAATAGCTAAAATCTCCAAACACAACAGTTTTATTTCCAACGGCTAAAGTTGGCATATATGAAGAGGTGAGAACGGGTCGATTTAATATTGTATCGGGTGTTCCGGCTGTTACAGACGGTTGCCACAGATATTGCCCTGTATTGTCTTTTAGCTTTCTAATTGCTTTAACGGTAGCGTCATTCATGAGAAAGGTTGCATTGTTTCTATATGGCGCTTTAAGTGAATAAAACAAGTCCATAATCTCGTCTAGATGAATGGTTGTAGCGCCTGATGTTGTGACACTCACATTGCCACCGCCACTATTTGCTAAAATTCCCGTCGGTTTACCTGTGCCGTCGCCTGTTATGAAAGCTTCTTCTTCCTTACGCCCTATACGCCTTGCAAACTCATTTGCTATGTAACCTTCAAGATTAAATATGCTGTCATTTAAAAGTTCTTCTGATACTTTAATTAGTGTTGCTAACTTATATGCTCCTATAGAAACTTGTGAAAATTCGTCATCACTTTCAGGAATAGAACCCTCTTCATCTACCCATGAGGCTGTACCTTTAGTTGCAACAACTGGAATTTTTCTATCTCCACTTGATGTTTGTATAACATGTGCTAGATTTCTAAAAACGTTTTCTTCTTCAAGCGCTTCAACTAAAGTGTTCTCAAACTCGTCAGGTACCAAATAACCGCCTTCGCTATCTGAGTTTTCTGATAGAGCATTATATATTGTTCTTTTGCCTCTAAGCATGTTCCAAAATTCTGTTTTATATTCTGATGATGTCCTTTTTGTTTTAGATTCATTCTTTTTAATATTTGGGTTGTTTTTAATGGGAGAATTGATAGGTTTTGATAGTTCCATATCAATAACTGCTTGACGTTCCAGTCTTTCTATCTCTTTTCCTAAATCAACTACTTCTTTTTCCATTTTTTCATAAATAGCAGTATCTTCCGCTGTTAAAGTTTTGCCTTGTTTCTGTTTCTTATCTAAAAACTCTTTTGCTTCATTCCATAATTTGGCGCGTTTTTCGCGCATTTCAATGATTTTATTCATTTTTTACCTCCATTATTTTATTAGATTTAATCGATCTTTTAATACTTTAAAAGCATTGTCTTTTTTATATAAATTCATATTTGCTGATAGTTTAGAGCTATATATAAAGTCATTTATCATTTTATTTGTTTCTTTCTTATTTTCTTTTTCAACGTCTTTTATGTGATTTTTTTCTTCATCTTCTTCATACAAAATACCGTCTGCAAAGCCAAATTCAACTGCTTTTTTAGCACTAAACCACGTCTCATTATCCATAAACTCTGCTATTTGGTTGCGTGCAAGTTTTGTTTTACACTCATAAGCGTTAATTATTGCTTCTTTTATTTCATCTAACATTTCACCTGCTTTTTCCATATCATATTTATTTCCAACTGCTAAAGTTTCAGGATTATGCACCATAATTATTGAAAGAGGAGATACATATATTTTATCGCCTGCCATTGCCACAATACTTGCTGCACTTGCCGCTAATGCGTCTATCTTTACTGTAACTTTTCCCTTATATTCTTTTAACATGTTGTAAATTTGAATCGCTAAAAGCACATCTCCACCTATTGAGTTTATCCAAAGAGTTATATCTTTATCGTCTTTTAAAAGCTCTTCTTTAAATTGTTTAGGTGTTATATTATCATCTAGCCAAGCCTCATCTGCTATCACTCCACTTAGATATAGCGTTCTTTCTTTGTTTTCATTCTCGCTAAAATTCCAAAATTTACCATCGTTAATTCTCTTGTTCACTTTTATCACCCTCCTTTGTCTACGCTTATTTTGAAAAAAAGAAAAGTACTGACTTAAATCAGCACTTTTACACACCTCAATTATTCAATTACTCAGCATAAAACAAACCAGCATCTTGCATTTTTGTCATATTGCCGTTGATGAGATATAAGTCACCACCTTCTTCTTTTGGTATCTTATTCATATTTTCAAGCTCTCTTATATCATTTGCACTCATAAATCCATTTTGACGTGCTATTGCGTATCCACTCATTCGACTTGCATAGTCACCTCTAAGCAGACCGTCCACATTAAATTTAATGGAGTGGTTTTTCTTATCTTCTCTTGAGAGCAAGGATTTTTGTAAGCTTTGCTCCCAACGAACCACCCATGGGTCTAATGTGTATTTTACAAATTCCAACGATTGTTGCTCTATATTATTAAAACAGGCCTTTTCCAAATCTCCAACCATGTGAGGTGGTATTCGGTACATTCTTGCTATCTCGTTTATTTGAAATTTCCTTGTCTCTAAAAATTGTGCTTCCTCTGGCGGTATGCCTATTTGTTTATATTGCATGCCTTCTTCTAAAATTACTAATTTATGTGCGTTATTACTTCCTTGATATACTGCATTCCAACTATCTCTTAATTTTTTTGGATCTTTAAGAACTCCTGGATGTTCTAATACACCACCAGGACTGGCTCCATTTGCAAAAAAAGAACCTCCATATTCTTCGCATGCTATCGTCATGCCTATTGCATTTTTAGCCATTGCTATTGGTGAATATCCTATAAGCCCATTGTATCCAAGTCCTGGGATATGAAGTACTTCATAATCTTTTAAATAGATATAATCAGCTTTTGCATTGTGTGAACTTTCATCATAACTCCTTTGGTAGGTGTAATATATCTCACCATTATTGTTGCGATATACTGTAATCTTGTGGGGGAGCAGAGGATAAAGGCCTATTACTTGTCCTGCTCCGTTTCGTATAATTTGAGCATAAGCATTACCGTGTAAAAGCAGATGAGACATAAGCGTTTCTCTAAATACAAACGCCGTCATTTCTTGATTTGGTTCATCATGAAGTAGATAATATAGTGGGTGTTTAAAATCTTTTTCTTTGCTTCCATCTTCTGCATACTTGAATACGTTTAAAGGCAAACTGGCTATCGCTTCTGCAAGAATCCGCACACAGGCATAAACAGCTGTTGTCTGCATAGCTGTCTTTTCATTTACAATTTTACCGCTTATGGTATTTCCGAAATAGAACTGTGTACCGCCACTTATATAGCTGTTTTTTGGTTTATCTCTAGAGTGAAATATACTTTTTAAAAAATTCATAATATGCCTCCTTGTTTTTTACATACAACAATATTTATTTTTTATCATAAAACAACTAAACCTCTGTCATCATATACGCTTTTATTTTCATCACTTTTGTGCTTTAATGCACGATCTAACGCCATGATAAGTGCTATTGCTCCATCTATCCTTTCGGTTGACTTCTCTTTGTCTGCTTTAATATTTCCTGCTGGGTCTGTTCTTATATAAATGTTATCCATATTCCACGAAAGAACTGGGTTGCCTCCATGCGCTAATCTTTTCTCTAATATTAATCGCATAAGCTCTTTAGTGGGTGGCGACATATCTTTAAACCCTTGCCCAAATGGGATTACAATAAATCCCATTTCTTCTAAGTTTTGCACTATCTGTACTGCTCCCCACCTGTCAAACGCTATCTGTTTTATGTTGTACTCTTTCGATAATTCATCTATCATTTTCTCTATATATGCATAATGAATTACATTTCCTTCGGTGGTTTGTATATACCCTTGATTTTGCCATACGTCATATGGTACATGGTCTCGTCTTACTCTAACTTCTAAGTTTTCTTCGGGTATCCAAAAATAAGGCAATATATAGTATTTATCATCTTCATTTTCCGGTGGAAAGACTAGTACAAATGCAGTTAAGTCTGTTGATGTAGATAGATCAAGCCCACCATAACAAACACGCCCCTTTAGCTTTTCTTTATCAACCACAAAATCACATTTATTCCATTTTTCCATTGGCATCCAGCGTATTGATTGTTTTACCCATTGATTCAGTCTTAACTGTCTAAATAAATTTTCTTCCGCTGGATTTTGTTTTGCACTTTCACATGCCACTTTAAGCTTTTCTATATCAACCGTTATGCCTAAAGAAGGGTTAGCCTTTCTCCATACCTTTTCATCAGTCCAATCATCGCTTTTGTCAGCTCCATATATTACTGGGTAGAAAGTAGGGTCTCTCTTTTTGCCTTTGAGTATATCTTTTGCTTTACTATGTACCTCATGACAAATAGAGTTTATATCATTACCTGCTGTAGTTATGAGAAAGAATAAAGGTTGTTTTCTTGCGTCACCGCTTCCGTGTACCATAACGTCATATAGCTGTCTGTTAGGTTGAGCATGGAGTTCGTCAAATACTACACCGTGAACATTAAGTCCATGTTTTGAATAGCTTTCTGATGAGAGGACTTGGTAAAAGCTGTTGAGTGGTTTATATATCAGCCTCTTTTGAGACAATATAGGCTTTATTCTCGATTTCAGTGCCAAACATTGATTTACCATTTCAACTGCTATATCAAATACGATTGAGGCTTGTTGTCTATCTGATGCGCATCCATATATCTCTCCGCCATGTTCGTTATCTGCACAAGTGAGATATAACGCTACTGCAGCTGCAAGTTCACTCTTGCCTTGCTTTTTAGGTATTTCTATATATGCAGTGTTAAATTGCCTGTATCCGTCTTGTTTAAGTGTGCCAAATATATCTCTAATGATTTGTTCTTGCCATGGAATCAAATGAAAATTCTGTCCATACCACTGCCCTTTAGTGTGCTTTAGACAATTGATAAAGGACACGGCTTTTTCGGCCATGTCCTTATCATATTTGGAAGTATTTAATTGAAATTTTGTAGGTCTAAATTTCATCTTTTATTTTCCTCTCTTACACTTATCCTAATAACTTCTCCATACATTCTTCATGAGGTGGCGTTCCTCTGTATTCTTTTAAACAATTCTCTCTTACCACCTGATAGATTTGATACCATGTGTTATTTACTTGCTTTAAATAATTTTGAGACATGGAAACATAGGGAGAGGGAGCAGCGCTGCCTGTTGTTGGATGTTTTGCTAACAATCCGTATTCGCTAATGCATTGTTCGCATTGTATCCACCTTGCTGTAGTCATTGCATATCCTTCAAGTAATTGTGGTTGTATTAAAGACAGACAATTTCTTTGTTGTAACCATTCACACGTCTTTTCAAATATATCTATCGCCAAGAAATCTTTTGTGTTATATTGTTTGTCTTTTAAATAATCCCTTGGTTTTGGCATTTCTTCCCCTTTTAAGGCATTATTTGGTATTATTTCTAGTATTTTCAGTTTCCTTTTTCCTGGATTCCCTTCAAGGATTTTATCATGAATTGCTTTTGGTTTTCTTCCGGCGCCTACTCTTGCACCGCCTCTTTGCGTTCCGTCTTTTGACACATCTGTCCTCCTTACTTTTTACCAATTTATTTGAATTCGCGACTTTTTATGTCATTACCCATCCCCGATACTTTTAGTTAAATTTGTAGAGATTTACATACCCCCTGGCGCAAATCAAATGTTATTTAAAACTCTCTTTTGCCGTTATTTTAGAATGGCAACTCTTACATAAGCTCATTAAATTATTTTCGTCATTTGTTCCACCTCGTGACAGTGGTATGATATGATGAACTTCACTTGCAGGGGTTAACATCTTATCATCTTTGCATTTTTCACAAAGTGGGTGAGAGGATATATATTTTTTTCTTATGTTTCTCCATTTGCCATTATATCTTTTGTATGTATCTGGCGCCCTTTTATATTTATTGTATTGCCTATGTACTTCTCTTCTGTGCTTTTCACAATATCTGTCTTTAGTCAATTCTTCACAGCCAAAATATCTGCATATTGCTTTAGGTTTCCTTGGCATCCATCTACCTCCTTTTTGTTATATTAAAAAAGTCCTTAAGGCTTTATATCTTTGCCCTAAAGACTGTATATATTATTTTATATTATTATGATACCACAAAAAACAAGAAAAATAACATCAA
>CAJTNJ010000006.1 GCA_910577565.1 uncultured Oscillospiraceae bacterium | reverse complement strand
TTTCTCTCTACATAACTGTAGAGTTTATCCATTTCTATTACTTCTTTAGGACCTTCTTCTTTTATCTCAGACTTCTGTTCTTCTATTTTCTTATTTAACGCTTTTATCCAATTATATACTGCTGATTTATTTATTTTCATTATTCTTCCTACTGTTCTTCCACTGTTCCATTCATAAAATATTTGTATTGTCTTCTTTTTAAACTCCTAATCATAATTTAATTCTGTTATGAATTTTCTTCTATTTGGGCACTCCCGTGTTACCTTAAATATATTATTGAATTTAAACATATATCATGAATATTTTCATTTACGCATATATCAAATTTAGTTATTTGTTATTTTTTATATATTTAATTTGGATATCCCTAAAAAATTATAGCATATATGTATTTGTAAGTCTATATTGCAAAAATAAATTCTATTAATTGTGTATATGTCATATAATTATATAAATATAAACAGGGAAACAGCAATAAAATTGCCCCTGAATTAGGAGGTTATTATGAATATGTATTCCGATGAAGGCAAAGTTGAACAATATACAAATGAGATGTTGCGTATGTATAGACAACAAAACGCGGACAGAGAAAATAATATAAATAATAATTCAACTCAAAATGAACAGCAAATTAAGAATTTTGGGTCGAATCAAAATAAAAGCGAAGATGTTACAAATAACTCCATAGTTCAATCAGTGGGCGGAAATGGAGATGGAACATCTACCGGGAATATTAGTAACCATTTTAATATTAATCAAAATAAATTTGTGTCACCTTGGATTGCAGGGCAAGATATGCCTCCTGCATCATATAGGCAAGATATAAGTCCACATACAATTCGTGGCGACATGGAAAGACAATATAGTCAAAATACAAACAATGGTAATATGCAACAAGACTCGAGTGCCACACAAATGCAGCCACAAGAACAATCACAGCCACAAATGCAATTGCAGTCGCAACCACAATCACAAGCACAATTACAGCAACAATCACAACAGCCAAGAGGTGAAGTGCAAACAAGTTTTGATGGTGATAATACAGAAATTGTGAATGAGCCAAATGGTGCAAGAGATAATAATTTTGGAACACGAATATCCACTCCAAGAATGAGAAACGCTGCTCCTAATAACTTCGCTCCTAATGCCCCGTTTACATCTAATGCTCCAACTACTCAAGGCATGCCAAATAATTTTTCTTCGCAATCTTTTAGCTTAGATGTTCCATCTGCGCCACCTTTTGGATCAACACCCATTCAACCCCCACAAAGCCAAGGTCTATCAGGATCTACTATGCAACAAGAATCAGGCAATTCCACAATGCCAAATTATATGCATAATCCTATGGAATTTCAAGGAGAACAGGCTATGGGAGAATGGAAAGAATTCGAGGCAAACAATCCTTCTAATGGATTTTTAAAATTGCAGGTATATTCAGCACAAGGTGCTTTGCCGGTAAGAGATGCGAGAATAATAGTTTCTAAGCAATTCGGAAATCAATCGAGGATATTTTATGAGATGATGACTGATGAAAGCGGAGTAACCGATCCGGTATCATTGCCAGCTCCTGATAATAGTCATTCGTTTGTGATAGATGGTGTTCGTCCATATGAGACATATGATTTAGAAGTTTTTAAGCCAGGATTTCGTACAATAGTTAGAGAAAATATGCCGGTTTTCCCCGGAATCGTATCTTTACAGCCAATTCAAATGAGACCACTGCTTTCATCTGAGCAGGATGATGATATTGAAGATATAGTAGAAACAGAACCGAACTTTTAAGGAGGATAACGTCATATGGCCGATTTACATCCTGTAATTCCCAGTGAAATTACAGTTCACCTTGGCACGCCTAAAAGTAATGCAAGAAATGTTACCGTTCCTTTTTTAAGTTATGTAAAAAATGTTGCTTCAAGCGAGATTTTTCCTTCCTGGCCTGAGGCTTCACTGCGAGCTAATATTATAGCTATTGTAACATTTGCACTTAATAGAGTATACACTGAATGGTATCGAAGTCAAGGATATGATTTTGACATAACAAATACCACTCAATATGATCAATCTTATAATTATGGGAGAGATATCTTTGAAAACATAAGCACGATAACGGATGAAATATTTAATGATTATATTGTAAGGCAGGGAACCGTTCAGCCGTTATTCGCACAGTTTTGCAATGGTACAACAATAACTTGCCAAGGTTTATCACAGTGGGGCACTGTAGAACTTGCAGAAGATGGATTTACGCCATACCAAATTTTACAATATTACTATGGCGATAATATAAATATAATAGAAAATGCACCAGTAGGCTCTTTTACAGAGTCTTATCCCGGAAGGCCTCTGCGTGTCGGAGATTTTGGCAATGATGTTCGTACAATGCAGTTTGAGCTTAACAGGATATCTGATAACTACCCTGCAATACCAAAAATACCTGTAGTGGATGGCATATTTAAAAATTCCACTGAGGATGCTGTTTTGAAATTTCAGAGCATATTCTCTCTGGCACAAGATGGTGTGATTGGTAAAGGTACTTGGTATAAAATAAAAAATATATATAATAGTGTTAGAAGGTTGTCTGATCTTACAGCTGAAGCAATTCCAATTGAAGAACTTACCCCTCAATATCCTACCACGCTGCAACTTGGCTCGCAAGGAATTGCTGTTAGATATGCACAATATTATTTAAATATAATTGCGTTATTTATAGATGGGCTGGAACCTATTACTGTTGATGGTAAGTTTGGTGTTCAAACACAACAAGCGGTTGAGAACTTCCAAAGATATTATGGCCTTCAACCAACAGGTATTATAGACCGTAACACCATAAACAAGTTAGTTGATGTTTATCTTGGAATCGTAGAATCGTTACCTCCGGGATATGAAGGAGATAGAGCAAAATACTATCCCGGATATATTTTGAGCTTTGGCATGGAAAATGATGATGTTAGAGATCTCCAAACATATTTATCTCTGATTGGAAAAACTTATGCGGTTCTCCCTACTGTACCTATAACAGGTCATTATGGAGAATTAACAGAAAATGCTGTAAGGGCATTTCAAAAGGCATTTGCGCTTCCTGAAACCGGTTCGGTTGGTGCTACCACATGGGGAGATATAGCGGCAGCTTATGATGCAATAACGCTCAGTAGATTGCGTGGTAATAATGGCAACGGCAATTGCAGTTAAATTAAACATCGCAAAAGGTGAAGAGCAAATAGCGCTCATTCACCTTTATGTTTTAATGTAAGCTTTAATAAAAATAGTGATTTAGCTTAAAATATTTTTAAAATAATTTACAATCGATTGAGCTTTTGATCTTATTTAAAATTTTTCTGAAGAATATCATTTTATATTTTTTATATAATAACAGTCTAATTGATGGTTTTAATTTTATTGATTAAATTTTGAATCCTCCGCCAACATTTAACACTTGGCTTGTAATATATGATGATTTTTCACTTGCCAAAAATAGCGCAGCGTGTGCAACATCATCTGCAGAACCTATTTTCCCACACGGTATAGCTTCTTTCAAAATGTTGATAGTTTGTTTGTCATATCCGGCCATCATATCGGTTTTAATTACTCCAGGAGCGATGCAGTTGACAGTTACACCGCTTAAAGCTGTTTCTTGTGCAAGAGCTTTGGAAAAACCGATAACAGCTGCTTTAGAAGATGAATAGTGAACTTCACATGATCCACCGCTTATCCCCCAAACAGAAGATATATTTATAATGCGACCATATTTTTGGTTTATCATATAGGGTAAAAATTTTTTACAACAAATAAACATCCCTCTAATGTTTACGTTAAACATATTATCCCAATCAGATAAAGTTATGTCACTGAATAATTTTTGTTCAGATATACCGGCATTGTTTATTAAAACACTTGGGTTGCCAAATTTCTGCTTAATCTTTATGTACATGTCATCAACTTGATTTGGGTCAGAAATGTCTGCGCAGAATGTTTCTGCTAGACCACCATTTTTTATAATTTTGTCTGCAAGTGATAAAGCTTTTTCTTTGCTTTTAAAATAATTAATTGCTACTTTATAACCAAATTTGGCGAATAATTCTGCACACGAAGCGCCTATGCCTCTGCTTGCACCTGTAATCAAAACGTTTTTCGTCAAAATATTGCCTCCAAATACTTAAAATTATATATGTAAATTAAATAATAAATGTGGGTTTAACTATCTAATTGCAAAGAAGCAACTTATCGGATTTATGATACGTCAATAGATGCGTGTTTGCTGATTTGATATATTTGCAAGCATATTTGAGTCTTAATGTGCGCATTAGTATGAAAATAACTGCTTTCTAAAAACGCAATTGTAATAAAAAACTTAGATATGATCTATATATTTAAAAACTGTGTTATTTGATTGAGAAGATTTTTGCATTAAAAGGTTTTTATGGCATATAACTAAGTTATATAAAAAACTTTGCTTTATTGTTTTGATCAATTTTACATAAACTCTATTTAAGAAAGTTGCTAAAATATAAGATTTAGTGTTAAAGCTTATTTATGCCATTATATTTATTGTGTTGATTGTATTGAAGCAAATATTTAAAAGAAATTCGGAAAAACTGCAAAATGTCGTTATTTTTATAAATAATAATCCACCTGTTTTTTAATATGACATTAGCGACAGCTACATTAAAATGGATTGGCTATTTTTCTTTTTTAGACACTTATAGTATTTTAATTTAATAAAATTTTGTGTTATAATATTAAAGCTATTTATGTTTATTTTTGATTGGTATTAAATAGCTTTCTTAGATATTTTTTATTGTGATCTTTAGTTGAGATTATTACATTATCTCCGACAGACAGAATTGTGTCACCGCTTGGCACGATAGACTTTCCTTTTCGAGATATTGCAATAACAAGAGTGTCTTTTGGCCAGGCAATGTTGACAATTTTTTTATTTTGTATAGGATCTCCTTCAGACACAATAAATTCAACAATAGATATGTCACCCATTTTAACTCGAGTTGCAAAATGAAAATATACAGCGTTAACTTCTTGTTCTATAATTTCAGCTAGCATATTAGCGCTTGAAATGACAATATCGGAAGATAAAGATTTCATTATATTAAAATTTTTCGGATTATTAACTTTGGCTATTGTGGTTTTTATGTGAAAATGTTTTTTAGCAAGTTGACAACATATAAAATTATCTTCATCTTTGCCGGTTAAAGCCACTAAAATATCTGTATGAGCGGCATTAGCTTTTTCAAGTATAGCTATATTGGAACCATCACCATTAATTATAGGTACATCTAATTTATCTGCGATAGCTATTGAGTGTGAGTTGTTTTTTTCAATTACGGTAATTTCATGATCGGTAGAGGTGATTAGAGACCAAGTTAGATAGTATCCAATGTTTCCTGCGCCAACAACAATAATATTCATGTTAAAACTATCCTTTCCGTCATTCTATTATAGCTGTAAAAACAAATCTGTCAGTTTTTTCAATTTTTCGATCATTTTCATGGTTAAATATCAAAAATCTGTCGTTTTCGTCTAAATAACCTATAAGTTTATATTTTTTGACATATTCTATATCTGAAATTAGTTTGCCGTGCATCCATTTTTCATATGGTGTAGTTGTAATAGCAACAGATGATTTACCTAATGTGACAATTTTGTTGCCGCTTGTGTTAAAAATAGCAGAACAAATAGATTCAAATGCAAGTGAGGTTGGAGATATGGTTGATATATCCATTTGTTTATAAACGTGGCATTTAACAGGATCAAGAACTCGTACGAATATTTTGTCTATATGAAAAATATGCTTAGCCACTTGTGCAGCCATAAGATTTGTGTTATCACTTTCAGTTACACAAATGACATAGTCGCACCCTTCAATTCCTGCGGATTTCATAACATCTGAATCTATTGGGTTACCCGGTATAGTCAATCCTGAAAAGTCATCATCAAGAAGATCTGTCATTGTCTGACTTGAACCTATTATTGATATATCGTGGCCTTGTTTGTCTAACACGTTTGCAAGCCTGGAACCTAACTGACCACATCCAATTATTAAAATATTCATTGTAAACTCACCAGTCCTTATGGAGTTATGTTGTATATTGCCTAAAACATTATTTAAAATTTTAAAACATATTGCATTAACAATGTTATTACTTAATTTTGTTTTTGTCAATGAGAATATATTATAAAACAAATCCTTATTGTAAAAGTATGATAAAATGGAATCAAGTGAAAAAAGCAAGAAAATATTAAACACAAAGCACACTATTATAAGTTATGTTAAATATCTATTTATAGACATTATTGTGTTCTTAATTGTGTTCTTAATACTTTATAAGTTAAATGCGTGCTATGTGAGATTTGATAATTTACAGCAAAAATGAGAAATTTTTGGCAAAACAGCTATAAATTAATAGTGTTTTATCTCAAAAAACTTATAGGTTATTTAATGATAATGTATATAAATCCATGAACGTTTCCTGTAAAATTGATTTAATAATAAGTGTTTATATTATTGCATTTATAATAATTGAAAGGAAGTTAATATGCCACGTTTTTTTATTGAAAACCCAACTACTAATACAATCGTTATAACTGGTGATAATGCAAGCCATATAAGCAAGTCGCTAAGAATGAAAGTTGGCGATGATGTTGTAATTTGTGATGGCAAAGCAAATGATTATATATGCAAAATAGTGAAAATAGACTATAAAAATGTTGTAATTAAAGTATTAAAATGCATAAAAAGTGAATCGGAACCAACGATAAAAACGCACTTATATCAGGCAATGCCAAAGTCTGATAAGTTTGAGCATATAATAAAAAAATCAGTAGAGCTTGGTATAACAGAAATAACACCTGTTTTAAGCAACAGATGCATTTCGCGCCCGAATAGTAATAATATAAAGCGCAAAGTGGAAAGATATCAAAAAATTTCCGAACAAGCTGCAAAGCAGAGTGGGCGAGGGATAATACCAAAAGTCAACCCTATGCTATCATTTGAGGATGCATTAAATGAGATGTCAAAATCTGCGCTTGCTATATTATTTTATGAATGTGGCGGAAAAAGTTTAAGGAATGTAATAGAAACTCAAAAAGAAATAAGTTTTATGGTTGGAAGTGAAGGTGGGTTCGAACCTTATGAAGTGGAAAAAGCGAAATATTATAACATAATAATAGGCAGTTTAGGCAAAAGAATTCTTAGATGCGAGACAGTAGCACCATGCGTTTTAAGCATAATTATGTATTGCACAAAAAATTTATAGCAATAAACTTGAATTTTTGGATAAATGTGTATATAATAATGATAATAATAAATATTTTATTAATAGTTTTTAATAGGAGGTAAAACTAAATGAAAAAAGGTTTAATTATGGGATTTGTAGCCATTATCGCTGCGTTTGCAGGCTTAGTTATTACAATAATAGCTTTGATCAAAAAAGGAAAATGTAACTTAAACAACGATTTAGATTACGATGATGCTGATTATATAGATGATGATTTTGACAATTACGATAATTCAATCTCAAATGATATTATAGATGAAGATGATGGAGATTGGACATCGGATACTTATGATGAAAATGATGATAAAAAATCTAGAAAATAATTATTAAATTGCTTGCATTCCTTCCTAAGATATGATATAATCATTTCATAATCAAATTTTGATTGGAAATATTTATGTTATACCGCGGAGTGGAGCAGTTTGGTAGCTCGTCGGGCTCATAACCCGAAGGTCGTAGGTTCAAATCCTACCTCCGCAACCATGCTGAGTAGTTATAAGGGTTTTGGAAGTTTCTTATTAGCTACTCAACTTTTGATAGTGAAGAGTTAAATTGTGTTAAGCAATTTGCTCTTCTTTTTTTCGCCCGAAATTTTTTATACAGCTTGCTTTTTCAAGTTTTGACATTCTTGGAATTTCTATATGGCCTATCATTTTATAATAAATCTCTACCTTTTGAATGGTTTCTCCCATGACTTCTTCTCGATGGTGAACAACAATTTTGTCAATAAACTCATGTAAAATATCAAGTGTCAATTCCTCTATTTCAGAATATTTTCTGACAATTTTCAGAAATCCATCGGCATTAAGTTCGTGTGCTTTTTCTTCTGCAACTACCTTTTTCATGTTTTTAATTTGAGCTTTAAGTTCAAATTGTTCTTCCTCATATTTCTGCGATAGTTTCAAAAATCTTTCTTCTGATAGGTTACCTAAGATTTTTTCCTCAAAGACTTTTTCACACAAGGTATCAAGTTCTTTATCACGAGCCAGCATTTTATTTAATGCTTCAAGATTTTTCTTTTGGGTCGCTTGAATTCGTTTATAATCTTCATCAACAACTATCTTCACAAACTCATCTTCAAAATTGGTTGCAAATCTCACTATATTCGCAATATCGTTTTTCACCAAATTTGTAAGTGCATCTACTCTTATGTGATGTGTCTTTTTGCAAAGCCCATTTTGTGCTCTGTTGTTTCTACATGAGAAGTAATGATTATCAGGGTTGTCATGAGTAAATTTGTAATTTAGGTTAGCTCCGCAGTCTGAGCATTTGAGGAATCCTGCAAACATATTTTTTTCGATATATTTTGGCTTGCGATATTTTGTATCACCAAAACTTTTTTGCACCTCTTCAAATACTTCTCTACTTATAATTGGCTCATGGACATCTTTGTGTATCTGCCAATTTTCTTTGTCATTTTCAAGACGTTTTTTCAGCTTAAATGACTTACTGTAAGTTTTGAAGTTTATAACATTTCCAACATACGACTGATTTAAAAGAATTTTTCTAACCATTTCGACTGTCCAAAGATATTCACTTCTCGGATTTTTAATTGCCGGTTTTCTGTATCCTTTTTTGTATGCATACATGGATGGAATCAAAACTTTTTCATTTTTAAGAATTTTTGATATTTTTATTGTACTTTCTCCTTGAATCCTAAGATTATAGATTTTTCTTATAATCTCTGCACCTTCATCATCGATTATCCAACATTTAGGGTTATCAGGGTCTTTCTTATAACCAAGTGGCGGATGCCCTATTGCATAGCCTTGGCTATTTTTTATTTTGAGTGTTGACCTCATTTTTCGGCTCATGTCTTTTGCGTACCACTCGTTCATAATATTTCTGAATGGTGTAAAATCATCTTCGCCCTTTTCGCTGTCAACTCCGTCGTTTACTGCTATAAGTCTAACGTTGTGCATCGGCAATATCGTTTCAGTGAGTTGTCCGACTTCAATATAGTTTCTCCCAAGTCTTGACATATCTTTTACTATTATAGTGCTTACTTGACCTGCCTCTACAAGTCGCATCATTTCTTTGAACCCTTGCCGGTTAAACGTAACACCCGAAACTCCATCATCGATAAAAATTTTGATGTTCTTAAAACCATGTTCTTTTGCGTATCGTATTAAAAGTGCTTTCTGATTTGAAATACTGTTGCTTTCACCCTCTAAATCATCATCTCGCGATAATCTTAAATATAAAGCTATTATTTTATCGCATTGTAAAATATTGTTTATTTTGTTTGACTGTTTCAATTAGCCTTTCTCCTTTCAAATTAACAGCCAAAAATAATGTTTACATTATAATTATATCATATTTTTCAGCTGTTGGGAGCTATAATCTCGGACTTTTTCTGAATCTCCGATACCAATAAATTTTTGATTTTTTCTTTTAACGTTCCGCCATTATTATCAAAATAAGAATTAATAATATATGTTACTTTTCCAATTTTGGTTTTACTCTGTTTCTGAAATGAAATTATTTCAAATGAATCAGTCATGTGAATTTTCTCCTTAAAAAATTTAAAATATCTCAGCCCACCCAAACGATGGCACACGAATTTCACGTCCTTGCAAGTTTGCAAGGCTACCCTCATTGCCTGCGACGGTTTTTTCACGCTCGGACTGTGACTGGGCAGGAGTATCTTTAATTGTTACTGAGATTTTTGTTATTCGGTTTTCAATGTTCGCTGAGTGAAAATTTATCCCCTCATATATGTAAAGAGTCTTTTGAGGGTGTTTTTGGCACCCTGTTTTCAAAAAACTTTTCGACAAATTTATCGTTTCATAAATTGTCTTAGCTTTTTAGTAATATTATTAAATCTTTTGCTTATATTTTGATGCGCAATACCGTACATAGCAGAAAGTTCACGCTGTGTTCGGCACTCTTTAACTATGTAGCTGATAAATATTTGGTCTTCAATCGATAAACTTTTCACCGCCTTGTGCAGAATTGGATTCTCAATCAGTTCTATCCACCCGAGTAAACTTTGTTCGGCAACCTGCTTGTCCACATCAAAATCTTCTGAAAAGTTGTCATACATAACATCTTCAAGAGGAATTTCGTATTCATTTACTTTTGATTTTTTTATGCTATCTTTTGTGTCCATATTTTTAATTACAGTATAAAAATAAGCTATTTCGTTCTTTATATCGTCACGATGATTTCTCATCATTTTAACCCCCAAATTATTTGATTTTTTTCAAACAATTGGGAATGGCTACGGATAGCGTATGTAATAGAGAAACCACCGTTTATTCATAGGCTTGTCCTCATTTAGCCTAAAAAAAGAGCAGAGTTATACACGTTTGTGCAAACTCCGCTTTTAAAAATAGGTGCTATTGACATTGTTCTGCATTAAATTACAGAATTAACCTATATGTATGTACTTTTATATATTGCAGAACATAATCAATAACTCATTATTACAAATCTCCCTTTGAGGTGCTGCACCTAAATCTAAAATAGGCTACGCACTTTCTTATGTATTAAAAATCGGTCAAGGCTTTTGAAAATATAAGCTATGACCTTTAATTAAATTTTATGAGAGTTCTCACTAAAAGATAGATCAGCTCAAAATTATAAAAATATTCACTCAAAATTTACTGATGAAGGTATAAAAAAACTAATTTTTTGAACTTGTTGGTACAAACATAAATAAGTTTAGCTGAAATTTATCTTTATCAATCTCTAGGTAAGAACTCTCAATTTTATTATTTATAGTTGGGAAAATTTGTCATATGGCGCATGATATTTTTAGACAATAAATAGAAAGATTAGACTACGCGGAATAAAAACTGCAACTTGTTTTTCATAGTTATTTGTGATATAATGTGTTTGAATTTTATTGGGAGGTGGAAAGATGCGCAATTTTTCTTGCTAGTTTATAGGTGTAAAAATTAAGATGCTATTTGTATTACTGAGTTTTTATACCTTTTTGCAAGAAAGTTGTGTTTCTTATCCTCCTTATACATATAGACGTCATCTTTATGTAATTTTATAGGTTGTAAGAATTACTTTCTTGCGACCTATAATTTTTTTACAAAAAGGTGTGATTTATATGTCAATGATAAGCATTCAAAATTTAACTTTTGGATATGATGGTAGCTATGACAACGTTTTTGAAAATGTATCTTTTCAAATAGATACAGATTGGAAGCTTGGCTTTGCAGGCAGAAACGGGCGGGGTAAAACTACATTTTTGAAACTTTTAATGGGAAAATATGAATATAGAGGAACAATTTCTAGCAATATAGATTTTGAATATTTCCCATTTGAAGTAAACGATAGAACGCACTTTGCAATAGATACAATCAAAGAAAAAGCTCATCTTGAAGATTACGATTATTGGAAAATTCAGAAAGAATTATCTTTTCTCGATATTGATGAAGAAGTACTTTATAGACCTTTTAATTCGCTTAGTGGCGGTGAACAGGCTAAAATTTTATTGGTAAGCTTGTTTTTAAAAGAAAATTCTTTTTTGCTGATTGACGAACCCACAAACCATTTGGATATAAAAGGCAGAGAAATAGTAAGTAATTATTTTAAAAGCAAGAAAGGGTTTATCCTTGTTTCGCACGACAGAAACTTTTTAGACAACTGTATCGACCACATTTTGTCTATAAACAAGACAAATATAGAAATTCAAAAAGGTAACTTTTTATCTTGGTACGAAAATAAGCAAAGACAAGATAACTTTGAAATGGCTAAGAATGAAAAGTTAAAAAAAGATATCGAAAGGCTTGACTGTTCAGCAAAACAAAGTGCTGGGTGGTCTAACAAAGTAGAAAAATCAAAGCATGGTACTCGTAATTCAGGACTTCGCCCCGACAGAGGATACATTGGGCACAAAGCTGCAAAAATGATGAAACGCTCTAAAAATGCGGAAGCGATGAAACAATCTGCAATCGAGGAAAAATCTAATCTTCTTAAAAACATCGAAAGTGCCAGCGAACTTAAAATTCATTTTTTAAAACATACGTCAACTAGGCTCCTAAGTTTAAAAGGTATTTCCTTATTTTATGGCAGTAAAGAAATTTGCAGTAATATTAGTTTTGAGGTAAACCAAGACGACAGAATCGCTCTTTATGGTAAAAATGGATGCGGTAAATCCACAATTTTGAAATTTATAAACGGAAATGATAAAATAAAATCAACAGGTAATTTTGAGAAAGTAAGCAATTTGAAAATATCTTACGTTTCACAAGATACATCACATTTAACTGGTAATCTTAGCGATTTTGCAAAATCAGAGAATATTGATGAAAGCTTATTTAAAACCATTTTAAGGAAGCTTGATTTTTCACGCACTCAGTTCGAAAAATATATTTCTGACTTTAGTGGAGGACAAAAAAAGAAAGTCTTGATTGCTAAAAGTCTTTGTGAGCAGGCACACTTGTATTTATGGGACGAACCGCTTAACTTTATTGATATTCTATCTCGCATACAAATTGAAGATTTAATTCTAAAATTCAAACCTACTATCTTATTTGTTGAACACGATAAAACTTTCAGCGAAAAGATCGCTACAAAAATTTTAAAAATTTAAGGAGGTAAATTTATGAAAATTAAAAAGTGGAAAAAACTATTATCGTATTACAAACCATATAAAAAAGAATTATTTTTAGACTTGTTGTTTTCAATAATTTATAGCATTGCTGTAACCTCTATCCCCTTTTAATCAGATATATAACAACAAACATCGTAAACCTTGAAAAAGACGAAGCATACCGCCTTCTCCTCTTAATCACAGGCGGTGTTAGGGGATTATTTATTATTGTATCTTTATGCTTAAGGTATACTAAATATCAAGGAAATATGCTTGCCGCTAAAGTTGAAGCGGATATAAAAACTGAAATTTTTAAACACTTTCAAAAGCAAAGCTTTAGTTTTTTTGATGAGCGAAAAGTTGGTTCTCTTATGTCACACATTACTACAGATGCTTACAACCTTACTGTGCTTATAAAACAAATCCCTGAAACACTTCTCGATTTTACAATAAGGCTAATAGGTACAGGAATTATCTTATTTCTAACGAGTCCCACTTTTGGAACAATAACTTTCGGAATTTTAATATTGACTTTTTCTATTGCGTCTTATTTCATTCCTAAAATTCAAAAAAATATGGGGAAAGCAAGGGGAATTTATTCCGAGCTTACATCTAATTTGGAAGAGAGTCTATCAGGTATAAAAACAATTCAGTCTTTCGCAAACGAAGACAAAGAAATTTTAAAATATAATGATAATATAAATACATACCTAAAAACCAAAAAAGCAACACATAAGCTTTTAGGTACGGTTGAATCTTCAATTGACCCAATTATAATAGGTTTAATTCCGATAGTTACGATAATTGCCATGTTCTTCATTTTAGGCGGAAAATTTGATATAAGCGATTTAGTTGTATTTATGTTGTATGCAGATATTCTCATTGGCCCAATGTTCAATGTTTTATCTCTATATAGAAGGATTTAATGAGGGTGCTGTCGGATTTAAAAGAATCGTTAAAGTGTTATCAATAGAGCCTGAAATAGTTGATTCTCCAAATGCTATGGAGCTAAAAACCATTCAGGGAAATATCAAATTTAAGAACGTTTCGTTTAATTATAAAGCTGGAAAAGAAATATTCAAAAATTTAAGTTTCGAGATACAAGACGGCGAATATGTAGCTTTGGTAGGAGCATCCGGAACAGGAAAGTCTACGCTTTGTAATCTAATACCGAGATTTTATGACGTTACAAGTGGAGAAATTCTGATTGACAACATTCCTATAAAAAACATAAAACTGAAAGACTTACGAAAAAATATTGGCTTCGTACAACAAGATACATTTTTGTTTTCAGGTACGGTTATGGAGAACATACGCTACGGTAATTTTGATGCGTCTAAAGAAGAAATTATAAATGCTGCCAAAAATGCCTACGCTCACGATTTTATTATGGAACTTGAAAAAGGTTACGATACTCCTATCGGAGAAAGAGGTGTAAAGCTTTCCGGCGGTCAAAAACAAAGAATTGCAATTGCAAGGGCGTTTTTGAAAAACCCTCCCATTTTGATTTTTGATGAAGCTACATCAAGCCTTGACAACGAAAGTGAAAGATTTATTCAAATGTCAATGGAGAATTTAGCAAAAAATCGTACTACCATAGTTATTGCTCATAGGCTTTCAACCATAAAAAATGCAAAAAGGATTTTAGTTTTGAATAAATTTGGCATAGCAGAAGAAGGTACGCACGAAGAACTTTTGAATAAAAGTGGCATTTATGCCGATTTATATAATTTGCAGTTTCAAAAGTTGTAAATTGTATAAAAATATAATGCTTATTAAGAGGTACTCAGAATGAAAACGGCATTTTTAGATAGAGATGGAACTATAATTAAAGATTATCCTGATATAGTATGAAAAAATATTATATTTCCTAAGTTTTTAGACAGTTCGATACTAATATGTAAGAATGAAAGGATAAACATATATGGAATATAAGATAGAAAACAGTATTGTAACGAAAGAATACAACAAATTAAGGAATTCAGTTGGTTGGGATTCAAAAGAGGAGAACTTAGTAAGCGAAGCAATAAAAAACAGTGCTATTGTAAAGAAAATAATTGTAAATAATAAAATTGTTGGTATGGCAAGAGCTATTGGAGATGGTTTATATTACTTGATTGTTGATGTTATTGTAGATAAAGAACATCAAGGAAATGGAATAGGTAAAATGCTCATTGAAGAGATTGTAAAAGATGTTTATAATAAAACAAAATTAGGTCAAAAAGCAAGTATTAATTTAATTTCAATGCAAGGGAAAGAGGCATTTTATGAGAAATGTGGATTTAGAAAAATACCGTTTGATTTTACTGGATATGGAATGATAAGAATAATTGAAAAATAGGAGAAAAAATCTGTGAAAATAGCATTTTTAGATAGAGATGGAACGATAATAAAAGATTACCCTGATAATATGTGGAAAGATATTAAGTCTCCTGAGTTTTTAGATGGTTCGATAGAAACCCTGCAACATATTAAAGACAGAGGTTTTGAGATAATCATTATAACAAACCAGTATTTAATTGGAGAGGGAATAATTACTTTAGAAGATTATCAAAAGTTTAACGATTTATTTTTGAAAACTTTAAAGCAAAATGGAATAAATGTGTTGGATGTCTTCTATTGCCCTCATTCAAGAATACAAAATTGTGATTGTATAAAACCAAAACCGGGGCTTATTAATCAAGCTATACATAAATATCCGGATATAAATTTAAGCAGTTCTTTTTATGTCGGAGATTCTGACTGCGACAAAGAACTTGCTAAAGCGTTTAAAATTAAGTTTTATGGCATAAACCTTGATTGTGACAATAATATAAGTTCTTTGAAAGATGTAATTAGATTTTTAAATTAAAAATCATTTAATAAATTAAAATATAAATGTTGGAAAGGATACAAGATGAGAAAAATATTTTTAACTTTAACATTAATATTAGCTTTTGTATTATCTGTAAGTAATTATGTGTTTGCAGTTGATGGGATACAATTTGGTATGGTTAATGAAAAATCAATGGGAGCGTACGTAAAAGGTTCAGGAGATACAACAATAGTTATGCTCAGCGGTTGGGGAACAGAGTCTCCAGTAGACGATTTTATGCCCTTAGCCGATAAGTTGTCTTTAGATTATAAAGTAGTAATTTTAGAATATTTTGGATATGGAGAAAGTGATATAACAGTAGATGAGCGTTCAAACCAAGCAATAGTCCAAGAAATTCGTACTACTTTAGATGGATTAAATATTAAACCTCCATACATATTGATGCCTCACTCAATGTCGGGGCTTTATAGCTTGTATTATGCAAATAATTATCCATCTGAAATTTTAGGTATAATTGGAATAGATATGTCCTTGCCTCAAAAGCAGCTTGAACGGTGGACTGAAGAAACATTTGAAAAAGCTAAGATGAGCCAAGAATCAAGTGATTTAAATATTTCTATGATAAACCAGTGGAACAAATTTTATGATAATTCTAAAGAATTAAAGGATATGAAATATCCGCCCTGTTTACCTGTGCTTGGCTTTTTAGCTACCGAACAAATAGAAAATGTAGATGAGATGATAAAATCCGGCACTATGCAAACCTCTTGGGCTACAATTAACACTAATATGATTACAAATCTTGATATTCAAAATATCAAGATTTTAGAAGGAGAGCATTACTTACATCATAATCAGGTTGATGAGATTGTGAAAATCAGCAAAGAATTTATAGAGAGCAAAGTAAAATAATTTTATAAAGTGAGGAAAAGTAATGATAAAGTCTGATTGTCATGTACATACTGAATTTTCAAATGATTGCTCTGTAAAAACAGAACGACAAATAGAGACAGCTATAGTATTAGGATTAAAGTTCATTTCTATCACTGACCATTGCGATATGGATTATCCGTCTGCGGAAGAAGAGGCAGAATATATACTGAATACAGAACAGTATGTTCGTAAAATTGAATTTCTGAAAGAAAAGTATAAAAAACAAATAAATGTTTTATGTGGCGTAGAAATAGGATTAAGGCCATATCTAAAAGAAAGAATAGGTAATTACGTTAATAGTTACAACTTTGACTTTATAATAGGTTCTTCGCACGCAGTAAATGGTGTTGATATAGGTTTTAATTTTGATGAATTTTTTAAAGGCAAAAGCGAAAAGCAAGCCTATAAAGAATACTTTGAATCTATTTTAGAAAATGTAAAGACTTTCGATAATTATAACGTTTACGGACACTTAGATTTTGTGGTTAGATATGGCCCCAATAAAAGTAAGTATTTTAATTTTAATGATTATAAGGATTTGTTTGAGGAAATTTTAAAAATTATAATTAAAAACGGTAAAGGCATAGAAGTGAACACTGCCGGATTACGAAAAAATTTAGGATATCCTCATCCGCATAAAGATATTTTAAAAATGTATAAAGATTTAGGTGGAGAAATAATTACAATAGGCAGTGATGCACATTTGCCTGAACATATAGGATATAAATTTGAAGATATCCCAGAGATTTTAAAAAGCATAGGGTTTAATTATTACACTGTTTTTGAAAATCAAAATTCGAAATTTTACAGTTTATAAGGAGTAGATAAAATTGCGTAACGAAGAAGAAATGTTTAATTTAATTTTAGATTTTGCTAAGATGAATAATTCGATAAAAGCGGTCTTACTAAATGGTTCAAGGGCAAATCCTAACACGAAAAAAGATAAATTCATGGACTTCGATATAGTTTATGTGGTTGACAGGACAGAACCATTTATTAAAAATGAAGATTTCATATCTTATTTCGGAGAAATTTTAATCATGCAAGAGCCGGATAATCCAAATTTATTTGTCCCCGAATATCCAAATGAAGAAAAATATACTTATCTTATGCAATTTACGGATGGAAATCGAATTGATCTAACGTTTGCTGTACCTAAATTTGCCGAAAAAATTTGTAAAGAGGATTCTCAAACTGTAGTTTTAATAGATAAGAATAATATATTTTCTGAAATTTCTTCTCCAAGTGATAAAAGTTATCATATAAAAAGGCCAAGTGAAAATGAATTTTTAGCGTGCTGCAATGAGTTTTGGTGGCTATCGATTTATATTGCAAAGGGATTATGGAGAAATCAGGTTGTTTATGCTATTGAAATATTTAACCAAGATGTACACCCCGAGTTTATGAAAATGATGAGATTGTTTGTAGGCATAAATAATGAGTTTAATGTGTCTATAGGTAAATATGATAAGTATTTTAAAGAATTGTTGCCATCGGAAGTATATGATAAAGTTTTAAAAACATACCCCACAGCTAATATTGAAAATATTTGGACTTCTTTAAAAATGATGTGTAATTTATTTGACAAATTTTCAAACAAGGTATCTATTGCACTTGGATTTAAATACGATAGCTTGCAATGCAAGGATATTATGGATTACATATTTGGAGGGGAGAACAGTGCCTAAAAAGATAGTTAGCTTAGTAATGCTTATGATTATCAGTATATTTACTTTTTGTGGTTGCGGGGAGCAGTCTTATGGTGATACAGAGATTGACTTGTCTGAGTTTTTCGGCAATTCTGAAGGCTTAGCTGTTTTTTATAAAAATGGAAGTTATTATACGTATGGAAATAATATTATTAATGAAAGAAGATCCCCTTGCTCTACATTTAAAATAGTGTTAACTTTAGCAGGACTTAAATACGGAATTTTAAAAGATGAAAATACACTCATCAAATGGGATGGCACAGAGCGTTATTTTGATTATTGGAATAAAGATTTGACGTTAAAGGAAGCTTTTAATTTATCTGCGGTTTGGTATTTTGAAAAAGTTGCTAATGAAGTTGGGAAAGAAAATTTATCTAAGTTTGCAAGTGAGCTTTCTTACGGAAACTGCGATACAACTGAGGAAATACCATTTTGGCTGGATTCATCACTTAAAATATCACCAAAGGAACAAGTAGAATTTATTTACGATTTATTTGAATATAAGTTTCCCATTGATAAAAATCATATAGACATACTAAAAACTGTTATGCAAAAAGGAACTATAAATGGCGGAACCTTATATGGGAAAACGGGTACAAGCGGTGAAGGTAACAACAGTTGGTTTGTGGGTGCTTACGAAAAAGATAATGAATATTTATATTTTGCAGTCAGACTATTAGATGGAGAAAATGTGTCAGGCGCTGAAGCGGAAAAAATAACACGAAATATTATAGAGAATTATTTTAATAATTTTAGTGTTAAAAAAGAAGAAAAGTGATAGAAATCAATCATAATTGGAAACGAGAGAGGTAAACGTGTATGTTAAAAATTGATTATGCCGAAAATTTTGACGAAATTGATAAAATAGCTGATGAATTACTTTCTGAATACGACACTGAAAATGGAATAGAGTATAATTTTAAGCGATTTGCATTTGTTGCAAAGGATAATAATAAAACTGTTGGATATGTAACTGGTTTTAGCTATTATTCTGAGGTTACAGTAAATAATTTGGTTGTGCTAAAAAGTTACAGAGGCAAAGGTATAGGTGTAGCTCTTTTAAAACAAGTAGAACAACACTTCAACGGAAAAGGTTTTAACAATATAAATCTTGTTACAAACGAATTTCAAGCACCCCAATTTTATGAAAAATGCGGTTTTAAACTTGAATTTGTAAGAAAAAATAAAGAAAATCAAAAACTCACAAAGTATTTCTTTGTAAAATATTTTTAATAAGGAGGAATTTTAATGTTAACTCATATATGAACTCAAAATATAGAAACAGAAAGGCTTTTACTTAGACGATTTAAAATTAAAGATGCTGAGCAAATGTTTGATAATTGGGCAAAAGACCCTGAAAACGTAAAATATCTTTCTTGGCAAGCTCATAAAGATATTAATGACACATATAAAATTTTGAATGAATGGATAGACAAATATAAAAATAAGAATTGTTATAAATGGTGCATTACGTTAAAGGATACAAATGAAGTAATAGGAAGCATTGATGTTATTGAAATTATAGAAATCAGATCTACCTGTGAAATTGGATATGTTATTTCTAAAAAGTATTGGAATAAAGGAATAATGACAGAGACTTTAAGAGCTGTGATGAACTATTTATTTAATACAGTCGGGTTTAATCGCATACAATTAAGGCACATGACAGAAAATCCAGCTTCAGGAAGAGTTATGGTTAAGTGCGGAATGAAGTATGAAGGTATTCTGAGACAGTATGGCGTCAAAAATACAGGTGAGAGATGTGATACTGCAATATATTCTATACTTAAAAGTGATATTTTATAAACCCGTAAATTATTGGTTTAAATGTAATTTACTCTTATTTAGGTCGTGTCCCGAATAAGTTTACAATAAAATTGGAGAACATTAATAAGAAGACAAATCCTAATTTTATGACTATGATAATGTTTGTATAAACTTCTTTAGTACACGACCCTTATGCGTTTAAAACTTTGCTGATTAAATCATAAAAATAATTCGAGCCACGAGAAATCAAAATTCCGGTCAAAACGGTGCCAACGTAATAAATATCGGACTGCAACCCTAGATATTTAGGTAAATCCAGCTTGTATGCCATAGCAATAACAATTCCTAAAATTAGGTTCAAAATCATCTGCCATGGGGCATTTCCCGAAACAAAAAATTCATTAAAATAAGTTATTATTCCTTCGACTAATATTGCGGTCATAATCATTTTAGATATGTCTTGATTCATGGCTGCACCTCTTTTATAAAAGCGTCGGCAAATCCGGCGTTTTTTGCTTGCTGTAAACAGTTGTCTGCGTTTGATTTGTCTTTAAATGCTCCAATTTGTACACGATAGAGTTTACCGGGCAATTCTGTTTCGTCAACTTTGTATGTAACTCCATAAAACTCACAAACACCTTTGCAAATGGCCTCACCAATAGATTTGACGTTATTAATTATCCAGTTTGCACCGTCTTGTGTGTCGTGAAATTCCACCTCTAAATACACAGCAATAGCCTTTGTTGAGTTTAATTCTGCAAGGCTTGAATTAACTCTCAAACTGTAATCAGGCCCCGGCGAAATTGGAGCAACAGCATTTAAAATTGCACTTCCGGTCTTTTTGTTCTCAGTAGCACTACTATAAATCATAACGAGTGTGCCACCAAGAGTTTGACCATTGAAAGCGTTCGTATGGATTGGAATATGTAAATCAGCACCCCAATTATTGCTTTCTTTAATGCTTGTGTTCATGTTTTGACCCGACAAGGCTTTCTTGACTTCAAACCCACATCTTTCAAGGGCTATTTTTGCATACTCAGCAATTCTGTTACATTGTTCACACTCATTCGTATTGCCCGCTGCGTAAAGATTGTTAATTTGATTGCTCGGTGATAAATATACTTTTTTACTCATTTTAAATTTTCCTTTCATTTATGTAATTTTAATCTGTCCTTTTCCACATATAACACGTGATATAGGGCTGCAATGTACTTGTGTTTGCGGTGTCTCCCTTAGACCATTTTCCATTGGCAGTTGCGGTTTTGGTACTTGTGGTTGTGTTTGTATTTAAAGTCACACTCATAGATGCTAAATCTCTTGCCCAACCATCATATTGACTGTCTGAAAACCTGTATGCACCTGTGGAGTTATACGCACCTTCGCCTGCGGCATTTCCGTAATACCAATGCATACCGATTCTAAACTCGTGACGATGTGAGGCATTTCCACCTGTTTTTTCGACTGTACTAAAATTTGAATCAGAAGTATTAACACATACCGGCACTCGACCCGAACCCCATTGTACCCATGTTCCGCCAAATAAATTTTTAGGATTTGTACTATTAACCGACATATAAATCGAACCAACAGGATAAATCAAGTCAAAAATAGTCTTGTTGTTTATTGCCAAATTTCCTGTTAGTTTAGTATCCATATTGATTTCAAATGCATTTTGCGTTGAAACTTTGCCGATTGCTAATCCTTTTCCGCTTTTATTGAAATCCATGAGAGTATAAGCGGTCGAAAGGTTATGAGAATACTCAGCAAGGCTAAAATAATCGGTTGCTACAGCCTTAAAGTTATACTCAGATTCAGTGTCAATGTTACCTATAATCTGTATTGTGCTAAGAGAATAACCGCTACTGCTTAGAGTAAACGTATTCCAAGACGAATCAGACGTCTTTTTATACATAATCTTGAACGACTTTGTATTTTTGCTGTGTACGCTCGAAATCTCAGCAGATATAGTGCATTTTGCATAACCACCTTCATCATTGGCAGTGCCATCTGAATTGCAACGGGACACAGTGAATAAATTTATTTTTGGGCTTTCATAAGCTGTGACAGAAAAATTAACTGTTTTGCTCGCTGTTCTATTTCGGCTGTCCGTAACTTTTACAGTGCAGGAATTAGAACCACTCGCTGATAAGAAATTTGTTGTGAAACTGCCCCCAGTATAGTTGGCACCATTTACTGATATGTTATAGCTTTTAATTGTGCTAGAATATGCTCCACTTGCAGAAACATTTCCCGAAATCTTTGATTTTCCTTGAACATATCCGCCAAATTGAGCATAAATCCCCGAAACAGCTTCTGAAAGGCTTACCGAGTTTATTGTTGGTAAAACGCTGGACGGAACATTAAGAGTAAAAGATTTTGAAGAGCTACCAATATATGTGCCGCCGGAATAGGTATATACATATATTTGTGCTGATGCTGACGTGGAATTTGGCACAAAATTACAATCACTGAGTGCCGGAGTAAAAGTACAACTTGTGCCAACATTTTCTCCCACACGAAAATGTTCTCCGTCGGGCCTTACATAATCAACTTTGTGAGTAAAAGAGCTCGAAGCCCTGCTTATATTTACAGTCACCGAACTTCCGAAAGTATTGCCACTTATGCTCGAAATAGTGCTTGCTCTCGGAATTGTGGAAAGCCACTCTCCATATCCCTGTTCGCTTGACGTCAGCGGTGTATCCATACTAATCCAAGCAGATGCTTCAAGGTAATTTGAGCCATCTGCATTGTGGTAAATATCGAGAGTTTTGCTAAATAACGTTATGCCTGAATTGGTTATTTTTTGGCTTGATGAAACTGTCGCAGAATAAGTTGTACCATTAATTTTGCAATAGCAAGTCCCCGAACCATAATCTCGCCAAAAATCCACCCATACAGATACATTTGAGTAGTTGCCATCTATGCTCTGAGAGTTTTGATTAATTTTTATATTGTATTTAACGTGTGAATTGCTTGTACCAAATGTGCTTGAAGTTCCCAATTTCTTTCACCACCTACTTGATTTTCTTAAATGATAAATTTCCACTCGACCTTGGATAAAAAGCAAAATTACCTAACTGCAAACTATTTAAAAATTCTCCGTCTGTGATATAAAGTTTGTTGTCTGTCATGTAGGCAACTTCTATTCCGTTTTGAAGGAATGAAATTTTGTCATTGCTGATTTTAAGCATTAAGCTGTTGTTTACTTCACCGAGGATTATGTCACCATCGACAAAGCGAATGTACCTTATAATATTGTTAAACTGAGCAGCGGAATCAGCATCTAGGTTGTTGATTATTTCAGTTAAAGTATTAAATTGATAAGTAAAACTATCATTTGTTTGAGAAAACTTCGTTGAAACATTACTTTGATACGTTTCAAAATCGGTAATTTTGGTATAAAGCTGTGCAACCTGAGCCATAATTGCAGTGCTGTTTTGCTCGAAGGCACTGCTATTTTCAATTGTTTCGTTTGCAATGCCCTTAATGCTTCCGGTATTTATATATCCACGTTCAACGCGGTCTATTCGAGTAACAATATTGTCTGTATTTTTCTTGTTTTCAAGCACTTTATCAGTAAACGAGAGAGAAACCTTATTAATTTCAATCGTTGTTCCCTCAGGATTTTTCATAGGGGTAGAAATTTTCCCCAGTAAATATAAATCATCAATTCCATGTGGGTCGCTGTAACAACGAATATATTGTCCTATCTCAAAAGCTCCGATTTGCTCATTTGTGAGCTTTAAATCGACAGCCTTAATTGTGATTTCATTATTAAATTTTATACTGTCAGCAAGGTGCGTTATAGCTTTGCTTTGCAGATTTTCAGGTTTTGTCACATCATCCCACTTCACTACTTCATAGATTGCTCCGTAATTTTCAGAAAGCGTAGTATTTAAAATGTGGTCGCCTGTTTTGATGATTCCTTCCGAAAGTGTGCCATCCGGCAAACTTGCAATCGTCAAATATTCGTCGGTTTCATTACCATCGGAATCTTTAAGTCTGCTTCCTAGAGGAATTATTCCCGTTTTAATGTTGGCTCCACTGGTTTCCTCTATTAAATCTAAAAGGTTTTGCCCAAACTCGATTTTCTGAGTACAAACCAGTTTATTTCCGTCTTTGTAACCTGTATCTGTGAAATCTTCAAGGTAATCAAGTACGTTTTCACCGTTTATTTCGTGCATCACTAAATATCCGCCATGCGTTTTCAAGAGCCTTGAATTTATAACTTCCCATGCGCTTAAAAACTCAATGCTGGAGCGAGATATATAATTGTTTGAATCTGTAACTGTGACGGTTCCGAGCTTTATTTGTTGAAAATCTTTTGCTTGTGAATTATGACAGTTCAAAACCCAGTTTAAAAAATATTCAATCACATTGTCGCTGTCATAATTTAAGTCCTCAAACTGCTCATCATTCGGAAAATCAAACGGGCGAATTATGGTATCGAGCAAAAAAGCGAGGGTACCCTCACAAACTATCTTTTTCTCATTATGGAAGCCAAGTTCTGAACTTATAACCCTGCCTTTGAAAATTAGTTTATCGTCATTTCGATAAGCTGTTATGACTGAACTCAGCTTTGAAATGTTATTAAAATACGGGTGATTCGGGTGAATCGTAAATGAAAGTTCCGAAACTGAATTTAATTCTTGTTTTAAAATGGGATTTTGCAATTGAAATTCATTTAGCTCGGAATCATAAAGGCAGTAATCGTCACAAAATATGGTGTATCTCACCTCGTCGAAACTCCTTCCACTATGAATTTTGTATTCACAAAATGTCGAACGTTACAGGGTTTCTCCTCTCCCCAAAAAGTCTTTCGGACTTTTCGGGGACCCCATATTTTATCCGACATCATTCAAATTTTTCCCTCTTGAAACGTCAGAGTTGCCTCACCGCTTGAATTTAAAATATTTTTTCCACAAGCAAGTTTTATTGCTCTAAGATGTGTTCCCGCACCGTACACTTTGTTATTTATTTTGATTTCAGATTCATTCATAAGGTCGGCAAAAGCTGTCATTCTACTGTTATTTACTGTATTTGTGCCACTAATCAGGTGAAAAGTAGTGATGTTTTGTTTGTATTTATATGGTTCTACATCGCAAGAAATCACGATTTTTCCAAGTCTGCTACTGGAACTATATTCATCAACAGCGCATCTTCCAATGTAATAAAAATCAGGGTCTGACCAAACCTCAATTTTCATCTTTTGACCATGCAGAAACGAAGAAATTATGCTCATTCTTAATTGCCAATCTAAGATTTTCTCAATTACCTCAAACGTAAATTTCAAAGTACGGTTTTCATACTTTATTTCGCCGAAAAATTCAGATAAATCTAGGCTACCATCCATGCCTTCGATGTCAACGGTGTAAGTTTTTGCTTTTGGAACCCCGATATTTTGCCCGGTTAAAATTAAACCAAAATCAGTGTAGCTACACTTTGTGATACCCGAATTTGACCCAATAAACTTAATTTCATTTATCATCTTCCACGCTCCTTTGAATTTTGAATTTTGGAAAGCTCACTATTAATCGGTGGGGCCAACTCTCCAACTAAAACACCCGTATCAAGGCAAAGCTGACGTTTTTGAAGTTCGGGAATGTAGTCCTCTAAAAAGTAGAGGATTGAATCAAGTTTTTCGGAAATATTTTCACTCGTGTTTTCGAGGGCTGACTTAAATCTATCCACCAAATTTGCAGTAGCACCGTTTTTGTTTGACTGAGAAGTCATGATGTCAAGCGATGAATTTGTGGCACTTATCGCCATATTTACGTCTGTACTGAAGCTAGTCGGAATTGCTTTTTTCATTTCTTTTTGTACGTCACTCATGGCATTCGTGAAACCTTCACCGAGACCCAAAGCCATGTTTTTTCCGACCTCTAGCTCAAACACCTTTGATGGAGAATGTATGCCAAGTGCTGATTTAATTCCGTCTAAAATCCCTCTTGCAAATTCCTTTACTTTACTTGTAATCCAGCTGATAGACCCTGATATTCCGTTCCAAATTCCCGAAACAATGTTGCTTCCAATAGAATACATTTGCCCCGGAATTTCTTTAATCCTATTAACTACTGCGCTGAATAAATCATTTGCAGCTGAGCGACCACGATTTACTAAATCCCCAGCCCAAGAAATGACTTTTTGAATTGTCTGCGAAAGTGAATTTCCGATTTCACTAGGTAAGTTTTTAAGCACATTTATCACGTTATTCAAAAACTCGCTTGCTTTAATTTTTCCCGTATTTATCGCATTTGCAAAAAACTCTACTATTTTGCTCATCGTATTTTGTAGCCACTGATTGATTTTATTCGGTAGTTCAGAGAAAAAGCTCGTTACATTCGTTACAAACTCTGTCGTTTTCGTGACTCCCGTGTTTACAAGGTTTACAAAAAATTCTCCTATTTTTGCGGTCGTGTCACTCAGCCATGTTCCGATTTGCCCCGGCAGAGCCATAAAAAATGCAACAACTTGATGTATAAATTCAGGGACAGTTACAGTCGCAAAATTCAATAAATCTATTCCGAACTTAATAATATGTCCAATTGTTTGACCAATCAAAAATCCGATTTGATAAGGAAGCCTACTCCACCATTCAATCACACTTGTAACAAAATTTGGAATAGTTTCCGTAAAAAACGACACAATCCCATTCCAACCATTTATAAAAAATTCTTTAACCGAGTTTATAAAGCTATCCACGAAATTTCTAAAACCTTCGCAGTTATCATAAATCAGTTTAAATGCTCCGGCAAATGGATTTACCAGCATTAAAAAAAGCCCTTGCCAGTTATCTGTTATAAATCCAATCACCCCATTAAATGCATTCGGCAGCCACTCTGTAAAAAATGGTAATATAGCATTCCATGCTGACATACAAGCAGAGACGGTCTCATCCCAAAGCGAAGTCCAAAAATTTCTGAATCCTTCGCAATTATTCCAAAGTAAAATAAATCCTGCCACAAGTGCTGCGATTGCAGCGACAATCAAACCTATCGGGTTTGCGTTCATTGCAGCATTCATGAGCCACTGTGCAGCTGTGACAGCTTCTTGTACGGTGTTTAAAGCTATTTCTTTTATTTTCATCAAATCAAGATTCGATGCGACACTTAAAAGATTACTTCCAAAATCTTTCATTTGTTTCACAGTATCGCCGATTTCTCCGGCAAATTTGACGGTTTTTATCGCAATCATGGTGGTAACAATAGAACCCAGTGAAATTGCCACTAAATCAGAATGCTCCATGAGCCATGAAATCAAGCTCATCAGCGGTGGCAAGATATTTGTAAGCATATCACTTGCTTTTTCTATTAAGTTTCCCGCACTTTCTGAGATTTTATCAAGTGCATCTTTTAAGCTGCCTGATTCACTTGCTTTTTGAAAAAACTCTGTAAGTTTTGTTGCTGCTTTTTGAAGCGGCTGCTGAACCTTATCGTAGAGAGTTAGACCCATTTCAGTAAATGTATTTTTAAGGATTTGAACTTTACTCTCTGTGGTTTCATAACGTTTTTGTGCTTCCTTCGTAAGTGCTGAATTTTCGTTCCAAGCATCGTTTGAGGTTTTGACTGCATCTGTAAATAAATCACTTGCATTAGAAGCTCTGAGCAGTGCATCTCTTAGCCTTGTTTCACTGATTCCCATATCGTCAAGGAATTGAAGCGCACTTTCGTCTTTTAAATTTCCGAGTCCTGAAATGAAGGTAGTGAGTGCTCCTGTTGCATCCTCAGCGAAATATCTTTGAAAATCAGAAGTCGACATTCCCGCGGCTTTGGCAAAATACTCTAAATCTTCACTTCCGGTCTCGCAAGCGTTCGCCATTTGAATTATTGCCTTTGAAATCGCTGTGCCACCGCCCTGAGCTTCTAATCCGAGTGATGACAAAGCTCCGGCAACGCCTAAAATGTCAGCCTCCGTCATACCAACTTGCGAACCCGCAGCCGAAATATTCAGTGCCATGTTCGTGACTTCTGATTCGGTTGTTGCAAAATTATTCCCAAGTGCCACAATTGACGAACCCAATCTGTCAAAATTCTCTTGGCTCATCCCGGTAATATTAGCAAGTCGGGCAAGAGAAGTCGCTGCTTCATCAGAGCTCATATTCGTTGCCACACCTAAGTTCGCCATAGTTTCAGTAAACGTCAAAAGATTTTCATTTTTAATCCCAAGCTGTCATGCTGATTCAGCGATATTTGCAAGCTCAGATGCAGTTGTCGGCATGACTTTTGACATATCTCTGAGGCCTTTTTCAAATTCATCGAATTCTTCATCAGTTGCATTTACGGTCTTTTTAACTCCGGCAAAAGCACTTTCAAATTCGATTCCCGTACTGACAACGGACTTTACAAGGTTTACGCATTCACGAGCCAATTTTTTAATCGCATCTGAGATTAAGTTTGCGATAACACCTTTCATGACTGTAAAGCCTTCACTGAGACTGCCGGTTTTCTTTTCTGTATTGTTAAATTCATCACCCAGCTTTTCTGTTGCAGTTTCAGCTTCGTTTAACTTATCCTTATTTTCTTTGATGTCGCTATTTAAACTCTTTATTTCTCCGGTGAGTTCCTTAGCCTCTGTGCTGTTTTTGCCCTGTTCTAAAACAACATTTTTATACTCGGTTTGTAGTAGACGTAGCTTTTCGCCTTGCTCTAAAAGTTCCTGATTCAGTTTATCAAGCGGGGTCTGCGATTTTTCCATTTCAGAGTTTACTTCACTCAGGCTGTTTTCCATTTTAGAAAGCTCAGCTTCGGCCTTGTTAAGCGATGTTCTCCAATTATTTGTGTGTTTATCGTTTTCACCGTATTTTTCGCTTGACTGCTGAAGTGCTCCCTTTAACGTTTCAATTTTTTCCTTTTGCCTTTCGATTTGCTCGTTTAAAACTTTACTTTTTGAGGCAAGAAAAGAGGTGGAATTGTTATTTTTACCAAACTCTGCTGTGACTTTGCTCATCTCACTTGCCAAAACTTTTAAATCCGAATTAATCTGAGAAATCTCTTGTCTGTACGCCTTTTCGCCTTCAAGTTTAATCGTTCCGCCAAATGTATTTGAGCCTGACATTTCCTCACCCCCTAAAAATGAATATAAAAAAAGCACTTCAGTCAAGAAATGCTTCTAAATATATTTAATTAATTTTATTTGCTCAAAATTTCTTTCCAGTTTTCAGGAAAGCCTATATCTCTAAATCTTATATATTCTGAATACTCTTCAAGCAAAGATTCCAGTGATAAAATAAAATTGTTATTCCAAGAATTGTCGTTTATATGTAAAAACTTTAATACCAATATTTGTCCGAAAAGTCTTGAATTCGTCTTTAATTTAGAATCTTTAGGCAATTTAGGATAATTGGAAAATTTTAAAAAGTATAATCTTGAATAGTGTGCACACTTATTTCTTAAAACCGTTAAACATTTGAGCCAACTTTCTAAAAGTTTAAGTTTCGTCGCATATAGACTTTTAGCAATTGCTTTCTTATCTGACGTTTTCATATTGCCGAAAAATCTTGATAATGTACCAATTGAGAAAAATGAAACCAAGACCCAAATAGGAATTTGTCCGTTATATTTTACGTTATGATGCACAATTACAGCATTTTTATTATTCCTTTTAATGCATTCATCTTTGACCCTTGCCAAAAGTTCTTGATGATTATAAAATCCATTGAAATTTTCTTTATTTTCATATCCCATTGCACCGTACTTTTCAGCATGATAATAAGATAATTGAGTTCTCAAATATAGTTCAATTTCCTCAATGGCAGAAAATATTAAACTTCTTACTTTTCGGTCAAATTCATAAATTTTATAAATTCTTTTAAATTCTATGCCCTTTTGGATAGTATGGTCTGAATTTCTAAATGGCAAAAAATAAGCAGAGATATCATAATAATTAACGCTTTTTAGAAAATTTAGACATTCTTCTCTGTCATAAATTTCAAATCCTTTATCTTCTATGATTTTTAGTTGCTCATCAAATGTAGCAAATTTTTTTGTAATGTCCAATATAAAAACCCTATTCTTAATAAAAAAATGTCTCCCTCTGGGGCACATCACACACTTCAAAAGTGTGGAGAGGTGTAGGGAGCCCTATTAATATTATTATACACCAAATACCTCTGATTTGTCAACCCTTTTTTAGGGTGCTAAAAATATTTTTTATATTATAACTCAATTAAGCCTTTTTGTCAACTAACATACTAATTAGATAGCCATTCATCGGTGTTTTGACTCGTTCTTTTTTCTTCTTTAAAAAGTCCTTGTTTCGTGCAAAAGTTGTGATACGTTTTGAAATGATTATATAAAAGCGACCACTTTCTTAAAGTAAAATGCCCGACCTCACGTTCAGTAAAGCCGAGCATTTTTGTTCCTACAAAGAGTAACCACGAAAAATCTATTGCTCCGCTTGACTTTTCGTGGTCTGAGTGTTTTTTGTTTGCTTACCTGTTTGTACACTCTCTGAAATTGTTGTCATGATTTTATCGGTTGTACCTAATAACCCTATCTCAGTCAGGATTCTTCCTGCTTTTTTTAATGTTATAGGTTTGCGTTTTTCATCCGATTTTTCATTCTCGATATCAATGCCCTCATTTATTGCTTCTGTAATAAAAAATTTTAATGCTTTAATATCGGGTTCGCCGCCGCGTTGAATTAAATCAGACCAAGATTCGATTGACCCATATTTTTCTTGTATGGATTCCATTACATTTAATGTGAAAACCATAGGAAATTTTTCTTCGCCGGTCTCTAAATAATTAATCTTATCAAGCAAATATTATTCCTCCTCGGTCGATTGTATAAAGAACCCATTCAGTGCCGTATTTGCTTCTGCTTCTGTGCCATAGACTTTGTGTTTTTCCCAATCTCCATTATCATTTTCAAAGATTGTCGCTTCAACTGACGGGGTTGTGAACTCTAAACTATCGCCTTTCGTTTTTGAATCTGTTATAAACGGTTTAAATTTCATTTTTGGGAAAAATTCCACCTTGTACATCCGCTTACCACCGACTATTTTAGGAACTATATGTCCAAAACCAACATAAATTGGCATGTCACTTATATTTGATGTTATAACGCCTGTTTCTTCATCAACTGTTTTTCCCAAAAGCTCTGCAAAAACGGTGTCATCATCATCGTCAATTCCTGCTGTCATAGTTCCACTCTTGAAAAGCGAGACTTGTTCTTTTAGTGCATCGTCGGCATAAAGTGTGGCTTCTGACAAATCAAGCGTAACTTTACACTCAATCGCTCCTGCGAGTGTTTTCACTTCTCCATAAGTCTTGCCATCTTCATTCAATTTTGCATATTTAAAACTTTTAAGTCCTATTCCTGCCATGTCGTCCTCGTCTCCTTCATTTTTTTCGTTTTGCCCTTAAGTGCAAAAGCTCAATCATTTCGGTACTCGTCCTCTCCCCAAAAAGTCAACGCTCATATCGGCTAACAGTTTGTAAACGCACTGTTTTCACGCCGATTTACTCGCTACCAACTTTTCGGGGCCCGACTTTCCCTTTTTAAGTTTATAAATTACCTGAGTAATAAAAATTCACCGGAACATGATAATAACCCGTGTCTTTCTCAAAACTTTCAGACCCGTTGTCTGTCCAAGTGAATCCATTTTGTTTCAATTTATTTTTTACCTGTTTTAAAATACCTTTGAAATTGCCTTTTGAAAAAATATCAATCGTTCCATACACTATCTCTGCATGATATTCGTCGTCGTAATGATTATCCGGTTTTTCATACCATGTGTAATAGGTAAGATAGGTGTCTGAATTACCTGAATAATTTAAAAATGAAATCGGAATATGCTTTGTGCCAACTGTGAAGTCAGTAAAAGCTGTTTCGATTAATAGATTTATATTGATAAAATCACCAACCTTTTTGGCTAATCTTTAAGTCGCGTGTATGTGGCATATTGTTTTAATATTATTTTGTGCGCGAATTGCCCCCGGTGGCTCGTCGGTCACTTCGCTTTCTGATTAAATGTTTTCTCCATCGCTGCCCTGATACTGCCCTCACAGCTTTTAATCGCAGGTCTAACGAAGGGCTGAGCTCTTTGATGCCGAGTTCCATATTCAATCCAAATTGCCTTGTACCAGTTCTGCATTCCGTTTTTATCTTTACCATAAAATTTCACTCGACCGACTGCATCACCATTTCGATTAATTGTGGGCTTGGAACATTTCACCGAATTTGCCATACTGCCCGTCTTTCTGTGCTTTAAAGCTGCTCTTTGAATGCTTTTCTGCATAACTTCCTGACCTGCTTTTACCATATCAAGTGCCAAATTTTCATCATTTAAGCCTTTGGGAAATATAGAATCAATATCTACTGAAAAGCTAAACTGCGCCATTATTTAATCACCAGCTCTGCAATAATTTCGGTGTATTTTTTGTCATAGCCATAGTCGTTAATATAAGTTATGTTGTATGCATTACCCTTAAACTTAATTATCATATCTTTTGTGATTTCTGCTTTTGGGGTCCGCATTAAAAACCTTGTTTTTACTTCTGAAAAGTCTGAATTTGACCGCAAAATCTCAGTTCCACTTGTGTTTGTAACCTGTGCCCAAGTGTTTAAAATGGTGACTTCTGTTTTATTTTCAAAACCATCAGAATCTTTTTGAACTTCATATTTTATAATTTCAATCTTTTTATCAAAATTTCCTGGGTTTATCTGCATATTTAATCACCTTTAAAGAAGATTTACTGAGTGCATACCCAAAATCATTTCGACAACTCGGTTTAAGTTGCTTTTGTCAACATAAAGAGTGCGATTGTCATACATATCTTGAACCAACACATAAACTGCAATCACAAAGGTTTCGTGAGCATCAATTTGAGTAGGGGTCAAGCCTGTATAATCTGAAATGAAACTTTGTGATGCTTGCAAAAATGCTGCAAGTTCCAAAATTTCTTCTTCTGAAAGTGATTGATAGTCAAGTTTTAAGTAATCGGCTAAATTTTTAACTGCAATCTCGCTAACTTTCAAAACATACACCTCTTTTAACTGTCAGATTCCATAAGTCCTGCGGCCTTTAGCTTAGAAATTAAAGAATTGAAGTCACTTTTTAAATCGGCAATAGTCGTGGCTGTGCTGTCTGATTGATTTGAAGCACATGGGAAGCCACTGAGTGTGGCTCCCTCTGTGATTTCTAAAGTACCGCCGATTACTAAATTATCTCCGTCTTGATAGTTCTTGGTATTATAGCTCATTTTGAATCACCTCTTTAAACAGACGATGCCATTTTAAGCCCGGCAATCATTTGATTATTTTGAATCTTGGAATCGCACTCAGCCCAACCGACAATCCCGACTGCGTTTTTGTCTATATACTTTTCACGCATAAGCTGAATCTCTAAATCTTGCGAGATTTTCATCGCCATTCCCGAAAAATCTCCATAAAGAATAGGAACATTTCCGACTGTTGTAGCATCAGGCATATTTTCTGAAATATAAACAGGTTTCCCGAGCAATTCCCAATCAAAGCCGCCTGTTAAGCCTTTTCCGTAAGCCATGTAATAATTTCCGTTACCGTCTTTGAGTTTTCTGATTTCAGAAAATACCGCCTTGTTCATAATCCAAATTGCGTTCTTTTGATACTGCTGCGGAACTGCAAGCTGCAAACTGATTAAATTATCAATCTTAGCTGCAGTTGCTGCGGTGTAAGTTGTGTTGCCCGTTGCAACTAAGTTTGTGGTTGAAATTGCACCTGTCATATGATTATTTGCCGAACCTGTACCTATTAAGAGTTCTCGCTCCCAAAAGTCCGCAAAAGCCTGAGCAATCTTGTTTGTAAGAAAGTTTGTGACATTGATGTCTGTGTTGTTTAAAAGTTTCCGGCTTATGACAGACAAAGCCCCGTGACAGTAGCCTTTGAGCTCCACTGATGTAAATTTCCCTTGTCCTGCAACAAGTGATGTAAATTCGTCTCCCTGATATGCAACATTCACACTGCCTGAACCGCTATCTACACTTGAATCTGCATCATAAACAGGTATTTCAAGTGTTCCTTTGGTGTGGAACTTCTCAACTTTTTCGTAAATAGGTGAAAGCTCCTTTACCTTTTCAATAATCTTCTTCGCAATTGTTGTCGGAACAATCGCTCCATTGCTACCATAAGACATTCCGGGGCTGTCGGCTCTTTCTTTTCCATTTACAATGTACTCAGTAAAAGCACGTTCCTCACTTTGCACTTCTTTATTGCCACTTGTTTTGGTTTCTTCTGAAACTTCTTTTTTATCTTCAATGTCCATTTTTCTTGAATCTTCCTCAGCTTTAATTGTTGCATCGATTTCGTTAATTAGCTTCTTTAGTTCGTTAAATTTTGTGATTTCTTGTTCGCTTAAATCTCTTTTTTCCGATTTTGCCATATTTAAGATTTTTTGCATCTGCTCTTGATTTTCCACTCTTTTTTCAGTTAGATATTTCAATTCCATAACTTAACATCTCCTCTAAAATTTTTTCATATTTTGAATAGTTGACTTCTTGGTCGCAAGCACTTGTCCCAATATTTTCACTTTTTAAGCTGTGCGAATTAGCTCCGGTGCTTCGCTGGTCAATAATTTTGGGCTTAAATTCTTCACCTCTGTATTCTGTTTTTATTTGTTTTTCGGCTCTTGTTTCAATGCTCGTGCCTTCATAACACGGGATTTTTTGTTCATCAATGATTGAAACTTCAAATAAATTCATTTCATCAATAAGCCTACGTTTTAAATTTTCTCTTGCTGTTTCCTCATGCTCTTTTACCGCTTCAAAACCAAAGCTCCAGCCTCGAAGTTTATTATCTTTTGCCTTCTGAATTACCTCACTATCTGTTATTTCACAAATCGCTCTAAGTCCGATATTATCTTCAAAAAGCTCAATGTTTCCATCTTTTGTTGACCCGAGTTTTCGGCTTGGTTCATGGTTTAAAAGGCACAAAATATCTTTGTTTTTTTCAATTGCCCTTTGAAATGCTTTGGGAGTTATCTGCTCCACAAACTTTTCTCCGTTTTCATCAAGCATCGGCTTGGAATCCCTTGCTACTGCGTTTACGTAACCATCTAAAAGTACGCTATCATTCCTTATTTCTATCCTCGTTGTCCTCAGTCCTTTCTATACTTGTAATTTGGTTTGTGTTTGGTGTGTAGATTTCTTTCGTAACGGGATTAAAAAGCACGTCTTGAAGTCCGAGCTTTACGAAATTAAGCCCTAAAGGCTCTAAATTTTCTAAATATCTGCACTCATCTATCTGCATCAGGTTTGAATCAAGGGCGGTTTTGTATGCTTCAAATCTTGTTTTGATGTCGCCTTTAATGATTTCTTTTGTGTCAAAGGCAAAATAAAAAGACTTCTTCTCTCGTTCAAAAAGTAAGTCCCGGTTTAAAGCACATTCGATTGCGGTCAATATTGGCATAATGGCGGTTTTTATAAATGTTTCCCAATTAAAATCAATCGGCACTCCAAAGATGTCTAAAATGGAGTTATTAAGCGAGGTTTTGTTTTCATTGAGCTGCATTTCTGTCGATGTGCTGCTCGCCTCTTTAAAATCAAGATTGTCATTGAGCACTATCACATTGTTTTCGGTATTACAGTAAAGTTCCCGCCATGCTCGTTTTAAGCTGTCCATTGCTTCTTTTGTAATTTTTTTCTCAGCTTTTATAAATCCTTTTTTGCTTCCGCCTGTTGAGACGAGATTTTGTTCAAACTTTAATGTCAAATAAGCGGTCTTTAAAAGTTCTCTATTTTCCTCAACGATTCCTACTCCGTGTGCTCCGTCTGCGGTTGACCTCAAAACCTTTAAAAATTCAAATGGTTTGTACGTTTTTCCGTAAACCATAATGTTATAATCTTTAAAAATCGGGTCAGAATTTTTGCTTATCATCACATTGCCCGAGTCTACATAATTAAGCGATTTCACAATATTTCGCCTTTTATTGATAAACACATAAGCATTTCCTTCGAGCAAATAATCTCTTACTATTGCTTTTTTTAGCTGCACTCCGTCAAGCGTGTCTTTCGTGTCGTCATTTAAGAGGTCACACCTCGAATCAGAGACTTCAACAGTTTTACGTTTTCCACTTTCAATTTTCTCTTTGTAAAGTTTTATTGGAATCATTGAAACGGTGTCTGAAATCAAATTTACACACCTTGCCACCGCCGGAATATTAAGAGCCTCAGCTTTGCCAAAAGCATTTTCACTTAAAATGCTTTTGAGCAATAAGTCATCACTTGTATTTTTAACGATTTCTGTGCTTCGATTGAAGAAATTGAAAAGTTTCATATTTCACCTTCTTTTATAAAAAATACCCATCTTAAATTATCTTTAAGACAGGTATTCTAAAAATTACAAAATTAATTTTCTTCTGCATCTGCAATAGCTTTTGTTTTTTGCACTGTGCCTTTTGGATGATTCGGCGGTGCATAAATCGAATAAAGCTTAATTGGTACATTTCCTATATTAATTAAATTGTGCCAAGTTCCTGCCGGCACAAATATTGCAAATCCGGGACCAACTCGGTTCTGATAAGTTAATGAGTGTTTATCTTTACCCATTTTTACTAAACCGAAGCCTTGTTCAATCCTTAAAAACTGGTCTGTATCGGAATGAACTTCCAACCCAATTTCGCCGCCAACCCGAATACTCATAAGGGTTAATTGTAAATGTTTTCCCGTCCATAATGCTGTCCTATAATTATTATTTGCTTTTGTGGATTTATTAATATTCACAACATAAGGTTCTCCGCCATGATCCGGGTTGCAATTGTGTTTTTCCATAAATTCACCCCCATAAGATATTTTATGAGTGTTAATAAATTGGTGCTAATAAAAAATTATTAGTGTCAAAACTGCACCGCCCAGCCACTATCATCGAAAATGATGTCCTGCTGCAAGAGGTAGACTGCGTTAATTAATGCGACCACCATATCTACTTTCCCGCTTGACTTTTTCTTCGTAACGTACCGATTCATGTTGGTGTCATAAGTACATCGGGCATTTTCAAAATTGATTTCAAGCAAAGTGTTCTTTTCGTATTCAAACTCTCCATTAGTAATCTTTTCCGATAGAAGTTTAGTCGGTGGGTGAAGTGTATCGCTGTGTTGTCTAATTTCCACAGTATTATATTTTTGATTCCATTTCTGAGCACTTGAAATAGCGTTATAGCGGTCAAAGCCGATTGCTTTGACAGTCACGTTGTATTTTTTCTCAATTTTAAAGACAAAATCTTCAACTACACCATAGTCAATGGTTTTGTTGCCACAAGATACGCACTTCCCCGTGTTAATAAACCTTCGGTAGTCAATCTTCTCAAATTTATTTTTCTCATCAATTCGGCCTTCAGGCACGAAACAAATCACATCAGCTATAATTTTGCCATCTTCTTCGGCACATATCGCAACAGCAGTATTGTCATTGCTCATTGATAAATCAACACCAACATAAACTTCACGACCCATCCAATCAATCTTATTTACTCGGCAAGCCTGCAAATCTTTGATATCAACAAAACTCTCCGTTCCGGCACCTTGATAAACAATATTGCAGTGCTTTGTGAGGAAGTTTTCTCTTGCTGATTCAAGAGAAATTGCCCTCGCTCGTTTCTTTATTAAATCTTCCCATATTTCGGGTATTTCCAAAGCTACGGGATTTGCGTGTTTTAATATCATGTCATCGGTCGTCCAGTTTTCTGTGTCATCGGGTTCATACAAAAGAGAAAAGACGGTTTCATCATCTTGAACACCGTCTAAAACCTTTTTTGCATAATTTACTTCATCTTCAAAAGGGTTATTGGCTGTCGGGTACTTCGTTGAGATTATGCATCCTAATTTATTTAATATGTTTAATTGTCCTGACCGCATGGCTTCTATTGCATAGTTGTTTGGTAAGGCTCCGACTTCGTCTGCCAAGAAGACGTTTGGCAGCTTACCATCCATTCGGGAATTTGAGTAATTAAGCGGAATATACTTGCTTTCAGTTAAGCTGAATTCAATATAATCACGAAGAATTTTAAATCTCGGAATATTTTTTCGGTAATAAATAATCGGGCTACTTTTTAAAATTTCTTCAATTGCCGTTTTGACCTCTCTTGATAAAGCTCCGTCAGCGGCAACCGAATAAAATTTAGAAAATTTCGGTTCTAATAAAAAAAGCAAGATAAAAATTGTGGCAATCGTAAAGGTTTTAAAATTCTTTCTGCCGACTTCCAAAATCACAGTTTCATATCTTCGTTTACTAGGATTATTTTTGTAAACAATACAAAGTGTCGAAGCATATAAAAGCCACTGATATCCGCAAGAGCAATCATAAATGCTTTGCCCTGCTTTTAGACCTCTCGGCATAACAAGTAACTTTAAAATGTTGTCAATTTTACTTAATTTTTCTTCATCAACAAAGTATTTGTCTGACTTTCCATCGCAAATTTCTATAAATTTTTTGCATTGTTTTATGATGTATCTTGGGGCAGGAATTTCACGATTTATCACACCTTTTGCATATTTATGACTTTTGTGGTTTATTATTTCAAATCCAATTTATTTTCAGCTCCTTCCACTGAGTATTTCAAGAAGTGGGTCGAGTTCGTCACCTTCTTGTCTGTCACGAAGTGTTGTAATTATCTTCATAAGCGTTACAACCGTTTTATTTGCACTATCAGTTGTGCGATTGTAATCTGATATTGCTGGATGAGAATATACATTCTTTCTGCCCTTTACGTACTCTTTCGTCACTAGGATTCCGTCTTGTTTAATGGTTTTTTCCAAGTTACCCAGTATTTGTAGCTGCACTTGATATCGTTTAAAAGTCGTAAGAAAAAAGAAATTTTGCTCAACACCGCGTTTTTCGGCGATTCGCAAAATTTCCTGTGCCTGTTCGTTTAAATTTCTTTTTTGCATTTAATTTTCCTTTCCAAAAAATTCACGTTTATCATTTTCGGTGTAAATTTAGTGGTGCTGTCGGTGTTGAGCGTTTTTGTCAGAAAATATTGAGGGTAGTGGGGGGACTATTCAAAATTTGTTTTGCTCAATCAATTATCTTTTTTATTTCTTCATATGGTATTTTTCCTTTATCACACATTGCATGGTGCATAGAGCACAGAGTAATAAGATTATTTTCATCAAGTTTTAAATCTTCATTTGAGTTAATCGGCAAAGCATGATGAACTTGCAAGTCCTCGTGATTGTATTTCCGTTTTGTTCCGTACAACTCTCTGATACATACTTGACAAAGGTAATTGTCCCGCTCCTTTATTTTTCTTCGTTTCTTTTGCCATTTAGGGCTGTTCCTGAATCTTACAATATCGTCTGTCTTTTTCTTTTTGACAGGCTTCTTGTTGCATTTATAATTTTCATCGTGTACCTTGCCACAGTATTTGCATGATTTCTTTATAAATCACATCTCTTTCTTAGATATACAAAAATAGAGTGCCTGAATTTCAGACACCCATACGAGAAAGGCTATGAGATATTATCTCACAATATTATTTTATCACAGTAAAAAGGGACAAAAAGGACAACTTTAATTATTTGCCAAATATCTGTATAATCGCTTTTTTAAACCATCAATGCTGTTATTTCCACCAATCTGAAACGCAATCTTTCTCCAACTGTAACCACTTATAAAACGATACATCATTATTTGTCTTGTAAGTGGGTCATCTACGCTTTGAATGTATCTATCAAGGCGATTTAATTCATAAAAACACTTTTTTAGGTTCAAGTCTAAAAGACTTTTTAAATCCGCTATTTGTGCAGCATAGTTCCCGATTTTATCATTGATACCTGTTCCATGTGGGAGCCCCGTTATTTTAGTTGTACAACCCGTTGCTGCTGTTTCCAATTCTTTAATTCTCTGTTCAAGCTGTCTGATTTCCTTTTTCAAGTAATAAAGCTGCGAAAGTTCTTTCTTTGTCATACATTTCACCCCTTTATATGCTTTTAAGAAAATTTAAGAGTTTATCGCGAATCTCAGCCATAAACGCTTTTTTCCAATTATCAAAATTTTTGTACTCGTCTTTGTATCTCTCATCAGAAGCTCCAAGCAAATAGTCGGTTGTCGTATCGAAAAAATTTGCAAGTTTACAGACCATATCATAATCAGGCCGATTTTTACCATTTTCCCATTTATTGTATTTAGAACTGTCTACACCTAAACCCAGTGCACACTGTTTTTGGCTGATTCCTTTTTCTTTTCGGAGCTTTGAGAGCTTTGCCGAAAACATAACATACATCTCCTTTCGTGTTTTTAAAATAAAATTCTGCTATCTGTTTTACCGCGCAAACTGCCACCCGTTATTTTTATAACAGCTCCATTTGTCATCTCACTTATGCGGTCAACAGTTTTTTCCATAATGCCACGTTCATTAATCAGCGAATTTAAGCTATGATTGCTCGAAAAAATAGTCGCTTTCTGATTGTTATAACGCTTGTTAATAAGGTCAAACAACAACCCTTGAAGCCATGTTTCACCTGATGCTTTGGTAAAAATTTCGGTTCCTAAGTCATCAAAAAACAAAACATCAATGTTTGAGAATTTTTGGATTAAAATTTGCTCTGTTTGGCTTGATTCGCGATTAAATGTAGATTTCACAGCTTTTGAGATTTCAAACAAATTTGTAAACAAAACAGGCACACACTTCGATAAAAGAAAGTTTGCCATACAGGCAGTCAAGTGAGTTTTTCCGACTCCTTTATCTCCGAAAAGATATATTCCACAGCCGTTTTTTACTGTTTCTTCGCATAGCTCACAATACTTTTTGCACCGATTAAAAGCTATATCAAAACTAGGGTTTATACCTGTTTTTGAATTTGAAAAGGTTGCTGCTTTATATCTTTCACCGAGCAAGGATAGTGACTTTAGTTTTTCAATTTTCCGCATTTTATCAAAATCTTCTTGTTCCTTTTTTGCGAGTTCCTGCTCCTTTTTTTCACACTCACACATGACGTGAAAAGAATATTTTACTCCGCAAATAACAGCTTCACGTTTACGGTTTTTACCACAAGTAGGACAGATGTACTCATCATTCAGGGTATTCCGTGCAGAGCTTCTTTGAGTGCTGTTGTCCCTTATCTGCATAATTTCCACCTCCTAAATTTTCGCTCTTCTTGTCTTTTTCTGCCCACGTCAAAATTGTTGCATAGTGCGATTTATAGCGTTTGCCGCTAGAAGCTATATAGTTCGATAATCGCTCGATGTACCTACTAGATTCTTCGCCAAGCCTAGTTTTTAGCTTATTTAGCTCTTGTTCGCTGAGCAGTACATTTTCAAACTCCCCAAACGCTTTCTTTGATACTGCGTTAGCAGTATTTTCTTTTTTGTTTTGTTTAGTTTTGTTTTGTTTATCTATGTCTGCGGTTTGGACTACGGTTTTTACTTCGTTTTTCACTACTTCTTTTACTACATTATTTACTACGCTTTTTGCTTCGCTTATGAAAGTCAATTTATCGTTTAGTTTATATTTATTAGGCAGTCCTTTTTTCCCTTTAACGTAAACAATCAAATTATTTTCCAGTAACTTATTGCGCCACTCTATAACCGATTGCTCTCTTTTTGTTTGAACTAGAGACATCATCCGCTGGTTATCTACTGCGAGCCATTCGCTCCAAGAACTCAAATTGAATAAATGAATTAATTTCAAAAATAAAATTTGAGAACCTATCGGCAAATAGTTCGTTTCGAGCCAACGATAAAACCCTTCGTTCAACAAAACATAATTGTACCCCAAAAGTTTTCCCTCCTAAAAATTAAAATGGTAAATCGTCATTATCTATCAAGTTTTGCGCTGCCTTTTCAATTTCTTCTTCCGTGATAATTTCACGCACAATAAAACCTTTGTAATACTTGCCTTGGGCCTGTTTTGAATAATATTTTGCGATAAGCCAAATTTCGTCTTTCGGCTTGTATTCTTTTAAAATTTTCTTTGAAATGTCTCCAAAAGCTGTGCAATCGGCAAATGTCGGTTTATTCCATTCATCTGTAACTTTATCTTTTCCGTTGCTTAATTGCAGAGAAAACTTTACTCCGCTTTGACCGACTTCTTTTAAATCTCCGTAAATCCTACCTCTGAAAATCACCGTATTTACATAGCAACTCCCACTGTAAACTTCTTTTTCATTGTCATAAATTTTTGTTGTTTTCATAATTCAATCTCCTTGATAATTATTTTTGTTGCCGGAATTTCAGCATATTTTTTCTTAAAATGAATGCTACAAATTTGAGCATCATCGTGATAGCAGACTCCATTTAATGCATCTAAAATAATCTTGATGATATTATCTGAATCGGGTTTCTTTGTCGGCAAAATATCCCCTTTCAGCATCAAATTTTTTACTCACGCTTTTCGGGATAGAAAAAAGAGCAGTTATACTTATTTCAAGCGGTGTATCTTTTTCAAAAAATATCTTTGAAACCGCAGTATAACTTGCTCTTACCAATTTTTCATATTAAGTTGTTTGCTTTGGGGTATATGTGATTTTTCTATTATTAGTCCGGCACATACGAGGTCGCTGTTTGCCCTTCGGATTTCCCGGAACTATGAACTTTACCTCCATCTTTATCCTCCAAATTTCTTGACATCTGATTAAGCCCCTCAAGAATTTCAACTCGCTGTTTTTGTGTTAATTCCTTAAAACTTTTAACGTTGTATCGATTCAACAGAGTTGCATATAACTTATCAGGTTCTTCAAAACTTTTGACAACACTTTTTAAAATACTTGCATCCTTTGCTGTGATTTTCTCAGTTTCAATCTCCGGCAAATCTTCTCCTGAATAAATGTAGAGTCCCAATCCGAACATTGCTAAATTCTTAACTAAACACCTCATTATAGTCTTATTTATGTCAAACATTGTTGCCGGTTCAACGGAAATATCTTTTTTAAATTTTGTGTCATAGGTGTAACCCTCAGACTTCATCGCTTTGTTCACTCCATCCATGACGGGCAACCACATTGTATGTGTTAATCCGTTAATCGTGACGTCAGTAAAAACCATATATCCGACACCTTCATCAAAAACATAGGGAAGTTGCTTTTCTCCAAATTGATGAATTTTATATGTTGCAGTCGGATATTTCTTTTTGACCTCAGCCCACGCATACGGCCAAGACAGATACGTCAAATCTTTTTTTCTTTCAATATGGTCGTTTACATTGATTTCAAATAATGTTTCAAAAATTGATTTATTTTCATTCATATTTTTAATTACTCCTTCAAATCGTGATATTCTAAATCTGCCATTTCTGCTTCATAGTCCGTGGCTTCCGCTGTAAATTTAAAATGCGCGTCAAGACATTCTTCGCAGCAGTCAAATCCGTTTAGAACATAATAGTCATCGCCTTCATAAATATCTCCATCACAGAAAAAACATTTTAAAACCGCTTTTGCCTCATTATCAGGTGGTTCGAGGTATGCTCTGTCATCTAGTAACTCCATTTATTTGCCTTCCTTTCTTGTATTGATTTTTTGACATACAATTCTGAACGCATCAAGGGTTTTTCTTTCAAGTTCTCGTATTTCTTTCCCTTGATGCACTACTATACCAATCAGAATTAAAATAGTTATTAGTAAAAATATTTCCATCTTTTAAATTCTCCTTTTCTGTAAATAAAAAAATCGCCTTGAGTTTTTCAAGACAATTTTGTTTGCATATTTTTATTTTTGTGATATACTAAATTTATAGAGTTTATCAAAACGTGTCGGATAGCCTTTATTGTAAACATTGTAGTTGGCTCAAACCCGCATTATTATTGAGTTTGTTTATGACCCTTATAACTACCCGCACCATATAATAACTTACCTTTTTATGCAATGTGAAAGCCCAGTATTACTGGGCTTTCAATATATTTAAGTGCAATTTTAAGAATCAATTCGACAAATTTATTAACCCTTAAGAATATGCAATCAGATACATATTTTACATGATTTAAATTTAAAAAAATAAATATTTACTAACTTTTAAATTACTATATTAGTTAGTTTTATTTTCTAATATTTTTTAAAATACTATTACATAGTTTCCATATCTGATATAATTAAAAATTAAATTTCAATTCAAAAGGATGAACAAATGTGAGAATAATCCAATCTAAAAAAAGACCTCCGTTATTAATAAAAAAATTATTAAAAGTGTGGGAATCATCAGTAAAAGCAACACATTTGTTTTTATCAAATAATGAAATACAAAATATTAAAAAATCTGTTCTGCAAGCGTTAAAGAATATATCTCATTTGATTGTTTTGGAAAATGAAAATGAAATTCCTGTCGCGTTTATGGGAATTGAAAAACAAAAACTTGAAATGCTATTTGTTTTACCGGAAGAAATGGGAAAAGGCTACGGAAAAAAAATTAATTATATATGGATTTAAAAGTTATTCTATAAATAATCTAACTGTTAATGAACAAAATCCTAATTCTAAAGGATTTTATGAACACATGGGATTTTACGTTTACAAAAGAACTGATACCGACGAAAAAGGCAACCCGTATCCACTTTTATATATGAGATTAGATTAATATTTTTGATACCATTCTTAATTTTTTGTTTAATAAATATTAATATTTTAAGTAAAAATTTTGACAAAAAATATCGAACATGCTATAATAAATCGATTTATTTGAGTTTAAAACAGGAGCTTTTATTATGAATATAAACTATGCTAATAATAAATTGTTTTGGATAAAAACAATAATAATTAGTTTTTTATTTAGCGCGGTTTTTTCAATATTTATCCAATTTTTTTCTTGTACCTATACAAACTGCTCAAATTTTAATTATACAAATTTTTTAGATTATTATATTTGTGTATGGAAACTTATCTCAATTAAACAATTGGTTTTTTTATTTATATTTGTTTTTTTAATAATTTTATTTACAGTATATATTTTAAAAGCCAAGGGTATATCTTTAAAGAAAATTTTTGATTTTATATACAAATATAGATGGCCTTTAATGATTCTAGTTTTTTTATTGTTTTTATTATTTTGTATAAGTTGTTCATCTTTATTAATTTGGAGCGATATGTTACCTTCATCTGAAAAACAAGGATTGATTTTTGGTGTACCAAGGTCTATTCGCTCCGATGAATATGGTGTAAATACCCCTATGGCTTTTTCGCAATACGCTGACTATAATGGCCCTTTTTCTTATTTTGGCCATGTTGTTAGAGCGGATAAAACTGACATGTTTATAGTTTATGGTCAACCTGTCTTTAGCTTTGCTGGTATTTTTAGACCATCCCACTTGGGATATATCTTATTTGGTCCTCAAAGAGGATTGGCCTATTTTTGGGGTTTTAGACTTTTGATTTTATTTATGGCTGTTTTTGAGTTGGGTATGCTAATTACTAAACATTCAAAAACTATTTCATTTGCATTTGCATGTTTAGTAACTTTATCACCTGCTATACAATGGTGGTTTGCAGTAAATGGACTTGTTGAAATGTTGGCATTTGGATCTTTTGCAATAATAATTATCGATAAATATATGAGAACCACCAAATTATCATATAAAATATTATTATCTTTAGGTCTCGTTTACTGTCTTTTAGTTTTTATACTTACTTTTTATCCTGCATGGCAATTACCACTAGCATATGTCTTTTTAGCTCTTTTGATTTGGGTTATTATAAAAAATAAAAAAAATTATTCATTTCATGCTAATGAAGATATACCTATTATTTTAGGAGCTTTTATATTATTATCAATTCTCACAGGACTAATTTTTATAAAATCATGGGAAACAATATATACTGTTTTAAGTACAGACTATCCAGGATCAAGAATTGATAATGGCGGAGGCGTTTTCAGCATCTTCTTTAGTGGCCCTGCTGTTGGCTTATTTTCGCCTTGGGTTTCAGGATTTGATGCTACTAATAACGCTGATATATTGATAAACCAAGTAGAATCGGCCATGTTTTTTGATTTTTTCCCATTAGCTATGCTTTTACCATTGTGGATTATAATAAAAGAAAAAACTAAAGATGCGTTATTAATAATTTTATTAATTTTAGATTTTATTTTCATGCTGTATTGCTTTTTTGGTTTTCCTGATTTTTTAATTAACATAACATTAATGAAGTATACTACATCTTCTAGAACAGCATTAATTCTTGGATTTATAAACTTAATTATAATTATTAGATCAGCATATTTGTTAAAAACTAGATTTAAACCTTTACTGGCATTGTTAATAAGCTTTATAATCTCATTTGTTTATATAGTTTGTGTTAGGTTAATTATTCCTAATTTTATGATAAAACAATACTGTCTTATTTTTGGATTGGTTTTGTTAATTGGTATTTTATTGATCATTATGATAAAAAACAAATATATCTCTAGAGTTTTTGCAGTTTATTCTTTATGCTTGGCTATAGCTTTAGGAGCATTTATAAATCCTATACAACTTGGCGCTCAATCAATTTATAATAATCCTTTAGTAAAAAAATTACAATATATTAATGACGAACATAGTGGGCAATTGAAATGGTTGGTTATATCAGATAACGTAATATTTAATAATTTGCCAATTATCGTTGGTGGCCCTACAATAAATTCAACAAATGTGTACCCAGATTTACAAAGATGGGAAAAGTTAGATCCAAGCAAGAAATACAAAGAAATATACAATAGATATGCACATATAAGCTTTGTGCTGCAAAATGAAACTGAGAGTTGGTTTGAACTTAATTTCCTTGATCATTTCACAGTTCACTTAAATGTAAATGATTTAAAATTAATTGAAGTATCATATATACTAACTGATAAGGAACTTTCGATATATGACAATATGAATGCGCACATTAATTTAGTTGACAGTGAAGGAAATTATAAAATATATCATGTATCTTATTAAAATAAAAATAAATTTAAATTATTAGGAGAGGTAATATGAAAACTGCTATTTTAATCCCTTGTTATAATGAAGAAAAAACCATTAAAAAAGTTATAGAAGACTTTAAAAAAGAAATGCCACACTCAACTATCTATGTTTATGACAATAATTCTACTGATGAAACATCAAAAATTGCTAGTGAGTCAGGTGCTATTGTTAGAAAAGAATTTAAACAAGGCAAAGGAAATGTTGTTAGGTCAATGTTCAGAGATATTGATGCAGATTGTTATATTATGGTTGATGGTGACGATACATATCCTGCTAAATTCGGTCCTGTGCTTGAAAAATTAGTACTTGATGGTAAGGCTGATATGGCAGTAGGCGACAGATTATCTTCAACCTACTTTACTGAAAACAAAAGGAAGTTCCACAATTTTGGCAATGTTATAGTAAGAAAATTAATAAACTTAATATTTAATTCTAACATGAAAGATATAATGACAGGTGCTCGCGCGTTTAGCCGTGATTTTGTAAAGTCATTTCCTGTTATTTCTAAAGGATTTGAAATTGAAACTGAGATGACTATATTTGCACTGGACCATAATTTTAAAATAGTTGAGAAACCAATTGATTATAAAGATCGTCCTAAAGGAAGTGAGTCAAAATTAAATACCTACTCTGATGGAATGAAAGTTTTATTTACTATATTTAGATTGTTCAGAGATTGTAAGCCATTCATGTTTTTTGGAATTACAACATTAATGTTTTTAATTATATCCGCTTGCTTATTTATACCAGTTTTAATATGTTTTGTAAAAACAGGCTTAGTTCCTAATTTTCCAACATTATTTGTCTCAATAGGTTTTGCAATTTTAGGAGTTATGAATTTCTTTTGTGGAGTAATACTTTCTGTACTTAGAAAAGAGCATAAACATATATTCGAGCGTGATCTTACAATACTAAGATATATCACAAAATATAAAGATTAATTGAATTTATATATCATTTTAAAATAGAGATGAAGTTAAGTTTGAAAAAATGTAATTGAAGAATATTATAAAAAGTGATTATAACAAAGCAAGCTACATATAGGCCAACAAAAAACGAATGTTAAAAATCAGGAAGTAATAAAATACCCCTGCCTTTGAAGAATTAATAAAGTCTCATCAAATCTAACAATTCTATTTTGAGACTTTAAATCCAATTTTCTGTAAAAACCGAAAATGTAAGACTCATTATTCTTAAGGCAATAACAAATTTTATAATCATATACAAAGATGAAACCATCCAATACCCTTGAAAATTCATCAAAGGTTTACCTGATCAGGCCGTAAAATAATGCTTGCTTGTCAGATATAGATTTGCTAAAGCTAACATCATATTCAGTTTTTCCTTCTGTTTCACTATCTTTTGGTATCGAAACATGCTTTTAACAATAGCAAAAAAATGCTCTAACTTAGCACGTATTTATGACTTCTCATGATTCCGTCGCTTGATCTGTTCTCGAGATCTGGTAGAATTTTTCTTGCATTGTGATACTCTACTATTGATTTTATATATGATTTTTAACCTTATTGATTACGTTTGACTACTTCTTTACGCTTTTGCACTCCTAAATATCCACTATAACCCTTTCTGATCTTGTAAGCAATTTTGACAACATAGTTACATCGTATATATTGGCACTCGTTACTTCCACATGATGTACCAATTCCGTGTCCTTATCTACTCAAACATGAGCCTTATATACAAAATGCCATCTGTTTCCTTTTTTCACATAATGAACGTCAGGGTCTCGTTTCTTCTTCTGGTTTTTGGTAGATGATGTTGCTGCTATCATAGTAGAATCTACAATCGTTCCTTTTTTTCAAAATCAGTCCTTGTTCTGTTAACAAACTGACTACCTGCTGAATCTATTTTTTCAGGCTATGCTTTACAAGTATTTTGCGCAATCGTCCTATTGTGTCTCTGTTTTGTATTTGATTAATGATTTCAATCCCACAAAATTCAGAAAATGCCCGGCTGTTTATCACCTAGGTATATGTTGCTTCATCCAATAAATCATAGTATTTTTAAGAATGTGTAGACGCAACATCAAATCAAACTCGTATGGCTTGTTGCCGCGCTCTCATTTATAATAGTACGGCTTAATTAGTGCTTCCCACTTTCCCCACAGTATAATTTTCTTAATCCTTTTTAAAAATATTTTTTTCTTTTTCCTTATATGACAGACTTATTTGTTTATTCATGCTTTTATTCTATATCAATTAACCTCTATTTGCAATCTTTTGTTCGATGTTGCCTTAACTTCTGTTATGAACTTTCTTTTGCATTTCTTACAATTATAATACTTGTTCCTCTTTTGACTTTCCCGCTTTCCATATTTTTTCGTTTTCCCTATTTCGGACATTTTATCTTTCCCATAGATATATTATATCATGTTATATTTTATTTGGACATTCTCCTATAAATTGCAAAAAATCATGCTTTGTGATATAATTATAATTAAGTAAATTTATATTTATCTTTGGGGGAGTGTATGTTAAAAAAACTAATTATTGCTATATTAACTTTGTCTATTTGCTTGAACTTATCAGGATGTAGTCAGTTTAATGACAGCGATGCACTGCTTCGACCTCCAAACTTTTCTGGAGAATATACTGCAATTTATAATGCCTTAAAATCATCGGTACATCAAGGTGATAAAATTTCGCTTCAATCTCCTCAATCAGGTGAATATAGATCATCCATTATTTTACAAAATTATAATGATAGCTTAAAACAAGCAATAGCTTTTTATAAAAGTGGTGTTCAAGAAACACTAAGTGGCACGGGCCTTAGAATGGGAGTGTTTAGTGAATTAAATGGTAACTGGACTTGTAATTGGGATTTGCCTTGTGATGGTGAAAAAGTAGACAAGGTAATGTTTTTAAAAGACGAATCTAACATCTACAATTATCTAATCGTAGGATATTCATCAGAACAGCAAACTCAAAAAAATTATTGTATATATAATTTCAATATAGATAACTTTCATATACTTTATGCTGGTGAATATCAAGCTATGGAAGTTTGTGATATAAATGAAGATGGCATTAATGAACTAATAACCATTGGTCACTATGAAAAAGAAACTAACAATTCAAAAAATTATTCAATTATAGATAAAACAAAAAATTCTCACTACATCACGTCGGCTGTAATTAACTCAATTTCAAATGATCATATTGCTCTTTGGGGTGAAACCCAAATGAGCGGAAACATAATAAATTATACAAATATAAGTTTTGATCATAATTCCTTTGGTAAACCAACTTTATTTATTGATGAACAAATAACCAAAACGACTTATGGTACTGAGGTATTAATTTATGAAAATGATAGTCTTAAAAATATCATCCTTGAAAACAATATGATAGATCAGACTATAAGATACCAAGTTCCGATTTCTTACGATATTAATAAAAATGGAACTATTGAAATTCCACACACTAAACTGTTCCCAGGTTATGATCAAAACAGTACATCACCTATTTATATCACAAACTGGCGCAAGTTTCAAAATGGAAAGCTTGTAGATGATATAACGACTTATGTAAACTATTCCCAAGGTTTTGGGATTACTTTACCTAAACATTGGGAAGGAAAAGTAAGTGCTAAAAATCTATATCAAAACGATGAAATAGAATTCTTTGTTTATCATAATTCACTCGAAAATGACAAAGAAAAACTTTTGCGCCTTAGAATAGATTCCCAAAACAACAAAAACAATATACCGTTCAATTATTTTGTGGTAAGAACAGATGGGCCTATACTATACCTCGCAAACTTAAGCACAGTTAATCCTCTTACCGATCCAACCCTTTCCATATCTCCGGATCAAGTAAAAAACCAATTCTTTACAATGTATATTAATTCTAACATCAATAGTAAAGATAAATAAATAAATATTATTATAATTAATTATGAAATATATAACCCTATGTTAAAATAAAATTCAAGCCTTTTTTGGAGGAAAATTTAATGAAAAGAATTCTTGTATGCGAAGATGAAGAGGCAATACGCGACTTTGTGGTAATTAATTTAAAAAGATCAGGATATAATGTGGTTGATGTATCAAATGGCGAAGATGCTCTTAAGGCTTTTGATGAATCTAACGGTGGTTTTGATATTGCGATACTTGATATAATGATGCCTGGAATTGATGGATTTGAAGTATGCAAACAACTGCGTAAAAAGAGCAATACAATAGGCATAATTATGCTAACCGCTAAAACTCAGGAGATGGATAAAGTAAGAGGTTTAATGCTTGGTGCTGATGATTATATTGCAAAACCTTTTTCGCCCTCTGAACTCGTAGCCAGAGTAGACGCAATTCACCGCAGAGTTAACATGTCAAATAGTAGTCCTAAAAATACCGAATCAATTAAATCGGGACCTTTTGAGTTTAATAAAAAAAGTCGCATGCTTACCAAAAATGGAGAGATAATCGAGCTTACTCAAGTTGAATATCAACTAATGGATCTTTTTTTAAGCAATCCTGATGTTGCTCTTGAAAGAGCACAAATTCTAAATAAAATTTGGAGTAAAGATTATTTCGGCGATATAAAAATAGTTGATGTTAACATAAGGCGCCTTAGAATGAAAATTGAAGATAATCCATCTTTACCAACCTTTATACAAACAGTCTGGGGCTATGGGTATAAGTGGGGAATTAAAAACTAAATGTTTTGCAATGATAATTTAAAGCGTATGTGTAAATTTAAAGGCAAAGGTGAGCACATTTGAAAATTAAAAGCATTACATCGCGCTGGATTTTGACCACTTTAGCTGTTATTGTAATTATATTGCTTATAGTCAATATTGTTTTTGCTATTAGCATCCAAGTATATTATTATAACTATGCTGAGCAGTCTCTTGCGTCATGTGCAACCACCAACGCCCACCTTATGCAAACCACATCAACGAATATGTCTAAAAATATGAACAACGAAATAAGAAGTCTTATTGAAAACTTTTCCAATTCTGAAAAAATGGTAGCCATGGGTTTGGATTTTTCAGGGAATGTTGCTGCGACTTCAGGTGGATTTTTAGTAGAAGGTGTTAATAATCTACCGGATTATAACGAAGCGCTCTCTTCGGCTGATCTATATTCTTTATACGTGGGTCATCTAAGTAACGGTGAACATGTTATGACATACACAAAAATAGTTACGGTTACTAACAACGAATTTTCAGCTATACGATATATGGTGTCACTTGAAGAGATAGATTCTTTGATATTTCGCATAATATTAATTATCATAATAGTAAGTTTAATCGCTCTTTCATTCGTTATTATCTCAGGTTCATTCTTCGTTAACTCATTTGTTAAACCGGTTCGCGAAATTAGCACTGCAATTAGAGAAATAGCAGCCGGAGACATGAGTGTGCGTATAAAAAAACACTTTAATGATGAAGTAGGAGAACTTTGTGAATCGATAAACTATATGGCCGATGAACTTTCAAATTCAGAACACTTAAAAAACGAATTCATATCCTCAGTTTCTCACGAACTAAGAACTCCCCTTACTGCTATCCAAGGTTGGAGCGAAACGATAGTGAGTGTTGGCCCTGATGATAGGGAAACTCTGCACAGAGGCATGCGTGTAATTGCAAAGGAAACTGAGAGGCTTTCAGACATGGTTGAAGAATTGCTTGATTTTTCAAGAATTCAAAACGGGCGCTTTAAACTCATTAAAGACAAAATGGATCTTTTTGCGGAATTAGAAGAAGCCGTCCTTATATATACCGATTTTGCAATGAGAGATGAAAAAACTCTGATTTATGAAGAACAAGATACTATCCCAACAATTTTTGGCGATAAAAACAGAATAAGACAAGTCTTTATAAATGTAATAGATAATGCACTTAAATATTCTGACCCAGGAGATACCGTTATTGTTAAAGCAAGTGTTGATGACAAAACCGCTAAGGTAATAATTGAAGACAATGGTTTGGGCATAGCAAAAAAAGATCTTCCTCATGTAACTGAAAAATTTTATAAAGCTAACAATACAAGACGTGGATCTGGGATAGGACTTGCAGTTGTAGAAGAAATTATAAAAATGCATGATGGAAAATTTACAATTGATAGCATAGAAGGTAAAGGAACTCTTGTCACAATTGAACTACCTCTATATTTTGGTTCCGAAGAACAAACAATAGAAGAGTTTCCAAAAGACTAATATAAAAAAATAAACATTAATTGCATAATGAATGAAAGGATTAAATTATGGCTAAAGAAAAAAGAAAAAGCAAAATAGGCGGACAAGCGCTAATTGAAGGTGTCATGATGAGGGGACTTGACAAAGTTTCTATGGCAGTTCGCATCCCAAATGGCGAAATTGACATTGAAAGCTGGAAAGTTGACAGCATTGTTCACCCAAAGTGGTATAGAAAAATCCCAATCTTGCGCGGAGTAGTTAATCTGATATCCTCACTTATTTTAGGATATAAATGTCTTATGAAATCCGCTCAAAAAGCCGGAATTTACGAAGACGATAATGAAAGCGAACCAGGTTTTGTCGAACAAAAGCTCGGTGACAAAATATTTAAAGTTGCAAGCATTATCGGAACTGTTTTAGGGTTTGCTGCTGCAATCATACTATTTATGTTTTTGCCTTCTTTAATTGTTAAAATGATAAATAACTTTCTTAATCTAAATAGCTTCGGCAAAGCACTCATAGAAGGCCTAATTAAAATAATCATATTCATTGGATATTTATTTGTCATATCAATGCTTTCGGATATTAAAAGAACGTTTGAATACCACGGAGCCGAACACAAAACAATATCCTGTTACGAAGCAGATTATGAACTTACTCCAGAAAATGTAAAAAAATTCACAAGATTTCATCCAAGATGCGGCACAAGCTTTCTTTTAATAGTACTTATTATTTCAATAATTGTCTTCTCGGTAGTTACATGGGATAATTTATTCATGCGCGTTGTTTTTAAAATAATCCTTTTGCCAATAGTAATAGGTCTTGCTTATGAGTTGATAAGAATTGCTGGTAAATATGATAATATATTTACAAAGATTATATCCGCACCGGGATTATGGCTTCAAAGATTAACTACCCGTGAGCCGGATGTTAAAGAAATTGAAGTAGCAATTGTTGCATTTAATGAAGTTATGCCTGAAAACAAAGAGGAAGATAAGTGGTAATAAAAGAGCTAAGAAAACTTTTATTAGATATGCTAAAAGAAAACGAAAATAGACACTTTGAAACCGATTTGATTATTTCTCATGCACTAAATCTTTCCAAGTCAAAGTGGTTGCTGAAAAATGAAATTTCTGATAAAATAGCTAGTGAATGTATAGAGCTTGCAAATAGGCGTTTGCGTAGCGAACCACTCCAGTATTTAATCAATGATTGGGAATTTTATGGTGTACCAATCAAGGTTGGAAAAGGAGTTTTGATTCCAAGGCAAGATACTGAAACTTTAGTTGAGTTTGCATTATCTAAAATTAGTGATGATGGTTGTGAAATATTAGATCTATGTGCCGGAAGCGGATGCATATCAGCTGCTATTGCAAACAATAAAAAGAATGTACATATTACAGCAGTTGAAATATCAGATGATGCATATAAATATGCAAAGAAAAATTTAGAAAATTTTTCAGATAATGTTACTTTATTAAAGTCTGATGTTTTAAATTATGAATTTGCTAAAGGTTTTAAAGATATAGATTTAATTGTCTGCAACCCGCCTTATCTGTCTAAAAATGATATGTTAAATTTGCAAGAAGAATTAAAATATGAGCCAAAAAAAGCTCTTTATGGTGGAGAAGATGGTCTTGACTTTTTTAGAATATTGCCAAAAATATGGAAATCATCTTTAAAAAAATGTGGTTGGATCGCATTTGAAATAGGTTATGGCCAAAAAGATGCCGTCAGCAGTTTTTTGGAAGCAAATGCATTTTCAGACATAAAAGCAATTGACGATTTAACTGGTATTTGCCGAGTTGTTGCAGGCAAAAATGAATAATAAACTTAATATAAACGTTTAAAATTAAAGAAGGAGAATATAAAATGGCTAAAAAAGCAACTGCAAAAAAAGAATTTGATAGAAGCGATTTAATTTCAGATAAGAAAAAAGCTCTTCAAACAGCACTTGAGCAGATTGAAAAGAACTTTGGAAAAGGCGCAGTTATGCTGCTTGGAAGCAATCAATCATTAGACGTCGAAGCAATTTCTACCGGTTCTTTAGGTCTTGACATTGCACTTGGAATTGGCGGTGTTCCACGCGGAAGAATAACTGAAATTTATGGTCCTGAGTCTTCGGGTAAAACAACAGTTGCTCTGTCAGTAGCCGCTCAAGCTCAAAAAAACGGCGGAACCGCAGCTTTTATCGATGTTGAACATGCTCTTGACCCTAAATATGCAAAAATTCTCGGCGTTGACATTGACTCCCTTTTGGTATCGCAGCCAAATTCCGGAGAGCAAGCGCTGGAAATCACAGAAACACTTGTTCGATCTGGAGCAGTTGATGTAATAGTTTTAGACTCAGTTGCTGCTATGACCACAAAAGCTGAAATTGAAGGTGATATGGGTGATGCAAGCATTGGTCTTCAAGCAAGACTTATGTCGCAAGCTATGCGCAAACTTACTGGCATAATTAGTAAAACAAACTGTGCGGCCATATTTATAAACCAAATTCGTGAAAAAATCGGCATTATTTATGGTAATCCGGAAACAACACCAGGCGGTAGAGCACTCAAATTTTATTCTTCTGTTAGAATGGATATTCGCCGCGGCGAAGCAATCAAAGACGGAAGCAAGATTATAGGTAACAGAACCCGCTGCAAGATAAGCAAAAATAAAGTAGCACCTCCTTTCAAAGAGGCAGAGTTTGATCTTCTTTATGGTGTGGGAATATCATATGCAGGTGAAATTTTGGATATGGCAGTAGATCTTGATATTATAAACAAAAGTGGTGCTTGGTTTTCATATAAACAAGAGCGCATTGGCCAAGGTCGTGATAATGCAAGACTATATCTTGAAGAGCATGAAGAACTTTGCAAAGAGATTGAAAACCTTGTAAAAGAAAATATGCACAAAATTGACATATCATCAAAAAAACTAAGGAAAGCTGCTGACAAAGCTATAGAAAAAGCCGCAAAAGCTGCAACTCCCGCTTCTGCCAATAAATTAAACAGCGAGCCAAAGCTTGACATAACCCCTGATGCTGCCGACTTTGAATAATGACTATAACATGCATAAAGAGAAAAAAAGGCAAATATTACAGTGTATTTGTAGATGATAATTTTTTGGGATTATTCCATGAAGATATCCTTGCTACCTTTAAGATAAAACAAGGTGGTTGTTACTCAGATGAGCAAATTGAAAATTTAAAGTCTGCAGGTGAAGTAAAATTTGCAAAAGATAGAGCGTTGTTTTTGCTTGGATATCGCGATCACTCAAAAAAAGAACTTATAGATAAACTATGCAAAAATGTGTCAAAAAAGGTTGCAAATTCCACTGCCGATAGAATGGAAGAACTAGGACTAATTGACGATTTTAAATATGCAAAAAATCTTGCTAAAAAGCTTATTTCAGTAAAATGTCGTGGCAAAAAACGAGTTTTATGGGAGATAACTGCTAAGGGTATTGATCAAAAAACTGCACTTGAAGCTATAGATACAATAGAAGTCGATACTGTTGATCAGATTATTTCAATTATAAATAAAAAATATTTAAATAAGCTTCGTGATATAAATTCAAGGCAAAAGGTGTTTTTATCTCTTGCAAGACAAGGACACAGTTTTGACGATATAAACAAGGCTATTGATATATTATCAAAGCAACTAAATGACTAAAAATACGATAGCTAAGCTAGTTGGAGGTAAAAAACATCAATATGGCAATAAAAGTTGGTATGGTTTCACTTGGCTGTCCTAAAAATCAAATTGATGCCGAACATCTTCTTGGCTATATTTCGAAGGACAAACGCTTTCAAATTGTAGTAGATCAAGAACTTGCAGACGTAGTTATTATAAATACATGTGCGTTTATTGAAAGCGCTAAACAGGAAGCTATAGATACAATTTTGGAATTTGCAGAATTTAAAGATCAAGGTCTCAAATCGATAATTGTAACAGGTTGTCTTGCCGAAAGATATAAAGATGAAATTATTAAGGAAATACCGGAAGTTGATGTTGTTTTGGGCTTTGGTTCAAACGATTTAATTGCAGATTCTATAATTAAATCATTAAACGGTAAAAAAATCACAAAATTTGGCGATCAATTAAAAATGGGGCTTAATCATCAAAGAATGCTTACTACGCCAAAGCACTATGCTTATTTAAAAATTGCAGAAGGGTGCGACAATAATTGCACCTATTGCGCTATACCAAAAATTAGAGGGCCATATAGAAGTCGAAAAATGGAAGATATAATGGAAGAAGCAAAGTGGCTTGTTCGAAATGGCGTCAAAGAGCTTATTTTAGTAGCACAAGACACTACCTACTACAACTATGATATATCTTCTGAATTTAAATTGGCTCAACTTCTTAAAAATCTTGCTAAACTTGACTTTAAGTGGATAAGATTTTTATATGCATATCCTGAACGAATAGATGAAGAGCTTTTATATACTATTGCAAGCGAAGACAATATACTGCCTTATCTGGATTTGCCAATTCAACATATAAATGATGCTATACTAAAAAAAATGAATCGCCGAACCACGGGTGACCAGATAAAGGATAAAATTTTCCTAATAAGGCGCATTCTTAAAAACGCCGTGCTTAGAACTACCCTTATTGCCGGTTTTCCCGGTGAAACCGAAGAGCAGTTTAATGAACTTTTGCAGTTTGTTAAAGATTCAGATTTTGATAGACTTGGTTGTTTTGCATATTCTCAGGAAGAAGGCACTGCTGCGGCACTTTTGCCAAATCAAATTGACACTGACACAAAAAATTTACGCGCTAATACCATAATGCTGGAAGCTGAAAAGTTGGTTGAGAAAAGGTGCAAAAGATTTATTGACAAAACAATAGATGTCATCATAGACTACAAAAAAAACGAAAATTATTATGTCGGAAGAAGCATCGCCGATGCTCCTGAAATTGATTGTAATGTTTATTTTAGTTCAAATGTTCCAATAAAAAATGGTGAAATAGTTAAAGTAAAAGTTGAAAAAAGTGAATATGGCGATCTGTTTGGAAGAGCTGTTTTATAATTAAAGGGGATTTTTGTTTATGAATATAGCTAATATTTTAACATTAACAAGGATTTTTCTAGTACCGTTTTTTGTTCTATTCATGATGGTTGGAAATGAAAACTCCATTTACTTTGTTATTGCTTTAGCAATATTTATTATTGCTTCAATAACCGATGCAATTGACGGTAAAATTGCAAGAAAATATAACTTGGTAACCAACTTTGGCAAATTCATGGATCCGCTTGCTGACAAAATACTGGTTATGTCCGCTTTCCTTTGCCTGCTATATTTGGGAATTGTAAATGTCGTTTTGGTTATAATAATACTTTCAAGAGAATTTTTGGTTACTTCCCTAAGGCTTGTAGCAAGCTCAAACGGTAAGGTTATCGCAGCAAATTTTTGGGGTAAGCTAAAAACGGTATCTCAAATGATAACAATCATTTTTTGCTTAATAGAAACTTCGTTGCCGTTTAATATCAACCTTTATATAATATCAAATATATTGGTTTTGATAACAACTATAATTACTGTGATGTCCGGAATTATATATTTGTGGCAAAACAGAAAATTCATCAGTGATGTTTCATTTTAAAACTAACTATCAAAGATCTGCCCAATTTTTTGTGCAGATCTTAATTAATTATTAAATGATTTTAGAAACAAGTACTGTTATATCGTCAATATGTTCAGGGTTTGAACGCTTTTTAGCGCTTTTTAATATTTCATCGGCTATTTGTTTCGCAGATTGTTCTTTTACAAGTTTTAGTTCAGCCGCTATCCAATCAAGCCCCGATGATGTTGCGCCATCTGTTACCATAACTACTATATCTCCTTTTGACAATTTTATCTCTTCTTTGTCATATTTTAAACCATGTATTATCCCAATAGGCAAACTTGTGCTGGCAAATTCTGTTATATGACCTCTCTTTTTTATGTATGAAGAAGTGGCACCCGCTTTAACAAACTTAGTTTTACCTGTATATAAGTCTATTGTACATATATCTATCGTTGCTAATGACTCATCGTTTGACTTAATAGCAAATGATAAATTCAACAGTTTAAATGCAGAACCAAAACCAAATCCTGTTTGCAAAAGTCTTCTCATGGTTGAACATGTCATCAAACTGTCTACAGCTGCTCTATCACCATTTCCCATACCATCGCTTAATATCATGTGTGCAAAACCTCTTGTGTCCATAAAAAAATCATAGCTGTCTCCGCAATAAGCATTACCTTTGGGAGAAGTTTGAACCGCTGCAAAATCTACGCTGAGTGATGCAGCTTCAAAAAACGATATTCTATATTTGCCGTTTGCTTTTGTGGTCGTTGGAAACTCAAACTGTCTATCTATTTCATCGCTTATGATATCAGTAAGATATCTCATCTCCATTTTATCTGGCAGTTCGTCTAAATATATATCAATTGTTAAGTGATCGAATTTATCCAATAAGCATGAAATTCCATTTGCTTCATTTCCCCTATCACGCAGTATATTTTTAACAATCAATGCACTTTTTTCATCTACCCTTACAATATCTGAAATTTCTTCGCCCATTTCCATTAAAAGCTCTGACATTCCAGTAAACTGCTCTGACGCTATAGATCTTGCTTCATTAACCCTTCTCGACGTTTGCTCTTTGCATAAAAAATCTTTATAAAAAAAATTTATTGAATTGACAAGATCGGATAATTTGCAGCACTTATTTCGAAAAAAAATAGGCATATCATCTTTGCTAACACTTCCATTTTCGCGTAATATAGACGATAATTTATTAAATGAACGCATAATATCATTGTAAGAAGTTACCCAGCAAAACGTATTTAATCCACAATTGCGACAAACATCATCAGCTGTTTGAACATAAATGTTAGATATATCTTTTGATGTGAGGTTGTCCATCATTTTTGAGCAATCTTCAACGCTTTGCTGCAAATCTAAAAGCGTGTTTGCTGTAAATTGTAATTTTAATGCCACATCATCATTTACTTTAATATTATTATTTACGCTTTTTACTTTATTAATGCCAATTGTTTTTAAAATTTTACTGGATGGAACCACAGCTGCCAAAACTACCGCTATAATCACCTCTATTAAACTTTGTACGTTTAATCCACCAAAAAATGCACATCCCAAAAGATATACTCCAACAAACATTGAAGCCTCTACTGCTCGTCCAACAGGGCGAAAAACACCTGCTATAAATCCGGAAACAGCAACCACAACTCCGCCTAGCGAAAAATCCTTTGTAAAAAGTGAAAGCCCTATTGTACAAATAAGTCCTGCAATCGCTCCTCCTGTCACACCAATTAACAAGGTCGCTTCAACAGTCACAAATGCAGATATAAATCTTCCCAAATTAAATCCAAATAGGTTAATTTGGCAAAATGAAACCAAGACTGCCATCGATAGCACTGAAAAACCTATAAGTTCTGATGTACTGTGACTTTTTTTATGAATGCTTTTTAATGCGCACTGAAAAAGAACTGTTATGCTTCCGCAAAGCAATACCTCGGCATATGTAAGGAGCCATGTGCTAAAACCTACTGGAATGATCATTATAGAAGCAAGTTGAATTGATCCAAGCGATATTATTGAAAATATTGCGCTTAAAAAATAACTGTTTGGGTTAAAGATAAGTTTGAGTGTTATGCCAACAATCAACGAACATATATATATAATGCTGCTTGAATCAAAGAACATCATGGTACCGAGCATTCCGCCACCAAACGAAAAAATCATCGCTTGCCTTGAAGATGCCATACAAAATGCAAGACAAAAAGGTGCAAATGTACCGGATACCTTTGCACCACCCAAGATGAATCCAACTGCCGCAAAACAGATGTCAAGAATAAGTTCGTTGTTATTAGCGTCAGTATATTTTAGTATTTTTTCTCTCATTTTATATCATCCTTTTTACTTGAATATGCTTAGTTTTGACTTTATAATACACCCTCAAATTTAAAAACTATGTCAATGTATGGAAAATTAAAGACCCAAATTTAATAAAAGTGGATATATCAAGATAAAAAAGCTTTTTAAATGCAAAAAATGCAATTTAAATTTAAAAAATTCATTTTAGATATGCACAAAAATTTTTGCGTCTTTTTAAGTTATAACAATAAACTAAACACTCAAATAGTCTGTGCAGCATAGCAGGATATTTATAAATATCAGATTAAGACAAATTAATTTTTAAAATAAATTATCCTGAATTATCTATTTACAATAGCAATTATTAGTGATAAAATTATATAGTATCAGCTATTTTTAAGAGTTTTTAAAGCAAATATCAAACAAATTAAAACCTTAAAAATTGCTATATAATATTTAAAATAGGAGAAGATTTACATGGCAAGAAAAATGAAAACCATGGACGGCAATACCGCCGCTGCTCACGTATCATATGCTTATACCGATGTTGCTGCCATCTACCCAATAACACCATCGTCTACCATGGCTGAAGTATCAGACAAGTGGGCTACAGCCGGAAGAAAAAATATATTCGGTTATCCAGTAAATATCGTAGAAATGCAATCTGAAGGCGGAGCCGCTGGTGCGGTTCACGGATCTTTGCTTGCAGGAGCTTTGACAACTACATTTACAGCATCTCAAGGACTTTTATTAATGATCCCTAATATGTATAAAATGGCCGGTGAGAAACTACCTGGAGTTATAAATGTCTCAGCTCGTTGTATATCTACTCATGCTCTTTCAATATTTGGCGATCATTCAGACATATATGCATGTCGTCAAACCGGTTATGCAATGCTTGCAGAAGCTTCTGTTCAAGAAGTTATGGACTTAACTCCAGTAGCTCATCTGGCAGCATTAAAAGGCAAAGTTCCTTTTGTAAATTTTTTTGATGGATTCCGTACATCGCACGAGTTGCAAAAAATTGAAATGTGGGACTACGATGAACTAAAAGAAATGATTGATATGGATCTTATCGACGAGTTCCGCAGAAATGCTTTGAATCCACAGCATCCCGTACTTCACGGTTCGGCTCAAAATGGTGATATATATTTCCAAAATGTTGAAGCTGGCAATCCATATTACGACGCTTTACCGAACATCGTAAAAGGTTATATGGATGAAATTAACAAGAGAATAGGCACTAACTATAAACCTTTCAACTACTATGGTGCACCTGATGCCGAGCACATTATCGTTGCTATGGGATCGGTTTGTGATACTATTGAAGAGACTGTTGATAAACTAATTGCAATGGGTGAAAAAGTAGGTGTTGTAAAAGTTCGCCTATACCGCCCATTCAGCTCAAAATATATGCTTGAAGTTATTCCTGACAGTGTAAAACAAATCAGCGTACTAGACCGTTCAAAAGAGCCTGGTTCTGTTGGCGAACCTTTATATTTAGATGTTGTTGCTGCGTTAAAGGGTACTAAGTTTGAAAGCATTCCGGTGTTCGGAGGACGATATGGCCTTGCTTCCAAAGACACAACACCGACGCAAATTAAGGCAGTTTATGACAATAAAGACAAAGCTCGTTTCACAATCGGAATCAACGATGACGTTACATTTTTATCTTTACCTCTTGAAAGTCACTTTGATACATCATCTGAAGGAACAACTTCCTGCAAATTTTGGGGACTTGGTGCTGATGGTACTGTTGGTGCTAATAAAAACTCCATTAAAATTATCGGAGACAACACTGACATGTACGCTCAAGCTTATTTTTCCTATGACTCTAAAAAATCTGGTGGCGTTACAATATCTCACCTTCGCTTTGGTAAAAACCCAATTAAATCAACTTACCTAATTTCAGAAGCTGATTTTGTTGCTTGTCACAACCCTTCATATATAAATAAATATGATATTGTAAACGATATCAAACCAGGCGGAATATTTTTGTTAAATTGTTCTTGGAATGCAAATGAGCTTGAAACTCATCTTCCAAACAAGGTTAAATCGTATATTGCTAACAATAACATTAAATTTTATACCATAGACGGTGTTAAACTAGGCAAAGAGATAGGCCTTGGCGGACGTATAAACACAATATTGCAATCAGCATTCTTTAAGCTTTCCGGTATCATGCCAATTGAACAAGCAAAGCAATTAATGAAAGATGCTGCTACTGCTTCTTACTCTAAAAAAGGTGATAAAATAGTTAAGATGAACCATGCCGCTATAGACAAAGGTTCTGATTCGATAGTAGAAGTAAATATCCCAGATGCATGGAAAACTGCAACAGATGAAAATGTAGATGACAAAGTAACTGGTGAGAACAAACAATTGGTTGAATTTGTAAACAACATCCTAAAACCCGTAAACGCTCAAAAAGGCGACAAGCTCCCGGTTTCTGCTTTCTCGAAATATGCAAACGGATATCTTCCACAAGGCTCGTCTGCTTATGAAAAACGCGGAATTGCTATAGACGTGCCAGTTTGGAATAAAGACAATTGCATTCAATGTAACTTCTGTTCTTATGTTTGTCCACATGCGGTTATTCGTCCGGTTGCTATGACCGAAGATGAAGCTGCTGCAGCACCTAAATGTCAAGATACGCTGCCAATGACTGGTATGCCTGATCTTAAGTTTGCTATGACTGTTTCTGTCCTTGATTGTACCGGTTGTGGATCGTGTGCTAACGTATGTCCTGGCAAAAAAGGTGAAAAAGCGCTCACCCTTAAGCCGCTTGATTCTCAACTTGAAAAGCAACAAGCTTTTGCATATGGCCAAAGTTTGCCTAAAAAGCCGGAAGTTTTAGAAAAATTCAAAGAGACTACTGTCAAGGGAAGTCAGTTTAAACAGCCGCTCCTTGAATTTTCTGGTGCTTGTGCAGGATGTGGAGAACCGCCATATGCTAAAATAGTTACTCAACTGTTTGGTGACCGCATGTATATAGCAAATGCTACTGGATGTTCTTCAATTTGGGGAGGATCTGCTCCATCTACGCCATATACAACCAACAAAGAGGGTCATGGACCTGCTTGGGCTAATTCGCTGTTTGAAGACAACGCAGAGTTTGGACTTGGCATGAATCTTGCTCAAAAGACTCTACGCAATCGCTTAATTGAAAAAGTAAAAGATCTTAGAGATACAGCATCATTAGAGTTAAAAGAAGCTATTGATAACTATCTTGAAACTAAAGATAGCAGTAAAGATAACAAACCTGCTACAAACAAACTCGTAAAAGCTTTGGAGAATACAGGTGTAGGTCAAGACATTTTAGCTGATAAAGATTATCTTAACAAAAAATCAGTTTGGATATTCGGCGGAGATGGATGGGCTTATGACATTGGTTATGGCGGATTAGATCATGTACTTGCTGCTGGTGAAGATGTAAATGTTATGGTATTTGACACTGAAGTTTATTCTAACACAGGAGGTCAATCTTCTAAATCGACTCCGACCGGCGCTATAGCACAGTTTGCTGCAGGAGGCAAGAAAATTAAAAAGAAAGATCTTGCAAGCATAGCTATGAGTTATGGTTACATCTATGTAGCTCAAGTTGCAATGGGTGCTGATTATAATCAATGCATAAAAGCGATTACTGAAGCTGAAGCTTACAATGGACCGTCCATCATTATTTGTTATGCACCTTGCATTAACCACGGCATCAAAATTGGTATGAGCAAAGCACAAACAGAAGAGAAAAATGCAGTTGCTGCTGGTTATTGGCACAATTTCCGATTTAATCCAAATGCTACCGGCGGAAAACTTACCGTTGACAGTAAAGATCCTACTGAAAGTTATTATGACTTCTTAATGGGCGAAGTTCGTTATAACGCTTTACTAAGACAAGATCCAGAAAAAGCGAAAAAACTATTTGATAAGTCTGAAAAAGAAGCAAGAGAAAAATATAAATATTTAAAAGATTTAGAACAAATGTATGCAAATGAAGCCAGTAAAGAAGCTTAAATTTTAAAATAAGCATACATAAATTTAAACTACCCCTTTTATAAAAGGGGTAGTTTATTTTACCTTCCTATGCCTATAACATAATTATTAAATACTTAACTATTTTTCAACGATATTCTTAGCTATAATATCTATATTTTACTCATTATTTACAATTTCAGAACAAAAGTGGTTATATATATCATATAATGGTATCGCAGTTTTCCTCTTTAAATTATATAATTAAATGGTACTAGTAGCATTTAATTCTCCTATTACCTCTTTTTAGCCATATATAGGTAATAATCTAGCCCAAACCACTCCGGCTGGGGATTTTATCTCACTTTTGCACCTTAAAATTTTTATAAAACAAGCGTTTTACAAAATCTAAATTATAACACAATGCAACATATAAAAAACACACCGTAACAATTATTATCTACCCTTATACTTCTTTTTCATCTTGTTTTCAGTTCAAACTGTAACCATTTCTCTATACTTCCCATTGTTTTCCCATCTCACAGTATTCCCTTTATTTTCCAACCACACTTGCTATAATTTCAAAGTGTGTTGTGATTTTTTACCTATCCCAGTTTTCTTTATATGTAACACTATACCAATTTATAATTGCGACCAATTTTACCACAACAGGCTAAATTACAAATAATAGTAATTTTTTAAAATGAAATCGTATATGTCATAGCCTTTTGATCTTGCGCCAAATCTAACCTTACACACTAATAACTTTTCATCCGATTACACATTTAAACAATCTAAACTAAAAGGGTCCTTTAAAAAATACTGTAATTTTGTCCATCACAATTTTCCCTTAAAACAATTTGTAATAAACAAAGAACGGATGGCCATAAGGGGTATGGATACTTACAACCTTACAACATAATAATACAACTAAACTACACCCAAAAGTTCTGAAAGATTAACTTAAATTTTGTTTTTATCTTTATTCCTATATTACCATATAACCGTTTATTTTTCCACAAAAATATAGAAAAATCTCTTATTACTGCAAACTAAGCTTTGCTATTTCACATTATATATTTTAACTTGCATGGTACTGAAGCCATAACCAAAACAATAATAAAAATAAATCCTATCTTTCCTTCTCTTTTAAAGCAACATAAACAAAAATAAAAAATATATAAAAAGCAAATATAATTAAATTAACATATTAACTTATGCTTACAAATTTTAGAACAATGTTAACACGTAACTATCACATTTAATATTCAACACATGGCTTTTCTTGGAGATTACTATTATGTACTATTCCTCCTATTTGGAACAGGGTAAAAAAGGATATAATATCATAATAGAAAGTGAAAAATTTAGCTGAGCTTTTTCAGAAAAAACATATTTATTGGCAATCATTATATTAGAGTCCATGTTTAGCAATTTTTCATCATATCATGTTAAAGTAACATTAACATTAAAATTAAAATTATCCGAAAATTAATTACTGTTTTCAGCTTATCAATGTCCCATTTTCCTTTGATTTTACTAAGCGTGATGTTTAACGATTTTCCATCCTGTTTATTTAAATTTAATTTTACAACTGTTATTTGGTTATAACCTAGATTTTTCATCATTTTTATCGTCTGTGGCTATTAATAGCTAAATTTAATTTCTTTATATTAATATGAAATACCCTTTTTAAAAATGGTGCGTTTTTATTTTAATCTAACCTTTACAACATAAAAATTTATGACAAAATAACATTAAAAAAGCCCATAAACAATGGCTCTCTCTTTTTATTAATTGTATTACTTATATGGCGGAGAGAGAGGGATTCGAACCCTCGGTACCCTAATTAGAATACACAAGATTTCCAATCTTGCGCTTTAGACCAACTCAGCCATCTCTCCAATTTAATATTCTAAAAAATTATAACATACAGTTTTGCGTAATGTCAAACAAAATCATATCAAAAGTATCAAATAGATAAAAATTAAATACAAATATAAAAATATTTGATATGATGCAACTTTTATAATAAGAACTTTGCCTGAACAACCACGGCTACAATAATGAAAAAAGCAAAAAAGATCAATGATAAGACTATAACTTATACAAAATAAGCTTATCTTTAATATAATTTTTTCATTTCAATCATTTTCCTATATATACCTTTTTATAATTATCAACCAACATTTGATAAATTATTAATCTTATCATAAACTATGCTCTTCTTTTAGTTTAAAAAGTGCTGCATATAGAAAAAACAAAATAAAAAACAAATATAAAACTTAAAAATTTATTGATTAAAAAAGATCTCTCTATTCGCTAAAACTATAAAAATATAATGCCAAAATTACACTTTGAAAATTTCTTAATCTTTTATTGTGATTTTTTATATCGCTTTATAAAATTATATTTAACTATTTTTGCTTGTCTTTAACTTTATTTTTTAATATTACATTTTTTATTTTACCGCTATTTTCTGTTAAAACATCAGATAATATATACTTTTCGACCAATTCTCCCGCATATTCAACAAAACAAGCACATGGCCTAATATTATAGTACTCCTTTGTTCTTGCAGACGGAGTACTGCTTGCAAACACATTTGCTTTTTTTAATAGTTCTTTGCAATTTGTAGTTTTAAAACGCTCCTCAAATTTACCATTAAGAAGCTTAATCAAAGAATATAAGTCTTTTTTAGATTCTATGCAATTTCTATCATATCCTCTTTTTGCAAGTCCAGCTAACATAAACATTGCAGTAACTGCTCCACATTTTTCTCTCAAACCACCCATGCCCGCTCCAAAACCTGATGCAATATAGGCGGCTTTTTCACTATCCAAATTAAACATATCGCAGTAAGCTAAAACTAAAGATTGACAACAATTATATCCATTATAAAAATTCTTTATAGCATTGTTTATACGATCCATAAATTTATTCCCTAATTATTTTAAAAAAAGCATATAATTTGATTGTTAAGGGTGCCTAATATCCTAAAATTATAGCACATATCATTGCTTACATCAAGTAGAATATCTTCATGATTTTCTGAATACAATGAAATTAGATAAAAAATCAAGGAGGTCTACTAATGCTATATTACCCGGAAGGACTATTATATGATAGTCCCGAAAACATTAGTGCTTTTGCAAACATAGACTCTTTAAAATCAGCACAAAATAACGAGCGTATCTTGGAAGGAATGGCCACATGCTGCGATGAATATCATAATTTAATAGTATCTCTTCCAAACAGTATAAAAGGTATTATACCGCGCGAAGAAGGTTCAATAGGTATAAAAGAAGGCACTACTAGGGACATAGCTATTATTTCAAGAGTAAACAAACCTGTTTGTTTTGTAATAACAGATGGCATAGGAACAAATTGTCTCACCTTATCAAGAAGACGTGCTCAAGAATTATGCCGCAAAAACTACATATCTAAGCTTGTCTCGGGAGATGTAATTCCCGCTGTTATCACTCATTTTGAAAATTATGGAAGTTTTGTGGATATAGGTTGTGGTATAGCGTCACTAATTCCAATAGACTCAATTTCAATTTCAAGAATCTCACATCCACGCGACCGTTTCCGTAATGGTCAACAGATATTCGTTATTGTAAAGTCTATATCGCCTGATGGAAAAATTTTCTTATCTCACAAAGAACTACTAGGCACATGGCTGGAAAATGCACAACAATTCAACGCTGGCGAAACTGTCTGTGGAATAGTGCGATCAATTACAAATTATGGTATATTTGTTGAACTAAAACCAAATCTTGCAGGTCTTGCAGAAAACAAAGAAGATGTCGAGCCAGGCGACAAAGTATCAGTTTTCATAAAAAGCCTCATACCAGAAAAAATGAAGATTAAACTTGCAATTGTCGACTCTTTTTCAAACTCATCCAAACCAGATCCTATTAAATATTTTATTACCAAAGGCAACTTAAAATATTGGAGATATTCTCCTGAATTTTGCAATAAGATTGTTGAAACAAATTTTTTATAAAAGTTTAACAACCTAACTTTTGCATATTAACTAATAATTAGTAAACAATATAGCAAAAGGAGTGTATTAAATGAATATGATACGTTGTTCCAACAACTGTTTATACCAAAAAGATGGAAGCTGCACACTAGATAAACCAACAGTTTCCACAACACCTAAAACAGATTGCTGCTATTTCGTTCCCGCTTCAGATAATAACATAAAAAAGAATCTGCCAAACAAGAAACTTAAAACCAACTAATTTACTTAAAAATAGATAATGCACAATATATAAAGGTTATATAAAAACCAATAAATCTTTTTTAAGATATAATTTTTTATACAAAATTTTATCAATTAAAAACGAATTATAAATTAAAATTAAAAAGTTCAAGCATTCTTCATATTTTCAAGTTTTTTTAAAAATACCTGCTATTGCAAAACAATAAACAATATAAAAATATGGCTGCAAAAATTGTCCACGCTAATTTTTGCAGCTAATTTGCCAATTATTTTTTATATTACGTATTATACTTTAATTTCTCTTTTTGGTCACCAAATTGGAAAATATTTAAAACATTTCAATATAATCGGTGTGTTTATGCTCAAACTGGATGAACACCGTTTTCTTTATCAAAGTGTTCTTTATCTATGCCAAATTTTTTATTTCGCCTGTTTTCAAAAAATTTTATAGCTACTTGACCAAATTGTGCATAACTTAAGACATCTTCATATTGTTCTATCCAATCAGAACACTCTTGCCTTAGTTTGTCAAGCTCGGGCTTTAAAAAATCAGCTGGTCGACAAGTAATCGGTTTCTCATCACCCAAAATAAACTTTCTAAATTCAGGATCAATTTCACCAGGAGTTTTTCCATATTCTCCCTTTATCATTCTCTTGAATTCTTTGGTTACCATCTTATAACGCTCACCATTTATAACATTAAGTACTGCTTGCGAACCAACTATTTGTGAAGTAGGTGTAACAAGCGGAGGATATCCAGCATCTTTTCTAACTTTTGGAACCTCTTTTAATACTTCTTTAAACTTGTCATCTTTGCCCGCTTGTTTGAGCTGTGACATAAGATTAGACAACATTCCTCCCGGCACTTGATATATAAGTCCATCGGTGTCGGAAGCAAGCATTTTTGGATCTAAAAGTCCATTTTTAATATATTTTCCTCTAAGGCTCATAAAATAATCTCTAATCTCAGAAAAAGAAGACAAATCAAGTCCCGTATCATACTCAGTTCCAGACAAAGCTGCAATCATAGACTCGGTAGGTGGGTGAGATGTGCCAAGTGCAAGAGGTGACATTGCTGTGTCTATAATATCAGCGCCTGATTTAACTGCTGTTAGCAAACACATAGAAGCAAGTCCCGTTGTATAATGGGTGTGTACTTGAAGTGGCAAATTAACTTGCTTCTTTATAGCCTTAACCAACCTTTCGGTAGCAGATGGAGTTAATAACGCGGCCATATCCTTAATGCAAATGGAGTCTGCACCTAGATCTCTTACTTTTTTTGCATATTCAACGAAGTAATCATCAGTAAAAATTTCTCCTGTGGTGTAGGATATAGCAACTTGAACATGGGCACCTGCTTCTTTTTTTGCCGATTTTATCGACGTTTCAAGATTTCTAATATCATTTAATGCGTCAAAAATTCTAATTATATCAATACCATTGGCAACAGATTTTCTCACAAAATATTCCACTACATCATCTGCATAGTGGCGATATCCAAGCATATTTTGTCCACGAAATAGCATTTGAAGCTTGCTGTTTGGCAAATATTTCCTCAATATACGTAATCTTTCCCATGGATCCTCATCCAAAAAGCGCAAACATGCATCATATGTTGCTCCGCCCCAGCACTCTATGCTATAATAACCTATTTTGTCCATGGCAGGAAGGATTGGAATCATATCATTCGTAGTCATGCGCGTTGCAATAAGCGACTGATGGGCGTCTCTTAAAACTGTTTCAGTAATTTTAACTTTTGGCATCATTTCACCTCATACTATACTATTGTAGCTAGTATATCATTAGAATTAACAGATTCTCCTTTTTTTACAACAACAGAATTTAATTTTCCATCACAAGGAGCTACAATATCATTTTCCATCTTCATTGCTTCAAGCACAACTATTGTATCACCCGCTTTAACCATATCGCCAACCTTAGCCTTTATGTCCAATATAACGCCGGGCATTGGTGCCAAAACCTCTGTTCCACCTTCTGACAAATTTGCGTTTGGTGTTTCTTTTAAAACATCTTGACTTTGCCCCACTTTTAGTGGTTCATCACTTGAAGAAGATTCGCTCCCAAGCTCTTGCACATCAACATTGAAGATTTTGCCATCAACTGTTACTTTATAACTTTTCATTAATATTTCCTCCAGTTATAATATTCTAATTATATTATTCTAAAAAAGCATATTTCCATGTTTTTTAGGTTGTTTTTTAACGCGTTTATTTTCTATCATATCAAGTGCAGAAATTAAGATTTGCCTTGTTTCATTTGGTTTTATTATAAGATCTACATCGCCCAGTTCAGCAGTCCTAAATGGAGAAGCAACTGTAGATTTAAATTCATTTGCTAATTCATCGCGTTTTAAATCCAAATTTTTAGCACCTTTTAATTTATCATGCCAAAAGAGTTCTACAGACGTTAATGGACTAAGCAAAGATATTGAAGAATCAACCCAAGCGATTGAAAGGTCACTTGATGATGATTTAGCGGCAAAAGCTAAGTGTGTGAGCCCCGAACTTTCGCCAACAATAAAGCTTATTTTAGCTGTTGTAGCTTCCGCATAAGCATGAGCTGCACAAGCAATAGAACGTATTGAACGATAAGAACTCGTTTGTTTTAGCCCATTTGAGCCCACAAATGTTACAATTGGTATCCCAAAAGCATCGCACAATCGAACAAACCTTGCTGCTTTTGTAGCACCATCATCACATACAACATCATGAATGAATAAAAAGCCTACAACCTTCCCCGCTACAGTGGCAAATGAAGTAATAATACAATCCCCAAAACCTTTTTGCAGTTCAATAACTGATCCTTTGTCAGAAACAGCCTCTATAAGTTCACAGCCGATTGTCTCTGATGATGCCACATTATCATTTTCTGAAAATTCAAAATTAGCCGTAAGTGACAAATTGTTTTGCGGTAACATAGATATAACATCTTTAGCTCTGTTTATAGTTTCGTTGTTATCACAACAAACCATATGCACCAAACCAGCTTTAACGGCATTTTGTGCGCTATCGACATCACTGTTTAAACTGCCATTTAAAAAAAGTTTAGCATCTTTTTTCATTATTATTATATCAGCAGAGCAAGCAATTACCGCAGCACAACCAGCACAAGTGCCCATTATAAGAGATATTTGAGGAACAACACCAGATAAGTTATTCACCATAGCCATCCACTCTCCATAAGCAGAAAGTGCCGCAACTCCCTCATCTAATTTGGCACCAAAAGAATCAAACATTCCAATAATGGGAGCACCCGTCTTTAAAGCTAAATTATATATTTTGAGTATTTTTTGAACTGCCTTGGAACTAACCGCTCCAGACATAGCTTCAATATTTTGAGAATAAGCATAAACTTGACGTCCATTTATCTTGCCATAACCTGCGATAACCGTGTCACTAACCATATATGGATCTAATTCAACAAAACTTTTGGCATCAAACAAAGAAATCATTGAATCTGTCAAAGGCGAATTAATTAAATTTCTTAATTCGTTAAGTTTGTCCAAATTGCTATTCAAAACCATTTGCTTATTCCCTCATTTCAAATTTTATAAAACAAGCTTATTCACTAAAATACAACTGTTTTAAATTATACAACACCAATTAAAAAATAACAAGTAAAAATAATAGCTTAAAAGCGCCAAATTCATCAAACATTATATGAAAAAGAAACAAGAAAAATATGGTTTTTCAAAAGCATTTAACCGCATGCAACAAACCTTTATAAAATCAAATCAATTGTAGCTAAAAAAGCTAAAAAACTTTGACTTTTCTTCTTTGCTATATTTTAAATTCTAAATATTTGGTAATAATTTCATACTTATTAATTATTTCAAAGCGCAGCAATTGTGTAGTGTTTTCTTTAACCATAAATTAAAAAGTGGTATTTTTGCATTATATATCTACTAATAACACTTTCTATAACCAAACATTATAGTTAAAAGACTAAAAAACGTAAATCTATCTGCCATTTTTGTTAAAAATGCTCGTCGATTTGGTAAAAATTTCATAACTAAAAAGGAATACTTTTTTTGTGTAATACATTATTATTTTTCACACTTTATATAATCTAATTAAACTTTTAAATCTTAACACAATACCTAACAAACCAATCTAACAAACACTACAAAATCACAATCTCAAAAAAGAAGCTTTTGCAACATAAGACCGCAAAACCAACTTTATAAAAATATTATTTATCAAAGCGTTTTTTAACCTCATTTTTAAGAGAACTTAATTCACCCGGCTTTAACTCACGCCATCTACCGGGCTTTAACATACCTAATTTTATAGGACCAATAGATGTTCTTTTTAAACGAACTACTCTAACTCCCAATGAATCCATCATTTTTCTAATCTGTCTGTTTCTACCCTCACTAATTATCATCTCAACAACGACCCTATTTGGTTCTTTACTTAAAATATTTACTAAAGCCGGTGCTGTTTTTTTACCGTCTATATAGACGCCTTCTGAAAGCTTTGCCACCTGCTGATCGGTAATATCCGGCCTAATTGTTACCCTATATATTTTATTCACATGACTGCTTGGGTGCATAATATCATTTGCAAAATTGCCATCATTTGTAAAAAGTAACAATCCTTCTGAATTAACATCAAGCCTGCCAATGGGATACACGCGACATGGCAGATCTTTAACCAAATCTGCAACGCATTTTCTGCCACGCTCATCTGACATGGTGCTTACATAACCTCTTGGTTTATATAACATTATATATATCTTCTTTTTATTTCTTTTTAATTTAATAGGCTCTCCGTCAATAGTTATGACATCGTTGAAGTCTGCTTTATCTCCAAGATTCACCTTCTTGCCATTGCACATAACTCTATTTTGGGATATCAGCTCTTCCGCTTTTCGCCTTGAACAAAAGCCAAAATCAGCAATTATTTTTTGTATTCTTTCTTTTTTCATTTATCTCTCCTATTTTACATCCGTGCAAACACTATTAACTCTAACTTTTATTCTATATTTTTGTCTGCATACAAATTCACTTTGCACAATATGTTATTGTCTATAGAATATACCGCTTCTCCTACCTTGCTACCTTCTTTAATTGGAGCATAGTAAAAAGGATCAGTTTTTATAGTAATCTTTACTTTGTTAATATCATCATTTGTAATTGATGTTTTAGGTGGAACATCAGATTTTACCCCGAATTTTTCATCCTGACTTCCAACTGCTGTAAGAGAAATATCACTAAAGTCGTTAGGCAAATTCACCAAACTCATCTTGGAAAATCCATAGTCAAAAAGAGCTTTGGAATCATTCCAATCGGCATAATCTTTTAATACTACTGCAATCAGTTTAACTCCATCTTTTTGTGCGGCCGAAACCAAACACCTTCCTGCTTTTTTTGTGAAACCAGTTTTAACACCACATGCTCCTTCGTAGCTATTTAGCAATTTGTTATGGTTATATAAGGTTCTGTTGTAAGGTGGATTTCCATAACAGAGCTGTTTTGAATATTGAGAACATATATCGCAAAAATCCGGGTTTTCCATGGCTTTTTTGACCAAAACGGCCATATCCCTTGCAGTAGAATGATGCTCATTAGGGTCTGCTGTATCAAGCCCCGACGGAGTACAAAAATTAGTATTTTTCATGCCAATTTCTTTTGCTTTGCTGTTCATTTTTTTCACAAATTTATCTATAGATCCAGAAACCCTAACAGCTGCTGCATTAGCTGCGTCATTACCGGAAGGAAGCATCATGCCATAACATAAATCGCGCAATGTAACCATGTCGCCTTCTCTCAAACCCATCGAGCTTCCCTCAACTTTGATGGCATTTGAATCTACAACAAAAGTTTCATCTAAATTTTTACTTTCAAGAGCTAACATTGTTGACATAATCTTTGTGGTGCTAGCCATTGGCGCAATTTTATCAGCATCTTGCTCATAAAATACCGCTCCGGTATCACATGCTATAAGTATAGCGCCGTTTTGAGCATGTATATCGGGATGTTTTTCTTCACCGTTAACATATATAACTGATACAAAAACAACGCTTACTATAATTGTATAACATATTATATTTTTGAAATTGCCAAATATCTTAACAAAACTCAAAGCTTAATTCCCCCAAAATTCATATGATAAAACAAATAATTATAATTTAAATATATGACTTTTGGTTAAAACTAATTCCAATGAATTTAAGGCTTTTTATTATTAAATATCTGGTAAAAAAAACTTTGAAGCATTCATAAAGTTATGAAAAATAGCGCCCAGCAAAACGAAAAGCAACAAAAATTGATTTATAGCATTATATAATAAAAATTGCAGTAAATCTGCCTAAACAATTAATCGACAAAACAAAAGTGTAATGAACAATAAATATAAAGGCACTACTAAATAAGCAACATAAAAACATTTCAGATGAATTATGATAGCTATATTTAAAAATTATGCTATTTTGTTGAAAATGGTTTTTGCATTTGAGATATTGACGCTAAATTGCAACAGTTGCTCAACAAACTCTGCATCATTTCTTGATACCATTAATATGCAATCTATCGTTTCACTTTTTTGCTTTTTAATATAGCTTTTTAGCTTGAGACTATCTTGCAAACAATAGTTTTTCTTTAATAGCGATTCTCTGTGTTGAACACTTTACTTTTACATGCGAGTGATAATAAATATACAACAAAATTACAGTAATTTCATTATTTGAAAAAACTTGTTTTATTTATTAATTCTTAATTATCTTTGATTTAAATATCCTCATCTTTAGCGTTTTTTTTATCATCTTTTTTCTTTTTAAACATATTCATTAATTTAGAAATAGCTTCAGGCACAACTTCAACAGCTCTTTCTAAACCTTTGCTGTGTTCATCAATTTGTATGAGATCAACATCCGTACCACTGATTATTAAAAATGCAAGTGGCCGAATAGAAACACCAGCTCCGGCTCCTCCGCCAAAAATATCTTTTTCCTTCTTAGAAGGCAAATCTGATCCACCGGATCCAAATCCAAAGCTAACTCTTGAAACAGGGATTACCGTTGTTAGACCATCCGGCGTTGTAATTGGAGTACCAATTATGGTATTAACATCCACCATTTCACGTATTTTTTCCATGGATACGCCCAACATTCCTTCAATTGTATGATTCATTTTTACCTCTCCTTTGTTTTTTTACTCTTTTTAAACTTTTTAAATTATTATTTATAAGTTTCATAAAAACCGCTGCAAGATACTTTAAACCGCTCATTAAAAGCCTTCCTATACGTATCTGCAGTCGGAAAAAGACATTACAAAAGCTCTGTTCACCTATAAAATCAGGATATATTCTAATTTTATCCATATCCACATCAAAAAAAGAATTTAAAATTCCAAGCACGCTATAAAATATTGCACAACTTTTTCCATATAATATAGCAGTTTGGTCAGCATCTTCTTTTGCTATACACCATATTACCTTTAATTTTTTAATTTTAAGCCCTTTACTTAACGATTTTAAAAAATCAGGCAGTGGATCCAAAAACACTTTAACCATTTCAAGCAACTCGCCAAAACTCTGTTTTTGCTTATTGTGTTCTTCTTTTTTTATTTGTTTTTTTTCTAAAACTGCTTTCTCTTCATTCTTGTTTTTTTCTTTTTTAGGCTTTTTATTTTTTAAAGGCAATAGCCTAAACTTTAAAAACAAAAGTCTAAGAATAGCTCGTACTTCTTCATCATCTTCATAAGATACATCTAATTTTATTTTAACCATACCTATCAAAAAAAGTACAATAACAATAATGCAAATTATATAAACAGCTCTCATGAATCACCACCATGCTCTGAAAAAACCTCCTGCGTGGTGATCATTTGCTCATCTTCTTCAAGCGGTGGCAACTGACTTAGATCTTTAAGGCCAAAAGATCTTAAAAAAACTTTTGTTGTTTTATAGCTTATAGGCTTTCCAGGAATATCCATCCTTCCTGCCTCTTCTATTAAACCTTTTTCTAAAAGAGAATTTACTATATTGTTTGAGTTGGTGCCTCTTACTTGTTCAATAAAACCTTTGGTTACAGGCTGATTATATGCAATTATTGCAAGCACTTCCATAGAAACAGGTGTGAGCTTAGATTGATGTTTTTGTTCTATAGAGCTTTTTATAATTGAACTAAACTCTTGTTTTGAAACAAGCTGAACGCAATCATCTAAAAAAACTAACATAAGCCCTCTGTTTTTGTCGTTATTAATTTCAGACATTTCTTCAAGCTGCTGTCTGCAGGCAGAAGCGGTTATGCCCAATAACTCCGAAAGTTTAACTATAGGCATAGGATCAGCATAAGCAAAAAGTACAGCTTCAATTTTTGCAAGATAACTTAGCAAACTTTGCTGAATACCTTTTTCCATACTCAAATCCGCCTTTCACCTTTTATTAATCAAAATATTATGCATACTTAAAGTGTATAACTTTATTATCTTCACTTATAAATATCCTTTTAGACTTGGCAAGCTCTAAAACAGCCAAAAAAGTTGCTACCTTTTCCGACTTATCGGTACTGTTAAAAAACTCGAGATATGGCAAAGAACCCTTTTTATATAGTTTTCTAAGCACAAATATTAAGCGTGATGTTATTGATACTATTTTTCGTTCTACAATTTCAGAAAAATCAGATCTGCTCGGTGGCGTTTTTCGATCAACCTTTATCATAGCAACTTTATAACATTCAATTAACTCATTTTTATCGTGCATATGTTTATATGTTTTATCCATATCTATTTTGACTTGATCTCTTGCAAATATATCACCATAAGCATTAATTTTAGATAATTCGAAAGCTATCTTCTTAACCAACTCAAGCTGCAGCAAAGCACCAGTAAGCTCTGCTTTTAGCTTTTCTTCCTCCTCGCTTTTTGGCAAAAGCGAACAGGTTTTAATATACACAAGCCTTGCTGCCATAGCTAAAAATTCGCTTGAAACTTCTAAATTATTGGCATTTATTTCATTTATATAATTAAAATATTGTTTTAAAAGTTCAGATATTTCAATATCGCATATGTTAAGTTTATGTTTTTTAATAAGATGCAATAATAAATCTAAAGGTCCTTCAAAAACCTCCAGTTTAAAATTGATTTTATCCATATATTTGCCTGCCTTAAAAATCAAAATTTAAGCTATGAACCTTTGTATTATTTCTATAGGAGAAAACAATAAATCACAAAGTTTAAATAAAAATGTCATACAAATATGCAAAGGCGTATCTAAAACGTTAAAGAAAAGTAAAGCCATTATTACAACAAGACCTACTTGTTCATACTTCATTACAAAATTATAATATTTAGATGGCAAAAACGCCATTATAATCCTCGAACCATCAAGTGGCGGTATAGGAATAAGATTAAAAACCGCAAGCAATAAATTTATCATAACAAAATAATTAAAAAATGTCATTAAGTATATAATAAAAACTCCGCCAATTTTTGCTAAATTTAATATAACCGCTATTTTGTAAAATGCTGTTCCAATAAGTGCTAATAATATATTTGAAACAGGACCCATAAGAGATACAATCGCCATTTTAATTTTAGGATTGGAAAAATTATTTATATTCACAGGGACGGGTTTTGCCCAACCAAATCCAAGTGTCAAAAGCATTATTGTTCCAATAGGGTCTAAATGTTTTAATGGGTTAAGCGTTAATCTTCCTCTATTTTGTGCAGTATAGTCCCCAAACAACCTTGCAGTAAAACCATGAGATAACTCATGAACCGGCAAGCTTATTAATATTGCCACTGCACGAGATATATATTGTATTATTAGTTGAGTCGATATTTTATCTCACCTCTATTGCAAAGACATTTTTAATTATACTACATCAATATTTTTTTTACAAGCAAGCGTTTGACTAAGAAAGTGTTAAAATTGTAGGTGTTACAATGATGTGTGACAAAAAGAGAAAAAAGATAGTAAATAGGAACAACCTGCGTTAAGGTTGAGTTATAAATAAAAACGAAAAGCATGTGCCATATTCATTATGAATAAGATAACACAAACTATGCTTTACATATATTCATTCCTTCGATGATTTTAAAAAGCAACTGGTGGTTAGAAGGCGTTAATATAATAAATTTACAATGCGTCCTCTAAATTGGCACTCTACTAAATATGCTTTTTTTACTTTTTCTAATTTGTAACACATCATTGACAAACCTATAGTTACTACGTTATTTTTTGTTAACGTTGGTCCATTTGTTCATAAAGTTTTATATAATTCAAAATTAAATTTATATCACACAGATAAAGTTTAATATATAATCTTTTTTAAGTTTGATTCAAAATAACAACACCTTCGAATAGAATCATAATAATTAAGAAAGATAAGACTAGGATCAAAAAACATATTAGACAAATTATTATAACCATTATTTTTTGGATTTTAAGAACATATAAACTATATCTTATCTGTGCGCTGTTTTATCATATTTTGTGTAAATATATGCTAAAACTTCTGATAAACTGACGAACACATAAGCATTGCTCCGGTAAACATCATAGTTGGATTTTTAAAATATAAAAGCATAACTACGCCGGTTATAAGCAAGATAAACGAAACCACTATAGATATAACTTTGCATATAACAAAACTTTTATAACAACCAAAAAAACATTCAAATATCGTATAAAGTATTTGTCCACCATCAAGAACCATACTTGGCAATAAATTAAAAACAAATAGGCACAAATTTACTGTTGCTCCAGTCAACAAACCAAACCTAATGCAAATTAAAAATAATAATAAGTTACCTAAACATCCTGAAATCAATACAATTATTTCCTTAACAGGTGAGCAGATATTCTCTTTGACAATTTTTATGCCGCTTAGACCGTATATCATATGTGTAGGTTTTATCCGAAAAATGTAAAGTGTGATCAAATGACAAATTTCATGAAAAAATGACGAAAATATGCCCCAAATCACTATACCTGTCCTATCATATATTGACAGCACAGCTATTAAAGACAAATATAAAAAAGATATCTCAATTTTGATGCCAAAAATTTTTAGCCTAATCATGTAAGAGTCGGGAACAAAGTAACCGGGTCTATCCAATTCCCATCTTTCTTAACTCCAAAATGCAAATGTGAACCTGTTACAAGTCCTGTTTGACCCGACAGCGCTATTATTTGTCCGCTCGCAACATCGCTTCCAGTTTCAACCAATACTTCGCTGCAATGCGCATATAAAGACTCATATCCATCTGCGTGAACTATAGATAAAAAATTTCCCGAAATCTGTGAAAAATCAGCCGTGCTTACAACCCCATCTGTCATCGCCATAACCGGTGTTCCATCATCAACTGCTATATCAACTCCATAATGATAATTTACGGTCGTTCCATCAAATGGACTTATCCTCTCTCCAAAAGGTGATGATATAGGGCCATTTGTCGGCTGTATAAACTTATGCTCTTCTAAATTAGAGTTTGAATCTACATTTTGCTGCTCAACTGCTTTGTCACTTTCAGTATCTTGCTGAATATCCTGCGAACTGTCCTCTTTTTTTGAATCATTTCTGCCAATTGGTGTTAAACTATCAATAAATATCGTTATTTGATTTAATATGTTTTTTACTCCCTCTTTTATCTCGGGTCCCATGAGAGCACTTCGCAATTGTTCACTTACATCTTTATATATATCCGGCAACATAATCTTTAATCCACCAAGGGACGCGAGAAACATAACACAAACAACAGTCTGAAAAAGTATCACACGAGAGAAAAGCCCTCTTTTCTTCTTTTCAGGTTCTGCTTCTTTATTGTAGTCTTCATCATATTCCTCTTCGAATTGAATGTCATCATCTAGATATTCATCCTCCATTTTGTCCACCTCCATATGGAATTTTATTCATAATAAAAAATGGATATGCACAATAACTTATAATTTAACGTATTATAAATCGTGAAGGCATGTCAAAGGCCAATAGGGTGAGGTGCTAAAATGAAATATAGACGTAAAAGAAACTGTAAATTTAATCCAATCGGAAAATTTCTAATTGCAGGAGGCGTTTTAATTATATTTTTTACAACGCCGATAAAAACAATCGCCATTGTCGCGGCTATCATCCTAATTATAATTGGTCTTACTATTGTACTATGCTGTAAATAATTTTAATATGAAAAGGAGTTGTTTTTTTATGAAAATAGTTGTCGTTCACAGTCCAAAAGTTCTATCTCCTCTCCTTAGATTTTTCTTCAAAATAAAAAAAGAAAATAATTAAAATACATTTACCATAAAATCTAAACATATAAAAAGTAAATTTCCATAACAAAAGACCGATGATAAACACTGAACCATCGGTCTTTTCATATTTAAATGGATAACATATTAATCTTTAACAAGCTAAAATGACACAACACTACAAATTAATTGTGCATTGTCTGTGCAAATGCAGAAGAGTCAAAGTTAGAAGAAGTAGATGGCGGCGAATGACTAAAGTTAACAGTAACTACTCCATAAACAGCTGATTTTCCTGTTGATTTATTTGTTATTTTAACGGTATACGTTACTGGAGATGAGCCCGAATCTTCAAAAGATAAATTTGCGCCCACTTGATAATCGCCCTCGCTCATAATCTTGCTACTGGAATTAGTTACAACCACATGGAATGTATCACTAACTGTAGTATTTGAATTTAGTTTTATATTAACTGTTGTGGTTTGTGCAGGAGCCTTACCGTTGCTCACAACTATCGTTATGGTAGAATCAACCTCTGCTTCGCCAGTGGGATTTTGAGATAAAATAGTTCCCGAACTTTGGGTGCTATCTTGTTCTTTTACATATACCGAAAAACCGGCTGCTTTAAGCATTGCTTTACCAACCTCTTCATCTTGACCAACAACATTTGGTATCTTTGCAGTTTTTCCTTTGCCGCTGCTATAATATATTGTTATCTGCGCATCAGCGGCTATTTGAGTACCACTTTTTGGATCGGTTGATATAACATAATTTGCGGTCATATCTTTGTTATCTTCTTGAACTGTTTTTATATTTATAAAACCACAAGACTTAAGCTTTGACTGAGCATCTGAAAGAGACATGTTTGTTACATTTGGAACTGATATAACTTGTGGACCTGTGCTGACTTTTACTTTAATGTCTTTATAATCCGATTTAACCATCATGCCAGCAGTGGGGTATTGCTCAAAAACAATGCCTTTTGCATATTCAAGGCTTGGTTCTTCTGTTACAGAAAAACCTAATTTTGCATATTTGCCATTGTCCATTGTTTTTATATCATCATATTTAACACCAACAAAATTTGGCAATTCAATATCAACTATATCCGATCCTCCGCTTCCGAATACAAAGATACAAATTATTATTATCGATACTAAAACCACTCCTCCTGATATGCCGAGAAGTATTGGTATTATCTTGCTCTTTTTTTGTGATTTATCATTTTCACTCAAGGTTTTTGCAAGCTCTGTGCTTTTAATATCATCCCTTTCAGGCGTAGTAAAATATTTGGTATTTCCATCTTCATTAAAATATTTATATTCAAAAAGGATATCCGGATTCTTCTTAAACTCATCAATATCGCGCAACATCTCTGCAGCTGACTGATATCTCTTGCCGGGATTTTTTTGCATAGCGCGAACTAAAATTTCAACCAAGCCCTGAGGGAGATTCGGGTTTAGTTTTAGTGGCGACTCAGCAAACGACTGTATCTGCTTAACCGCCACCTGCTCTGGTGTATCTCCATCAAACGGAAGCTTGCCGGTAAGCATTTCATACATCATAATGCCTACAGAATATATATCGGACTTAGCGTCGGTAACTCCCCCGCTTGCCTGTTCCGGACTTATGTAGTGCACAGAACCTATTGCTTTATCGTGCATTACCGTTTCATCACGAGCAAATCGTGCAATTCCAAAATCCATAACTTTTATTGTGCCGTCTTGCAAAAGCATCATGTTTTGAGGTTTAATATCTCTATGCACAATTCCTTTATCATGAGCATGCTGAAGGGCACGCAAAATCTGCACAGTAAAGTGAACTGCATCTTTCCAGTTTAAAATATGTGCTTTGTCCATAAACTCTTTAAGAGTTATGCCATCAATATATTCCATAACAATATATTGTATCCTGTCTCCGAAATTAACATCATATATGCGAACAATATTTGGGTGAGATAAGCTTGCAACCGCTTTTGATTCATTGCGAAACCTGCGCACAAATTCCTCGTTCCCCAAAAATTCTTCTTTTAAAACTTTTATGGCAACATCGCGCTTTTCTACTATGTCATGTGCTTTATAAACGTTTGCCATGCCACCAATGCCAATCAGTTCCAAAAATTCATATCTGCCATCTAAACGTTTCCCTATGAACTTATCCATTATAACCTCCAAATTGCCCCTAAACTATTTATGACTAAATTTATTTTTCCAATATAACGACGGTTATATTATCATTTCCACCGTTACTGTTTGCAAAATTAACAAGTCTATTCACGCATTGCTTTACATCATCACAAGAATCCAATACTTCTTTTATTTCATCATCACTGCAAACGCCAGTAAGACCATCTGTACAAAGCAATAATTTATCATTGTCTCTTAATTTTTTTGCCATGAAGTCAAATTCAACGCCCGTTACCATGCCAATCGCTCTTGTGATTTCATTTCTTCTGGGATGGTTTCTTGCCTCTTCTTCTGTTATATCGCCCTGTTCAACCAACATCTGAACATAAGAATGGTCGGTTGTAAGCTTTGTTAACATTCCATCACTATATAAATATGCTCGGCTGTCTCCAACATGACCAATCCATAAATTATCATCAGCCAAAATTGCACCAACCACTGTAGTCCCCATTCCTTTTAATGTGCTGTCGACTATTGACTTGTTTATAATTACATTGTTCGCATTTTCATATGCATCATAAATAATTTTTCTGGCAATATCCTGTGTAAGCTTTTGATTTAAACCTCTAAAAAACCTCTCAACCAAAATATCACGTGTTATCTGACTTGCAATATTCCCGCCGTTTTGACCTCCCATGCCATCACAAACGAAAGCAAAACAAGTGTCTTCACTTGGCTTGCCATATGCAAAAGTATCCTGGTTTTCTTGCCTTACTTTTCCAATATCAGTCTTTCCATAAACATTCAAAGGGTAATCCCTCCTTCAATTTAGTTTAAAACATCCTCTAACTTAACCAGCCTCATAATGCGTTAATGTCTTGGCACAAACTTGCTTTGAGCATAATTTTTATCTCAAGCTATTTCAAAAATAACACAAAACCCACTTCGTCAACAATCTTAAAACTTTTTATAAAATTTGAAACCATATCTATTTGCTAATTCAAATGCATTTTAAAAAACATTAATTTCTCAACGAATAGATATACAAGTATTTTACAGTATTATCTAGTAAAGATACAAGTTTTTTGCGAATTTTTATGCTATTTATATGAAACTTTTTATTAAATGGTTATATTAATTGTGCATAACCATTGACAATTTCGCCATATATATCTATATTTTTTAACATAGGAATAAGAATTTTTAATTATGTTTAAATTTTTAAACAATCATTTTTGCCTTTATATTTTCAATTCAAAACTACAAACAAGTTTAAAATGTTCAAGTACCAAAAAGAACACAATGTTTGAACAAACGAAAAAACACATTCTCTCGGTTCTTTAGATTTTGTTATCCAACTAAATATTAATCACCAATTCTCAAATCTTTCTCTTAAGTATGGTCAAGAAAAAACCATCGCAGTCCAATTCACCCGAGATCATGGTAAGCATGTCCGAAAAGTTTTCAAAATAGTTTCTCATAAACTGCGGTAAGTGGCAAATTTCAAATTCACAATTGTTACTTAAGAATAAATTTACAATATCTTCATTCTCATATTTTCTCAACGTACAAGTTGAATAAACCAAATATCCGCCACATTTAACACTTTTAGATGCTTCACAAATGATTGCATATTGCTCGTTTCTTAGCTCATCTACATCTCTTTTCTTCTTATACTTAATCTCCGGTTTTCGCCTCATTACACCAAGCCCAGAACACGGAACATCACAAAGCACTAAATCAAATTGTTTTTCTATCGCAGTTTTGGCATCATGAATCAAAACGTCTATGTTGTTTGAAAGCCCTAACCTTTTAATGCCTTTTTCAATTAGTCCAACTCTTTTAGGATAAATATCACATGCTAAAATTTTCGCATTTGTTTCCTCAGCTATCGTAAATGCCTTTCCGCCCGGCGCAGAGCAAACATCCAATACTGTACTTGGTTTAAAATAGGAAACAACTAACGAACACAATTGAGAAGAAATATCTTGAACATGAAACAATCCATCGGCAAATGCTTTTGTTTTGATTACATTGCCGCTTTTAACAATAAGACAATTTGGCACCTTGCTTGACACAACTTCTATGCCATCTTGTTTTAATTTAAAAATCAATTCGTTTGCGCCTATTTTTGTTGTGTTAACCCTAATTGCCACACTCGGCTTATATAGCTGTTGTTTTAAAAACATATCAGCGGTTTCAAATCCATAATCTCTAATTAATTCATCCACAATCCAACTTGAGCAAGAATAAAGAGTTCGAAGATAGTTTACCTTGTCTTTAGACTTTAATGGATATTTGACTTTTTTATCATCTCTAATGAATGACCTTAAAACTGCATTAATAAAACCAACGGCATTTTTTAATCCAATAGCTTTTGCAAGATCAACATACTCATTAACAACTGCATAATCTTTGGCATTCAAATAGACCAGCTCATAAAAAGCCATCCTTAAAATTATTAAAACCCTATGCTGCGTCTTGTTTATCTTTATGTAATTAGACATCATATAATCAAGTGTGATCTTTTGCTCAAGCACACCATAAAAAAGCTGCGTTATATAATCACGATCTCTTTGATTTAATGACTCTTTGCTGAAAAAAGAATCAAGCACTATGTTTGAATATGCATTATTTTGTTCCATGCGATGCAGCAGCATCATTGCCATCTGCCTAGGACTTTGTTTAGTCATTTCGCCTTACTATTAATACCAAACGTATGATCTGCACAATAGACATCAAAAGCGCCGCAACATATGTCATGGCAGCAGCTGTTAAAACCTTCTTTGCACCTGAAACTTCATCAGCATCAAGCACAAAATCTTTGTTTAAAATTTTAATTGCCCTATTGCTTGCGTTAAACTCAACAGGCAACGTTATCAATTGAAATATAGCAATCATCGCAAACAAACCAACTCCAATATAGGCAAGTGTTGGCATTTGAAATAATATTCCAAGCAAAAACAGCGGGAAATAGAACCAAGATCCAAATCTAGTAGCCGGTATCACAGCCGCTCTTAATTTTATAGGTGCATAGTGTTCTGCATATTGAATTGCATGTCCGACCTCATGAGCCGCAACACCCACTGCCGAGATGGTTGTTCCATTATAATTTCCCTCTGACAGTCTGACCACATTATCTCTTGGGTCAAAGTGATCGGTTAATCTGCCGTTTACCATTTCTATTCTAACATCCGTTAAACCCTTGCTGTCCAAAATTGTTCTCGCAACTACAGCGCCACTAAGTCCACGTCTGTTTTTCACATTTGAATACTTTTTGTAGGTTGTTTCCATCATAATTTGAGCAGCTATAGATAAAATTAAGACCGGAACTATAAGAATCAAAAAATAATAAAAATCTCCCCAATAAAAATACATTATATTTTACTCCTTAACATAATATTACTCTAATATATCGCCTTTTTTTATTTGGTTTCCATTTAAAAAGTCTCTTGCAGCAACTCTCTTTTTTCCTTCCAGCTGAATCTCCATAAACTCAACAGCCTTGTCACAACATCCTATAATCATTCGCCTATCGTCAAGCAATTCTCCAGGTTTTCCACTAAATCCGTCTGCTAGACAGCTATGATATACTTTTAGTTTTTTACCTTTTAAATAACAATATGCACAAGGCCACTCAGATAGCCCGCATATTTTTTTGTGAACATTAAATGCGCTGTCTAAAAAATCAATTTTTGCCATTTGCTTGGTTAAAATGGGAGCATAGCTTGCAAGCTTATCATCTTGGACGGTGCGCTTTATAGTTTTTGTTTCAATTTTATTTAAAGTCTCACATAAAAGTTCGGCACCTATTGGAGCAAGCCTTGCAAAAAGTTCGGAAGCCGTCTCGTTATCGCCAATTTCAATTTGAGCTTTATCTATAATATCGCCGGTGTCTAATCCTTCAGACATATACATGGTAGTGACGCCCGTTACCTTGTCGCCATTTAAAATGCTCGTTTGAATCGGAGACGCACCTCGATATTTTGGAAGCAAAGATCCATGAACATTTATGCATCCATATTTCGGGATATCTAAAACTTCCTTCGGTAAAATTTTTCCATAAGCAACAACGACTATAACATCTACATCTAACGAACTTAAAAGTTTTTTAGTTTCTTCGTCTCTTAAACTGTCTGGCTGATATACATTTAAACCGCCCTCCAAAGCCTTTACCTTAACCGATGGCGGCTTAAACAGCTGTTTCCTGCCAACAGGCTTATCCGGCTGTGTGAATACGGCGACTATTTCATGATCGCTTCCCATCAATTTTTTAAGCGTACTAACTGCAAAATCAGGCGTGCCCATAAAAACCACTCTCATAATTTCCGGCAACTATCCCCCTAAACGTACAATTGTTAATTCATTAAGCCTCTGCGCGCTCTATCTCTTTTAATTCTTTTGCTTTGTCAAGAAACACAATGCCATTTAAGTGATCAATTTCATGGCAAAATGCACGCGCAAGCAGTTCGGTTCCCTCTAGAAAAAACAGTTTGCCTTTTCTGTCATAAGCTTTTACTTTGACATAGTTTGGTCTTTCCACATTTCCATATACGTTTGGATAGGAAAGGCAGCCTTCCGGTCCAAACTGCTTTCCTTTTTGAGCTACTATCTCCGGATTAACCAGCTCTATTACCCCTTCACCAACGTCTATAACAACGACCCTGCGAAGTATACCTATTTGAGGAGCAGCGAGACCAACAGCTCTGTCAAAACTGTGCAATGTTTCAATCATATCATCCATTAAAATAGACAAATGTTCATCAAAACTTGTGACTTCACGACACTTTTTGTGCAAAATTGGATCATCATCCGTTACCATATTACGAATAGCCATAATGCCTCCTATATTATACTTAGTGTATTTTATGCTTATTTATATATTATATTATATCACCGTTGATGTCAATGTTCACCCTAATTTTTGAAAACAAATTAGAATCTAAAGCTTCACTTATCACTTTTCTCATCCATGCCCTAAAATTTGGGGTATTGTGGCATTTTATTATTATTCTGCGACGATATCTTTTATTTAGTCTGCTAAAATATGGGGTAGCAATGCCAAGAAGTCTGATTGGCACCTTTTCATCCGCAAATTTTTTGCATACTTTAACAACTGCTTCGGCGCATCTTTGAACTCTAATTTCCTCAAATCCACTGAAATTAATCATGCACAAATCACAAAACGGCGGACAAAAAAAGCTCTTTCTTTCCAATATCTCATCGCGATAAAACATTTCATAATCTTGCTTTGCAGCTTGCAAAATCGTTTGATTTTCGGGTTTATATGTTTGAATTATCGCTCTTCCCACTTTATTGCCTCTGCCGCTTCTTCCAACTACTTGAGTAAGAAGAGAAAACAACTGCTCATGACACCTAAAGTCTGCACCATAAAGCATGCTGTCCAAAAAAAGCACACCAACTAAGGTTACATTTGGAAAATTTAAACCCTTTGCAACAATCTGTGTACCTATTAATATATCATATTCCACATTTTCGAAACTTTTGATTTTATCTTCCAAAACCTTACGCGTGAAAGTAGAGTCGGCATCTAACCTTAATACGCGAGCCTTAAAAAAAGTCCTTTTTAGTTCTTCTTCTATCTTTTGTGTGCCATGTCCTTGATAGAGTATATGGTCTTGACCGCAAATAGGGCAATTTTCAATCTTTTCCTGAATGTGCCCGCAATAATGACACATAAGCGAATCGTTTGCCTTGTGATAGGTCATTGGTGCTGTGCAATTTGGGCAATGAGCTACCCACCCACAATCAATGCAAACCGCACTAGAATTATAACCTCTGCGGTTTAAAAGCAATATGCTTTGCTCACCATTTTCAAGGTTTTTCAAAAGCTCTTCCGCAAGCATTTCGCTAACTCCTGTAACCTGTGAAGTCTGCGCTCTTTTTAAATCAACAATCATCACTTCAGGAAGTTTTGCATTGCCATATCTTTGATCTAAAACAAACTCATGATATTTGTCGATTTTAGCATAATATTGTGTTTCAATGCTCGGAGTAGCAGAAGCAAGCAACAACATAGAAGAGGACTTAAAACACCTATATTTTGCCACATCTCTTGCATGATATCTTGGACTTAGATCGCTGCTTTTGTAGGTGTGCTCGCCCTCCTCGTCCATTATGATGAGACCCAAATTTTTGCAAGGAGCAAATACTGCACTTCTTGTGCCAATCACAACATTCGCTTCACCTCTGCTTATTCTTTTATATTCATCAAGCTGTTCTGCCATAGAAATCGCACTGTGAAATACCGCTACATTATCGCCGAACAAAGACTGGAAAAATGATAAAATTTGAGGAGTGAGTGATATTTCAGGCACCATCAAAATGCACTGTTTTCCTTTATCCAAAGTGTGCTTAATTAATTTCAAAAAAACCTGAGTCTTACCACTTCCAGTAACGCCCCGTAAAAGCGATACACAGGCTTTGTTTGAATCCAACAATTTTATAAGTCCGTTTGCTACCTCCTGTTGTTTGTTTGTAAGCACAATATCGTCAACAGACTTTGTTATTTTAACACCTTCATATGGGTTGCGATATGTTTCTCTTTCAAAAACCTCAACAAGGCCATATTTTACAAGATTTTTCAGCACTATTTCAGTAACACCACAAATATAACACGCTTCCTTGACTGAAACCGAACCTGATTCTTCAATAAAACTCAGCAATTTATTTTGCTTAGCCGTTAATTTGCCATTAAAGCTTGGGCTATTCAAAATCTTTACCATTGAGATTCTTTTGTCACAAATTTTTCGTCTTGAATCTCCAAGACGAAACAAAACGTTCTTTTTTTCCAAGGACCTTATGGCTTTAGATTTTCCTTCGTTTATAAACTTTTCAATGGCTTTGTTTATCGACTTAAGGTCAGATAATTTTTTAAGCCGCAAAATAATATCAATTTCGTCTTGAGAATAATCTAAACCTTCAATAAAGATAAAATTCCAACACTCATCGATTCTAAAAAAAAGCCCCGAAGGCAAAACGGTTCTAATAGCCTCATACCAAGTGCAAAAACAAGTGGAATGAAGATATTTTACAACATTTAAAAGATCCTGCGAGAGCACAGGACCTTTCCCAAGCAAGCTTAAAAGTTCTTTATAACGTTTAGTCGGCTCATGGTTTTTAATCTCTATTACCATGCCCTGCCTTATTTTATTACCCTGCCCGAACGGCACACTTACAAAACACCCTTCTTTAACATCTGCGCACAAATTTTTCGGCACAATATAATCAAAGAGCCTATCAAAATGAAGCGATGTCTTTTCAACTGCAACAGATGCAACTATGCTCAAAATTTATTCCTCCAAAGCAACAAGCAATCCTTTAATTTTCACTTTTATCATTCAATCAAAGCAACTATGTTATCAATTATCACATCAGCAAGCTTTTTTTTGCTCATAAGCGGAAGTTTTACAACATTATCTTTTGTAATGATGCTGGCCTTATTTGTATCAACACAAAAACCGGCGCCTTTATCATTTATGTTGTTGGCTATTATCATATCGGCTTTTTTGGATATAAGCTTTGCTTTGGAATTTTCAATAAGATCTTCTGTCTCCATAGAAAACCCACAAAGAAACCTGTTTTTAATTTTTTGCTCTCCCAAAGATTTTAATATATCGGGCGTTCTAACAAGCTCAAGTGCCCTATCTTGATCTGTCTTTTTTATCTTATGTTTAGATATAGTTTTTGGTCGATAGTCTGCAACTGCAGCGGCTAAGATGCAAATGTCTGCTGTTTCTGCTTTTTCCAAAACTTTATCATACATATCTTTCGCACTAAAAGCAAACTCAACCCTCATACCAGGCGGTGGCGCTATAGTTGCACGCCCTGAAATTAAAGTCACGTTAGCCCCTCTTTTAGCAGCAGCATCTGCAATTGCATAACCCATTTTACCACTGGAACGGTTAGTCAAAAATCTAACCGGATCAATTGGTTCCTCTGTGGCACCAGCTGTCACAAGAACATTCTTGCCATCTAAATCCATATCTTTTACCAAAATATTTTCTATAGATTTAATAACATCGTCAACTTCCATAAGACGACCTTTGCCGATATCGCCACACGCTAAAACGCCGTCAACAGGATCTATGACCTCCATGCCGCGGCTTATTAAAATATTTATATTCTCTTTGGTAGCAACATTTTCAAACATGCCTGTATTCATGGCAGGGAATATAATCTTCTTGCAATTGCACGCCAAAAAAGTGCTGGTTAGCATATCATCTGCTATGCCGTGAGCAATTTTGGCTATAACATTAGCTGTGGCGGGGACAATGACAAAAGCATCTGCAGATTTTGCAAGAGAGACATGCTCAACATCGAACTTGCCATTTCGTTCAAATGTTGAAATTATGCAAGGGCGATTTGTCAAAGTTTCAAATGTAAGAGGTCTTACAAATTGCTCTGCATTTTTTGTCATAATGGTATTAACAGTGCAACCTTTTTTGACAAGTCTGCTTGCAACGCTAACTGCTTTAAAAGCAGCGATCCCGCCGCTAACACCTAAAATAATTTTCTTGTCTTTAAGCGCATTATGCATTTTTACAGCCTATGTCCTTTGGTTCCACTAAAACATATCTATCCTGAATAAAATCTTCCAAAGCGTCCGAAACAGGTTTTTCGGGAACCGCCAAGCCATGGTCATTAGCATAGTCAACTATTTGCCTGGCTCTTTTTGAAACTCCTATTACCAAAGAATAGTAGCTTTCTCCGTTTTTGAGTATATCGGGTATAGATAGTCTTTTCATAATAAATTTCTCCTTACATTATTTTTATTTTAACAATTCATCAAGTTTATCTTTCATATTAAAAACTCTATGCCTTTGGGCAATTAATATTGACTTTACTTTGTTTACCGCATCATCAATATTATCATTAACGACTAAATAGTCATAATTATATGCTTGCTCCATTTCAAAATGCGCTTGATTTAACCGAATATTTAATGCTTCTTCTGTTTCAGTGCCACGCAGGCAAAGCCTTTTTTTTAACAATTGCATACTTGGTGGCAAAATAAACAATTTAACGCATTTCATAATTTTGCTTACCTGTTTTGCGCCATTAACATCAATTTCAAGTATAACATCCTTGCCTTCTTTCAAAAAAGGCTCCACTCCCATTAACGGCGTGCCATAATAGTTTTCACAATATTCATTATACTCGAGCATTTCTCCATCATCAACACAGCTTAAAAACTCATCTTTTTCCATAAAATAATAGTGCACTCCATGCTCTTCACCGGCTCTTGGCTTTCTTGTAGTGGCAGAAACAGAAACTTTTATATTATCATCATTTTCAAGCTGTTTCACTATTGTGCCCTTGCCGCTGCCGGATGGGCCTGACACTATCATTAAAACTCCTCGTTTCATTGTTTCTCCTTATCTATACACTCTTGCACTTTAGATTCTATGCCACAAACATCTATGCAAGATAAAATTATATGATCACTGCTCATAAATAAAACAGACTTTGTTTTGCGCCCACAGGTTGCATCAATAAGTTTACCCGAATCTTTTGCAGCAGCAACCACTCTTCTTACAGGAGCAGCATCAGGAGCTACAACAGATACTAACTTGTCTGCAGCGATAAAATTATTGCAGCCAATATTAATAAGTCCGTCCATATTTATCACCTATTCTAAATTTTGAACTTGCTCTCTTATTTTTTCAACAATTGTTTTACTCTCAATAACAACTTCAGATATCTTTATGCTTTTTGTTTTTGAACCAATGGTATTAATTTCCCTATTAATCTCCTGCAATATAAAATCACATTTGCGACCAACATCAGAGTTGCTTGAAAGTAAATCTTCAAGTGAAGCAATATGACTAGAAAGCCTTGCAAGTTCCTCACTAACATCAGTTCTATCGGTAAACAAGGCAATTTCCATTAAAACTCTTGTGTCGTCTATGTCGCTGCTTTCAAGAATGCTTTTTAATTTTTCACTAAGCCGCTTTTCATATTCCAAAAGCATGTTAGGAACTTGACTTTCTATTTCAAAAACCAACTTTTTCAAAAGTAATATGTTTTTTAAAATATCGCCACAAATATGCTTGCCCTCAATGCTCCTTGATTCCAGAAAATCTTTTAGCGCATCTTCAAGTGCAATTCTAACATCTTCCCATTTAAGCACCGTTTCATTATTTTCGCTCAAACAAAACACACCTAAAAGGTTACTAACGGTATTAACACTTAAATCATCATCAATTGAATAATCTTTTGAAATTTTGCGCAGTGTTTCAATATATTTATCAAGCAATGATTCATTATAAACCAAATCTTGTGCATTTGAAAAAGCGTTATCAATTTCTCTTATAGTAACATCGACTTTACCACGAAAAACCTTTGATTTTATAAATAGTCTAATGTTGCTTTCAAAAGAACTATAATTTGCCGGTAACTTAACTGATGTTTCAATGTACCTACTATTAACAGATTTAATCTCAATCAAAAATTTTATTCCATTCAAACACACATCTGCCCTACCAAACCCTGTCATACTGTTAGGCATAGTGCGTTCCTCCAAATCTGTAAAAAATAACCTTGCAAAATAATTATAACAACAATATCTTACCTTTTCAAGAGCTTTAAAAAAATGAGAGTGCCAAATACGCTGAGTCAGATAAAAAAAGAAAAAGTCACTGTAGAGTTGCAGCTCCACAGTGACCAATGTTTGAAATATATATCACGAATACTATTTATTAACTAAATCATACGGCAAACTTTTTCAATTCTAAGGGGAAACGGCACTTGCGGCACTGATTGAGTCCATAACACGGCCAAAACAACCAAGTTTCTTTACATACATTACTATAGTTACAACAATTGCGGCAACAACAACAACTACTGCTGCAACAACTGATCCTGCGATTACTCCAGCTTTAGATTTGCCTGGTTTGCTCGGTTTGCCTGGATCGACCGGTTGTCTGGTTTTCTGGATCGACCGGTTTGTCTGGATTAATTATTTTATTGACTGGCTTACCACAGAAAGTGTCTCCTTCATAGTTAGTCGGAACATTTACTGATTCTATATTGCAGCCCACAAATGCACTATCTGGAATTTCCGGTTCAGATGTTCCGTTATAAGTTATAGAAGCCAAACTACTACAGTCAGAAAACGCTCTATTCCCAATCGATTGCACACTGCCT
>CAJTNJ010000005.1 GCA_910577565.1 uncultured Oscillospiraceae bacterium | reverse complement strand
TTCCACCATTGTATCCTACAAATCCTCCTATCGGAATATCTATATGATTCTTTTTGTGAAATTCTATTGGAATTATTATTATGATTGCTGCTATTCCAAAAGCAATTAAAGCTCCTATGACATTTTTATAGTCTGAATTTGTCGTTACCTTTTCATTTAAGAATGTTTTCACGCTATCCCATGCATTTTTTAAAGTATTTCCTGCTTTATCAAAACCTACAGTTCCGAAAGCTACTCCTCCTGCTGTTCCTGCTAACAATATACCCATTATTGTTCCTGTTACCACTTTCTTTTTATTTAGCACTTTTCCATTTCCTACTGCATCCAACGTATTATTGCCAATCACTGTCACATTACCTATGGAATGACAATTAATTATCTTACCTTTTTCATTTTCTTCAAGCTCATTTGCTTGTTTCTTTACTATTACTTCTGCTCCATTTATTGTTCCCTCATCTTTCCCTACAAATCCTCCTACATATGCATTTCCTATTACATTTACGTATGCTGTGCAATCATTTATTGTCCCACCATTATTACCTCCTACAAAGCCTCCTACATATTCATTTCCTGTTACATTCCCTTCTGCTGTGCAGGTTGCTATTGTTCCGTTACAATTAATTCCTACAAACCCTCCTACGTTTTTTTCCCCTGTCACAGTCCCTGTTGCTGTGCATGTTATTATTATTCCTACAATTATTCCAAATATATCACTATTAAATCCTACAAAGCCTCCTACTTTTTTCCCCCTATTAAATTTCCTTTTGCTTTACATACAATTATTTGTCCTTTATTACTTCCTACAAAGCCTCCTATAGAATAATCTCCTTTTACTTCTCCTATTGCTTCACAACCAGTTATTTCCCCATGCACATAATTACTTCCTACAAAGCCTCCTATATCGCTATTTCCTGTTAAATTTACGTATGCTGTGCAACCATTTATTGTGCCGCAATAATTCCATCCTACAAATCCTCCTAGATTTTTTTCCCCTCTTACATTTCCTTTTGTTGCACAGTTAGTTATTTTTCTACCACCATTCCATCCTACAAATCCTCCTACATATTCATTTCCTATTACATTTACGTATGCTGTGCAACCATTTATTGCTCCGAAATTATTATCTCCTACAAACCCTCCTACACGTTTATCTCCTCTTACATTTCCTGTTGCTATACAGTTAGTTATTGTTACATCTTTACAATTAGATCCTACGAAACCTCCTACAATATTATCATTTCCTTTTACGTTTACTTCTGCTGCGCATCCAATTATTGTTCCACCTTCATAATTCCATCCTACAAACCCTCCTACAAAATATTCGTTCCCTGTTACGTTTCCTGTTGCTTTACATTCAGTTATTGTTCCACCTTCATTCTGTCCTACAAACCCTCCTACTTGGTTCTTTCCTTTTACTTCCCCTATTGCTTTACAACCAGTTATATGTCCTTCATTCTTTGCTACAAATCCCGCCACATAACTTCCATATTCATTTACAATATCATTTTCTGTAAAACAGTTATTTATCATTCCATCTCTCTCGTTATTGATTACAAAGCCTGCCGCAGCAGCATTGCCAGCAACACTAACCTGCTGACAGTCCCGAAATCCAATTCCTGATATAGTTCCGTGATTATCTATAGCAAAACAACAATTAATAAATGTCATATTGCTTACTGCATGTCCATTTCCATTAAATGTTCCATAATAATTACTTATTGGTTCGAGTGCTGCACCTCCCATATTTATATCACATAACAACGTTGTTTCCCAATTGCTTGCATAATATTTAGGTTCAGTCATGAACTCTATAAATTTGTCTTTGCTATCTATATTAAAATGCTCTGTTATCTCAGCTGGCCTCGGTGCTGTTTGCATTTTGTCCTCTATCTCTTCTACCATTTGTGTAACTGAACTAACTGCTTCTCCTTCTGCTTGGACTATTAATGGAGAGCTTGTGACCGCTACGCTCACTGTTAAAATTAACGATAACACTTTTTTGATTCTCATTGGAATACCTCTTTCTTTAAATATAATTTATTATATGTTAATAATATCGAGTATTAACGTATAAAATAACAGTTATTTTGTAAACAAATCATATCTTTTATGTTAATAAACTATGAAGATGTCGTTAACTTTTACAACACTTTCATTTCACTTATCTTGCAGGAGTATTTATAAGCATGAATAAGTATGATATAAATAAATGTAGTTTTACAAAAGAATATATAAAGGCAAAAATAGAAACGCATAATACATAAGCAGGGGGATTCAATGAATTAAACAGTGATGGAACAATAACTGAATGCACTACAACAAATCCTTATAAAGAAACAAAAGTTGGTGGATTTGCTGAAATAAATGAAGCAAAAATAAAAAGTTTAAATTTAATCTTAGTGCAGGAGTTTGTTACAAAGATGATAGCTGTATAGGATTTGTCGGAAAGAACAATGCAAAAAGTGTGATAGACAATTGCAGTGCAAAATGGTGACGTAGAGACAACTCGTTGGAATAAAGATGGTGAATTTGTAGGAAAGGCAGAAGCTAACTCAAAAATAAATAATTGTACGTGTGAATCAGTTCGCATGAAAAAAGGCAAAACAATAAGTGATATAAATGAATTATAAAAGAGAAAAGTTTTTATTACAAAAAATGGATAAAGCAAAAATCTTGTAAAAATGCTCATGAAAATAATAATAAGTTGTTTTTCGCAATTAATTTGGCTCTATTCTTAATTTCTTTTTTCGTCAATTAAACTGTTTAAATCTATGCCAACTATCTTGCGTTTCCTATTCCATTAAAACTATAAAAATTTACCGCTTTATATTAATTTACAATACAATTTATATTTTTTATTTTGTTTTCGCCTTATCTTTCTTATGAAACACTCTCTCATAAAAAATACGCTCTTTTTAAAAAGGGTGCGTTTTTATTTTAATATAAAATTTATGACCAAATTATTAACAATATTAAAAAGAAACCTCATAAATAAGAGCTTTCTTTTTAATAAATTGTAGCACATAGATGGTGGAGGCGAGGGGAGTTGAACCCCTGTCCGAAAACAGATCCACATAATTTTCTACGAGTGTAGCTTATTGTAAATATTTCCTCATTAATCACAAACAACAAGCAAGTTGCAAAAACAAGTAGTCCATCATTCCTTTCATAGATTTGGACATTTCTATGAAAAGTTCACTGCTAACTATTAGCCAAATTTGGTTCGCAGTTTCCCAAATTGGGCTTGCAGCAATTAACTAAGCTGCGCAAAGAGCTTGTTCGTTTGAACGAACAAAACCAATTTTTGAATTATTTTTTGCATTTAAAATTTAAGTGTGCCTTTTATAGAGTTGGCACCTCCTCTACTCGCTTATCATATTTCTCTATTCCCGTCGAAACCCTTACGCCCCCTTAATAACTTAGACTTTGTTTTTTTGCTCTTTCCATTTGCCTTTTAGCATCTTTAGCTGCCATTTCAGCTCGTTTATCATAGATTTTTTTACCTTTACAAAAACCAAGTTCAATTTTCACTTTTGATTTGCTAAAATAAATTGATAGTGGAATAAGTGAATATCCTTTAAGTCTAACTGAATTATATAAATTTAATATTTCTTGTTTGTGCATTAATAATCTTCTTTTTCGAATAGGATCTCTATTAAATATATTACCATTTTCATATGGACTAATATGCATATTTAATATATATATCTGCCCATTATCAACTATACAATAACTGTCTTTTAAATTAACAGATCCATTTCTTAAAGATTTTACTTCGGTGCCAACAAGTTCAATTCCGGCTTCATAGGTTTTTTCAACAATATAATTATGCCTCGCTTTTCTATTGACAGAAATTATTTTTTTAGAAGCAGCCTTTTGCATATATACCATTTCTTTCTAACTATAATTTATTGCGATTTTCAATAGCCTTAGAAATTGTCATTTCATCAGCATATTCAAGCTCTCCACCTACAGGAATGCCATATGCTAGACGTGATACAATAATATTTAGTGGCTTTAATAATTTTGAAATATACATTGCAGTTGCTTCACCTTCAATTGTTGGGCTTGTAGCAAGTATAACTTCTTGCACATTTTCATTATTAACTCTTGATAATAATTCTTTTATGCTAAGCTGTTCTGGACCTACTCCATCCATGGGAGATATGAGACCGTGCAATACATGATAAACACCATCAAAACTTCTGGATCTTTCAAATGCAATTATATCTTTTGAACTTTCAACAACACAAATTATATTTTTATTTCTGCTCTTGTCTTCACATATATCGCAAATTTCTTTATCTGTAAGATTTTGACAAATAGAGCATTTATGAATTTTTTCATGTGCTTTGATAATTGCATTTGCGAATTCATTAGCTTGTTGTTTTGTGAGTGTAAGAACGTGAAAAGCAAGTCTCCATGCAGATTTTTTACCTATTCCGGGCAGAGCTGCAAATTGTTCAGCTAGTTTTTTTAAAGTTATAGCTTCACTAGACATTTTAGCTTAATCCTGCAAATGGAAGACCACTTGTAATTTGACTCATTTTTGAATCGGTCATTTCATCGACTTTGTTCATTGCTTCATTAACGGCACTAATAATCAAATCCTCAAGCATTTCAGTGTCATTTGGATCTATAACTTCAGGGCTAATGTTAATGGATTGCAAGTGCTTTTTGCCACTAACAGTTGCTTTGACGGCTCCACCGCCGGATGCGGCTGTAAATGTCATGTTTTCAATTTCAGATGTTTTTTCCTCCAATTGTTTTTGCATATCTTGAAATTTTTTAAGCATGTCACTTTTACCACCACCATATCCTTGTGGTAATCTTGATTTCATAATTTTCCTCCTAAATTATATCTTAAATTATAATTAAAATATTGTCATTTTTTCTTATTCTTCTTCAACTTCGATTCCAGCCTTTTTAGCAATTGATAAGAAATTATCCAGTTTGTTTTGAACGGGGTTATAATCTACTACTTTTTTTATAAAAATACGATAATCATTACCTGTTCTTTCTTTAATGACGTTCTTAATGAATTCTTTTTTTTGAAGTATTTTATCTCCTACAATAGGATTTTTAGAACTAATATATAATTTATCTTGTACTAAATAAGCTATTGAACCTGCAAGAAATCCTGACAACATTCCTGTACTATCTTTATCTCTAATATCATCTAAAATATCATTCCAGCTTTTTAATGGGTTTAGATTTGGTATATTTTTAGGTTTGGTTTCTAGTTCGTCTAAATTCTCATTAGAGTTCTCATTATTAGTTGTTGAGTTTGTTTCTGAACTTTTTACTTGTTGTTTTTGTGTTTTATTTTTATCTAATTTAGTTTTCGATACAATCGGTCTTGAAATATCTTTTGAACACAATTTTATAATACATAATTCAAGCATAAGTCTTTTGTTAGATGAGTTTGATAATTTTTCAGAACAATTTTGCAATATTTCTAAAATTTCAATTATCTTTGGTAAAGTTAAATCTTTAGCCGCATTTGACATGTTTTGTGCATCTTCATTAGAATTTGAAATAATATTTGAATTATTATCAATTGCTGTTGATAACATTGCTCCTCGATAAAATTTGATAAGTTCATAACATAAACGTTGCATATCTTTAGAATTTTTATATAGTTTGTCAATAGCGATAATACCTTTTGAAGCATCATTGCTTTTTATTGAATCATGTAAATCTAGAATATAACTATTATCCAAAATACCAAACAAGTCATTTACTGTTTCAATTGTTATGTTATTGGTAGTAGAGGCACATTGATCTAACATAGATATAGCATCTCGCATGGCGCCATCAGAAAGTTTTGTAATTTGATAGGCTGCTTTCTCGGTTATATTAAACGGTTCATTAGAAGTTATATAAACGAGTCTATCTTTTATATCTGTTGTTTTTATTCGTTTAAAATCAAAACGCTGGCATCTTGAAAGTATTGTTTCGGGGATTTTGTGAACTTCGGTAGTTGCGAGTATAAATACTACATGTTTTGGAGGTTCTTCCATTATTTTTAAAAGGGCATTAAATGCACTTATTGACAACATATGAACTTCGTCTATTATATAAACACGATATTTGCAAGAAACAGGAGTAAAATTAGCTTCATCGCGCAAAAGTCTTACATCATTAACGCTGTTATTACTAGCCCCATCCATTTCAGTTACATCTAAAATAGATAAATCTTCAAGACCTTCACATATTTCACATTTACAACATGGCTCTCCATCAATTGGGTGCAAACAGTTTATAGCTTTTGCCAATATTTTTGCACAAGTGGTTTTTCCTGTACCTCTAGGGCCAGTAAAAAGATAACAGTGAGATATTTTGTTATTTTGAATCTCATTTTTTAATGTAGATGTGATATGATTTTGTGAAACTACATCGCTAAAGGTTTTTGGACGCCATTTTCTATAAAGAGCAAGATACATAAAATGACCTCCAGATAGAAATACCCGTCAATGATTTATGACGGGATTGGTTTTAAAACCTCACAAACGAACACTCAGGTGATTCTATGACGCAGCAAAACATCTGATTAATGCTGCTCGGTTCCCCGCCTGACATGGTTCACAGAGTTCACTCGCACAGAGCCCAAATGTTCGCATGTCGGGCTTCAAGTCCAAAATAAATGTAGTAAAAAATATTATAACATATATTATGACGGTTTGCAAGTGATTTTTATGGTAGTTTTTGTAAAATTTGTGGGTATTAAAATGATGTTTTATACATTTAGAGAAAAAAAGCAGATTTGAACATTTATCATAGACTGACCTAACTATACCGACAAATAGTACTTGCTTGCCAGATACAAATTAGCTATATCAAATATCATATTTAGTTTCCCTTCGGTTTCACTATCCCTTGTTATCGCGTTTTTCGATATCGAAAAACGCTTTTAACCATTACAAAAACACACTCTGCCTTAACATGTAATTGATGACTTCTCATGATCTCGTCTCTTGATCTGAGCTTGGGACTGAGCAGAAATTTTCTCGTTTTAAGGATGTTATCCTATTGATTTTATATATGATTTTTTCACTTTGTTGATTTCGTTTGACTGCATTTTCATGTTTTTATACTCCTATATATCCACTGTTATCATATATACTACTTTCCAATCTTGTAAGCAACTTTTGCATCATAGTTACACGTGTATATTTATGTTCGTTGCTTCCACATAATGTACCAATCCCGTGTCATTATCTAACTCAACTTTATATTTCTTTTTTATTTATACATTTATATATTTAAGCATGTTATTTTATAGCAAATTAATCGCAAATTGAATTCTTATAAATAATTCAAATAATTATTAACATTATATTTTTGATAATCTATAACATTTTTCGCAAACGTTTTTACTTTATTATTTACGCCATAGCTATTATTAAGAACATTTTTTATTTTAATAATACCTGTTTCATTTTCTCTTATTGCCAAGCTTGCGATATGCGACTTTGTAGGATTAAGCATAGCTCTTGTTTTTAAATTTATCTTTGTAAGTTTATTTGATAAAGCCTCTGGTTTATTATCTATAACCCCAGTCATTTTTGCATATTTTTTATAATCATACACTTGTTTTATAATATTAAAACATATGTCAGGATCATTTAAAAAACTCAGTAGAATTTGCATATTGTATGCTTTACTTTTGGTTACATAAAAAATTTCAGTAAGAACCTTTTTGTCTTTGTTCATTCATTTTGTTCCTTATTTTATATTTTGTTATTTATTTTATGTAAATTGTATATATTAATACTTAAAAACAAAAATTGAAACTATAATTATTTATTATCTCGTTTGTTTATTAAAACAGATAACTTATTTTTAACTTTTTCAATGTCACTGCAAGTCAATATAGGAATTAAATTATTTATTTCTTCTATGCTCATATTCCACCATTGTGGTTTAAGCATAATTTTTATCATATCATCATCAAATCTTTTTCGTATCTTTTTAGCCAGGTTACCCGCAACAATGCTATATGGTAAAACATCACTCCCTACTACACTGTTCATGCCAATTATTGCTCCATATCCAATATTAACACTAGGTAAAATAGTGACGTTTTGGCCTATCCAAACATCATTTCCAACAATAGTATCTCCTTTTATTGGCATTTCAGCAAGAGACGGTGTTTCTTGTTCCCAACCTTCTAAAATATAAAAAGGGAATGTAGATGCCGCATTCATTTGGTGATTTGCACCATTCATTACAAAATTTACACCCGATGCAATTTGACAAAATTTACCTATAATCAATTTATCTTTATTAAAATCATAGTGATGTGTTACATGATCTTCAAAATTTACATCACTAAAGTAAGTAAAATCACCAACAATGATATTTGGATTTTTAATTGTAGGTTTTACATAAGTTAATTTATCAAAGTTGGGCATAGGAAATATTTTATTCGGATTTGGTATTACCTTATTTTTCATAATGATTACACTCCTAAATTTTATTTGAAATGGCAAAAAATGATTTCAGGTTTTTTGTGTTTCATTTTACTTTTTTAGTCAGTAATAATTTTATAGGGTTTGCAAGAAAATATTAGCCTTTTTTCTTATTGATTATCATTATACATATATGTTATACTACTTGTAAATATAAAAACAAGAATTGAATGAATATTTTTTCTGGATCATGCGAGGAATGAAACAGGAATATATTGGTATGTTTGTTGGATTTTTAAACAAAATTGTCAATGTAAGTTTTACTCAATACGAAAATGGGCTTAAGCAAGCCAAAGGCAAACCTAATGGTTGCATTGACACAGACTACTTGACGATATTGCATCACAAGTTCTTGACCTTTCAAATATTGACAGCTAAATCGAACTTATACACATCTTATTTGCCTTTAAATATATTTATGATTTGACCGGTCAGTTAAACAGATAGCAAGTCTGTCTGAAAGTCAACAAAAACAAAGGCAGAGATACCGCCGAACTGCTGAACATGCATATATGCTTTGAAAGAACAGTCAAACAAAATTTTCTGCAGTTTTATACTACGTAGCGTTGGTTGAAAATACCCTCTAAGAAATTAGACGATATTTTATTCGAAACATTACAAGACGAACTCAAACCAATAAATGAAACTAGGTGCATTATGGCTTCAAGTAAAGATTATTTAACTTTTATACTGGAACAATTATCAGACTTAGACGATATATCCTACCGAGCGATGATGGGCGAATATATCCTTTGCTTTCGAGGGAAAATCATTGGTGGTATCTATGATGACCGCTTACTTGTAAAACCCGTTTCATCTGCAATTTCTCTCATGCCGACAGCAACTTACGAATTACCTTATGAAAGGGCAAAAGAAATGCTATTAGTTGATGATGTTGACAACAGAGAATTTCTATGTAATCTGTTTCTATCTATATATGAGGAACTTCCTGCAACAAAGAAAAAGAAAACTACCTCAAAAAATAGAAAAAAACGCTCTTAGTTATGAGTCTCTACCCACATCTAAGGGCGTTTCTAATATGAATTTTTTATAGTCATATAAAAGCTACCTTAAAATCATTGTACCATCTTATAGACCATCAAGCAAAAAGAATAATGTTGCTAAAATGGCTGATATCAATTTGTTATAAAAAGATATATTAAAATACCGCAAAGCCACATAATCACTGGTTTTTTACAACTTTTCAATTTATTTTTACTCAGCCGTATGCTTCGTTATAGCTAACTGTAATTGTTTAAGTTTTATGTAAATACACATGCCCTTTTTTACTTTAATTACATCATTTATTATTAATTGCAGATCTTCTATTGTTAAAATGTTGTTACGTATACATAGCACAACACCATTTTTCTCCTTAACTGTCTTTATTACATGGTGTTAGAGCTAGTTATATCCATTTAATTAGGAAAGAATGTTTCTCAATTAACACCACTATGCTATAAACAAAAAGTTATATTTTTTTCAGCAAAGAGCACATCTTCATGTCAACCACTTTGCCATTCTTAACAGCATTATTTTTGAGTGTGCCCTCATAATGAAATTCTGCTTTTTCAAGCACTCTGCAAGATGCTGCGTTATACGCAAATGGTTCTGCATAGATGCGAATAATATCGCTTTTGCTAAAAACATATTCACAAATTTGCTTTACCGCATCAATCATAATTCCCCTGCCCCAATATTCTTCTGCAATATAATATCCCAACTCAGCAGTATGCCTATGAATGTTTCTCTAACAAAAAACACTAATACTACCAACCACTTTGCTATCCACTGTAATAGCAAATGCAAAGGTTTCATTTTCATCTGCAGAAAGAATAGCAGAAATATAATCCACTCCGTCTTGTTCTGTATAAGGATATGGCAATCCGTCTCGCAGATTATCCTGTATTTTTTTATTAGAAAGAGCTATCGCCAAATCTTTTGCGTCTGACATTTCCCATTTTTTTATTTTGTAAGACATTTTTATTTTGCCTATCTGATAACTACAGATTTATCTTTTTCTTTGCGTCAATATTTCTATAACTAATAAAAAACACAAAACCACATAATCACTAGGCTTTTACAACTTTTCAATTTATTCCCACTCAATTGTAGAAGGTGGTTTTGTAGTTATATCATAAACTATTCTATTTATATTTTTAACCTCATTTACTATTCTAACTGAGATTTTTTCAAGAACATCATATGGAATTTTTGCGAAATCTGCTGTCATAAAGTCAGATGTTGTCACACCTCTAAGTGCTAGTGTATAATCATATGTCCTAAAATCACCCATTACGCCAACCGATTTCATAGACGTAAGCACCGCAAAGTATTGGTTTATGTTCCTATCAAGCCCTGCTTTTGCGATTTCTTCTCTAAATATAAAGTCTGCATCTCTCAGCATATCGAGTTTTTCTTTCGTAATTTCTCCTATTATCCTTATTGCAAGCCCAGGTCCTGGGAAAGGTTGTCTTTTTACCAAAACATCAGAAAGCCCAAGTTCAAAGCCGAGCTGCCTAACCTCATCTTTAAATAACATCCTCAGCGGTTCGATTATCTCCTTAAAATCTATATAATCAGGAAGTCCGCCAACATTATGGTGACTTTTTATAAGCGATGCATCACCATTTCCGGATTCAATCACATCAGGATATATTGTTCCTTGTGCAAAATAATCAACAGCACCTACCTTTCTTGCTTCTTCCTCAAATACTCTTATAAACTCTTCACCAATAATTTTTCTCTTTTTTTCAGGTTCGGTTACAAAAGCTAGCCTATTTAAAAACCTTTCGCTTGCATCTACTCTTATAAATTTCATATTCCAGTTTTTAAAACTATCTTCTATCTCATTGCCCTCGTTTTTTCTCATAAAACCATGATCAACAAAAACAGCTGTTAATTGACTACCTATTGCTTTTGATAGCAATGCAGCTAAAACTGAAGAATCAACTCCACCGGATAAAGCTAAAAGGACTTTGCCGTCGCCAACTTGTTTTTTTATAGACTCAATTGTGCTTTGAGCATACTTGCTCATTGACCAGTCGCCATTACATCCACAAACATCGTACAAAAAATTTTTAATTATCTCTTTCCCATATTCTGTGTGATTTACTTCAGGATGAAATTGAACGGCATATAACTTTTTATCTGAATCTTCCATGCCAGCGATCGGGCTACTTGGTCCTGATGAAGTTACTTTAAAGCTTTTTGGTGGAGTTGCTATATAGTCTGTATGGCTCATCCAAGTTATAATTTCTTCTGGAAGGTTTTTAAATAATATGCTGTCTTTAAAAAGCTTGGTTTTAGTCTTTCCATATTCACTAACTTTTGCGGATTTGACTTCTCCCCCCAACGTCTGAGCCATAATTTGAGCCCCATAGCATATTCCCAAAATTGGTATGTTCATAGAAAATATGCTTGGATCGATTTTAGGTGCACAATCGCTGTAAACACTGCTAGGTCCGCCTGTAAAAATTATACCAATGGGATTTTTACTTTTGATTATATATAAAGCTTTACTATAAGGGTGAACTTCACAATATACTCCACACTCTCTGACACGTCTTGCGATAAGTTGGTTATATTGTCCTCCAAAGTCAAGTATTAACACAAATTGATGTTTCATAAACTTCCCTCAAATTTCATTTTATTTCTTTAAAATAGTATATATTAATTGCAAAAAGAATTCAAGTATTGTCGTATTTAATTTACCGTTTATTTTAAAATGAATCTCAGAATATAAACCCATATCACAATTTTAAAATCAATTGTATATTATAAAACATATGGAGAAGAGGTATAATTATGAAAGAATTCTTAAAAGCAAAAGATTTATCATATGTTTATCAAGCAAAAAATGGCGAAATAGAAGCTTTAAAAAATATAAATTTTGATATGTACAAAGGAGAGTTTATTAGCATTGTTGGCCCCTCAGGATGTGGAAAATCTACACTTTTGTCAATAATATCTGGCCTTTTAACACCAACTTCCGGTTCTATCTATCTTAATGGTGAAAAAATAACCAAGATAAATCCAAAAATTGCTTATATGCAACAATCCGACTATTTGCTTAGTTGGCTTACTATAGAAAAAAATATAACTTTAGGGCTTAAAATACAAAAAAAATTAACCAAGCAAAACAAAGAATATGCATTAAATCTTGCAGATAAATATGGCCTTTTCGATTTTAAACAAAGCTTACCATCACAGCTTTCTGGTGGAATGCGTCAACGTGCCGCTTTAATTAGAACACTTGCCGTAAAACCTTCAATACTTCTCTTGGATGAAGCATTTTCAGCACTTGATTTTCAAACAAGATTACAAGTTACGAATGATGTGAGCAAAATTCTTAAAGCTGAAAGTAAATCAATACTTATGGTTACTCACGATATCCCAGAAAGCATTACAATGTCCGATAAAGTTATTGTGTTGACAAAAAGGCCTGGTACAATAAAATCAATACACAAACTTGAATTTGACGACTGCACAAGCCCACTTAAACGGCGAAAACACCAAAAATTTTCCGAGTATTATAATACAATCTGGGGTGAGCTTGTTGAATAAGACAAATATGTCTGAAGAAAGAGCAAAATATCTAAAGCGCAAATCAAGATATAAAAAATCAGTTCTATTAGTAAGAATTATTTTCATTGTTGGATTTTTTGGTTTATGGGAATTTTTGGCCAACCTAGGTATAATTGACATTTTTATTATTAGCTCACCTTCTCGGATAATATCAACTTTGCTAGGCTTATTTTACAATGGACTTTTATATCACCTTTTAGTAACTCTGTTTGAAACATTGTTTGGTTTTATTGTCGGTATAATTTTGGGAATTTTATTAGCTACGTTGCTTTGGTGGTTCCCTTTTATATCACGTGTTTTGGAACCGATTTTAGTTGTTTTAAACAGCCTACCCAAAATTGCTCTTGGTCCTGTAATTATTATTTTGGTTGGTGCAGGTACTAGCGCAATAATATTTATGGCAATTGCAATATCTCTTATTATTACTGTTCTTGAATTACAAAACGGATTTAAGAACACTGACAAAGATCTTATTAAAATGGCAAGGACTTTTAGTGCATCAAGAACACAAATTTATACACTGATCGTGTTTACCTCTAATCTTGATACACTTTTTAACTCAATGAAAGTAAATATAGGGCTTTCTCTTGTTGGTGTAATTGCAGGAGAGTTTCTTGTATCAAAAGCTGGACTTGGCTACCTTATAGTTTATGGATGTCAAGTATTTCAGTTAAATCTTGTCATGGCAAGCGTGTTAATCCTTACTATTATGGCTTCTTTTCTTTATGAAACTTTAATAATAGTTGAAAAATGGGTGTTAAAAAGGCACTAAACAGTTTGTTTTTTCTAAATTTAGGGGTTTAATATTATGAAATATCTTAAAAAGATCACAAGAATTTTTATAATTTTTATACTGTTATTTTGCTTTACAGGATGTTTTGTAAAAGCTGATAATCTTCAAAAAATACGGTTATGTGAAGTAACACATTCTATTTTTTATGCACCGCAATATGTGGCGATCTCAGAAGGTTTTTTTAAAGAAGAAGGACTTTATGTTGAACTTTCAAATGGCGGTGGAGCTGATAAAGTAGTGTCAGCAATATTGTCAAACAACATAGATATTGGACTTGCGGGACCAGAAGCTTCAATATATGCATATGATGAAAAAAAAGAAGATTGCATGAAAATATTTGCTCAAATTACAAAAAAGGACGGTTCATTTTTAATTTCAAAAGAATGCGTAAGCAATTTTTCGTGGAAAGATTTAAAAGGTAAAACGGTAATGCCAGGAAGGCGTGGTGGAGTTCCATTTATGACATTTGAATATCTTTTGAAACAAAACGGACTAATCCCGGAAGTGGATGTAAAATTAAATGACAGCGTACAATTTGATCTAATGGCCGGAGCGTTCTCATCAGGCCAAGCTGATTATGTTACACTTTTCGAACCAACAGCATCGACAATTATAAGAGCAAATAAAGGGTATTTTGCAGCATCTATTGGTGAAGAGTTAGGTGAGATACCATATACAGTATATTTTGCTAAACAAAGCTATACTAACAGTCATTTAAATATAATACAAAAGTTCACTAGAGCTATAACAAAAAGCCAAAAATGGTTACAAGAAAATTCGTCTGAAGAAGTTGCAAAATCAATAGAAAGTCAATTTGCAGATATTGACATAGAATCTTTAAAAACAATCATTAATCGTTACAAAGAAATAGATGTATGGAACAAAAATCCTATTGTGAATATTGATTCATTATCAAAGCTTCAAGATATTATTATCGATGCAAAAGAATTGACAAACAAAATTTCACTAGAAGCAATTGTTGACAATTCTTATGCTGAAAATTCAATAAATTAATCTTAATAAAATCTTATATTTTATTTTCAAATGCAATTAGTTAATATAATTTTATTTATTATTTTTATTTTAAGTTATTAAAGATAAGATATATTAGGAACAAAAATAAAAAGCAATGCTCCCGACTAGACCACTTGCCAATATAACAAATATTCCATTTATTTTCCATTTTCTAAGCACAAATAAACATACACCAATTAATATTGTGGCAATTAAGTTAAAATCATTTAAATTAACCGGTAAATTTTCTTTATTAAAAATTGTAAGTAAAACTATAGCACCACAAGCAGCTGCTATTAAACCCACGCTTACCGGTCTTAAAATTTTTAAAATGTTTTGCATAATTGAAACATTATTATATTTTTTATAAAACAAAGCAAGCAGTCCAACTATGATACATGAAGGAACAATGCAGCCAAAAGTAGAAATCAAGCCGCCTAAATATCCGGCAATTTTATTTCCAGTAAAAGTAGCACAGTTAATACCTATAGGGCCTGGTGTAATTTGAGAAATTACGATAATATGTGAGAACTCAGACATATTTATCCAATTCATTGTTTCCACTATTTTATTTTGGATAATTGGTAAAACAGCATAACCACCGCCAAAACTAAAAAGACCAATTTGGAAGAAGTTAATAAACAAATTAAGGTATATCATTTCTTTATACCTCGCTTTTTTAAAGTAATTAAAATACCTAACAAAATTGAAGCCAATATAATTACAATAACATTAACTTGTAAAAACATAATTAGGATAAAGCTTATTATCATTAAAATTGTCATAAGAACATTTTTATCTTTAACTATATTTTTAATCATGTTTATAACAACATCTATCATTATAGCTGCAACTCCGCATTGAAGACCGAGCATTATAGACTTAAACCAAATATTGTCTTGCAAATAGGTGTAAAAATAAGAAACAACACCGATAATTACAAGAGGTGGGATGATCGTTCCAAAAATCGTTATTACAGCGCCCAAGACACCTGCTAAATTATATCCAATAAGAATTGAAACATTTATGGCAAGAACTCCGGGTGCACTTTGTCCAATAGCTACATAATCAAGCATTTCTTTTTCTGTAATCCACTTATATTTTGAAACAAATTTTTTTTGCATAAGCGCAACTATTACATAACCACCGCCAATGGTAAAAGCACTTAATATCAAAGTAGACAAAAAAAGTTTAAAATAAAATCTAATTGATTTGTGTTTAACAATGTTTGTTTTAGATTTATTGTTCAAATTATATCACCTCTAGTTCTTCACATTATAACTTTTTTAAATTATAAAGTAAATCTGCAATTTATAATAAGGATTTCCCTAAAGAAATGGGAGTGCCCAAATTAAAGATAATGAAGAAAGTCAATAAGAGAGACAAAATTTTTAAGAAGAGGAAAACGAAGCTTAAAACCTCCAATTTTGTTATAAGTATACAAAAAAAATATTCATGACAATTTTAAAAGTATCTAATGAACGAAAAAATCTTTAGGATTTCCTATACAGAGGTGCTATATAGTTCTTTTTTTGTCATATGCTCTATTCCCTTCGCATATTTCTTTATCTCTTTGCTATATCTCCTTCCTTTTTGTTTTGACGTATATACTTTTCCACAGTGTTTACACTTATAACTTTGGCTTCCTGCCTTTGTTTTTCCAGCTTTTACTTGTTTGTCTTCTTATTTATCTTTCACGCTTTACTACTATATTATATCATATTATATTCTTTTAAGGCATCTCTACACATTCTATTGTTGCATTTAGGTGAAGTGAGTAAATTAAACACGAAATAACAGGTTTTTTGAGTAATGATTCTAATGCAATTTTGTAGTAAAATAGTTGTTTTTTATATAATTTTTTAATATCATCTTTTGACATTCTGTCAGTTTTGTAATCTATTATTATCAATTTGTTATTTTTTTCAATCACACAGTCAATGATTCCTTGTATTATTATTTCATGATCATCAGCTTCAGGATATAGTTCTTTTGCTTTAATCTTATAAATAAAACTTTTTTCTCTTTCTACAGAATCAGCATCTTCTATAAGGTTGTAAACTTTAGAATCAAAAAACTGTTTGAGTTTGTTTTTTTCTAAATATTCTGCTTGTTTTTTGGTTATAAATTCTTTTTTTAGCAATCTTTCAATTTCAATATCTATGTTTTGTTTTGCATTTTTAAAGTCGGCATATTGTAGGAAAGAATGAGTGGCGATTCCAATTTCAGAGGCTGTTAAACTTTCGCTGAAATTCGGAGTTTTAAGTGATGTTGTTAATTTATCTTTTTTAACTATATCCGTAACAGACAATTTTGATGGAACAAAAGATAATATTTGGTTTTCATATTTAAAATTAATTTGATCTTTAATTGTTTTTATTATTGTAGGATCGGGTTTTTCATATTGTTTTTTGTTTTCTGTTTGATTTATTTCGTTTAATTTAGTATTTATTATAATGGAGCAATCAAATTCGCTTGAATCGAAGTGTATTTTTGGACTTATAAAGAATGCGTTTGGATGGCGCATAAATCCTGCAAGCAACCAATCATAAAAGCTGTTATTGTTGCGGCAATATGATGGCGGAAGTAAAATATCATCTGAAATTATAGGATTTTTATATTTTTGATCTTTATCTGTTGTTGTAAGTATTAATTTATCTTTTGCTCTAGTCATTGCAACATATAAGACTCTAAGCTCTTCAGCTCGCATGGCATTTCTTTCAGCAAATACAGATGCATTATATGGCAGTGTATTATATCGAGATAACGTTGAAGGATCTGAATGTTTTAATGCAAGTCCAAATTTTGAAGATAATAAAACAGGTTGTGTAAAATCTTGTTCGTTAAAGCGTTTACCGCAAAGCGAAACAAAAACAATTGGGAACTCAAGTCCTTTGCTTTTATGTATAGTCATGATTTTCACAGAATTAATGTTTTTACTTACTGTGCCGAATGTTTCAAAACCTTTTCCATTTTCTTTGCAGTGTTTAATCATACGCAAGAATCCTGACAACCCATGACTGCTGGAATTTTCATATTTTTCTGCTTGTGACAACAACAGCCTTAAGTTGACAAGTTTTTGCTCACTTGATTTTGAGGTTGCAAATAGAGAATAAAACAGTGTGTTATTATATATCTCTTGTATCAATTGTGACAACGGCAAAGCAGCAGCTTTTTTTCTAAATTGAGTTAAGATGTTTATAAAAGATTTGCAATGCTCATTTTGAGATTCTTTCAAACTCAAATATAATGGCATATCTTTTTGTTCTAAACGAATTTGTGCAAGTTCATCGGGTATAAATCCAAATATTGGCGACAATAATACTGTGCAAAGCGGAATATCAAGCAGCGGGTTATCAATAATTTGAAGCAATGAAACCATAAGAGCTACTTCATAAGCATCAAAATATCCCGTTTCAACTTCCGATTTAACCGGAACATCTAACTCTCTTAGTTGTTTTAAAAGCAAATTTGAAGCTTTTTTCCCTGAACGAAGTAGTATTGCAAAATCACTAGGTTTACAAGGCCTTAAAGATGAATCGCCGTCACTTACTTTAAAACCGTTTAAAAGCATGGATTTTATAGTATTTGTTATATGTTTGACCTCATATTCTAGATCAGTTAAATCGCTGTCATTGTTAAGTATATGAAACTCTGTATTAAAGTTGCTGTTTTTGGCAAACATTCCTGAACTAAAAAGCTGTTCACAATCTTTATAATCTACCCCTCCAAATTGAGCTGACATAATTTGTCCAAATAAAAAGTTTACCGCATTTGTTACTTCTTTTCTGCTCCTAAAGTTGTTGTTTAGTTGTATGAACTTTCCATCACTGCCTTGTTTTATGCAGCTGGACCTATGTTTAAGAAAAACGTCTAGATCTGCTTCTCGGAAACGATATATGCTTTGTTTTAAATCTCCAACCATAAATATATTTTTGTTGTTATTTGAAAGCACTCTAAACAACATATCTTGTGCTTGGTTAACATCTTGAAATTCATCTACTAGCACCTCTTTAAAACGTTTTGACATCTCTTCTCCAAACGATGTAAGTTTTGGCTCTTTACCAGATGAATTTATAAACATATCCAGCGTCTTTAACAAAAGATCAGAAAATTCTAAGATATTTAGTTCGTTCTTTTTTATTTCAAGCTTATTTGAAAACTCCTTAGTTACATCAATCAATTTTTTTATGATAGGCAATTGTTTTTTTAAGTCGTCATCATATTGCTGCTCGGTTATTGCATAGTCTTTTAAAGATTTTATTATTTTCTTTGCCGGCTCTATATATTTCCTTTTTATTTGCGCTGACAAATCCATATCAAAAGGGTTTGTTTTTTTATTATATCTTGGCAGTGATTTGAATTTCACATTGTCAACAATATTTATAATATCAGAAAACTTTGAATTATTTATTTTCTTGGACAAGTCTTTTAAAATGGATATCATTTCATCTACATTTGGAGTAAAACTGCGTCTTAAAATTGGATCATCCATGGCGCTAAAGGAATTAAAAAGCAAACTTTCTGCCTTTTTTATTTGGTCATATATTCCTTGTTTTACTTCTTTAGCCCAATTGCTGTCATTTAAACTTGGCGGATTTGTGTATGTAAACAAAATTTCAGATAAATATTTTTTAGGGAAAGGATGTGTTCTATGTTTTTTATATATTTCAAGTATTGCATTTTTAAGGCCATAATCGCTATTTAAACTAAAATAGTCACAAAAATCCTGAAATTCTTTTGGAGATTTTTCATATTCCATTTCAAAAATCTCATCAATAATCTGGGATTTGATTTGTTCAATTTCAGCTTCTTCGGCAATCCTAAAATTTGGCGAAAGATTTGCAAGCTCAAATTTTTCTCTAAGTAAATTAGAACAAAAGGCGTCTATGGTTGTTATATTGGCTTGTGATAGCAAAGATTGCTGTTTTTTTAATTGTTTGTTATCAGGGTATTTTAACACAAGCTTTTTCATTGTTGAAGAAATCCGTTCAAGCATTTCTTTTGCGGCGTCTTTTGCAAACGTTACTACCAGCAAATCTTTTGGGTCAATCGGATCATTTGGATTAGCAAGCTTATATACAACCCTTGTTGACAACACAAGTGTTTTTCCACTTCCTGCAGAGGCGGATACTAAAATTGGTGTATCGTTTGAAAGAACAGCTTCTTTTTGAAAAGAGGTCATTTTATTAATATTTAAACATTCATATAACTGTTTTTCGTTTATCATATTTTTTCATTTATCTCCCTGGCTAACATATTAAAGAATTCATCTTTGGTTAGTTTTGTGATATTTGGGTTTAATTTTAAATTATCAGAATTGCAGATGCTTTTATAGTCACAATAATCACATGCAATTGATGCTCCTTTTGACATTGCAACAGGTGCTTGATCTATCATGCCTTTTAGCAATGATCTGTACATTTTTTTAATTTGATTTTCAACAAACAAAAACAAAGAATCCAGTTGAAATTTTGAGACAAGCATTTTATCAGAATCTTTTTTGTAGATTATATTATCTTTTGATATTCTTATAGGTATAAAGTTGCCGGTGCCTCCCGGTTCAATTTTTTCCATAGCTTTGATATTTTCAATAGAATCAAGAAGCAATCCGTTTGATCTAAATCCTTTTTGAATAATATCTCTTACTTGGTTTTTATCTGGATTCCTTGAACTTACTACATATTTTTTCATATTCCCAAAAGCCGGAATATATAATATTCCAGCGGGAATTATGTCGCCAAATTCAGCTTTGCCATTTATATAAATAGAGAATAAATAGATAAGCATTTGCAAGTTTAAGCCCTGGTATAAATCTGCAAAATCAATTGATTTATTTCCGGTTTTGTAGTCGATAATTCTAAGGTATGTTTTTCCGTCTATAACCCATGTATCGATTCTATCAACTTTGCCGCCGACTTTTACGATGTTTTTATCATCTATTTTTACTGTTAATTCAGAAACTTTTGAATTGTTTGATATGTCATATTCAAATTTAACCGGGCGATATTTACTTGACATTAATTCTTGTTTTATGTTGTTGCATAGTTCATTTAGAGTTTTTTCCAAGTTGCTGTAAATTTGCATAAATCGCGCAGATTTTCCTATTTCACCGCTAAATTGATTTATTAGATAATTTTTAAGTTCGCTTTTTATCTTTTCATTTATTTTATCGCTTGACATGTTAAGAAAATGATCATCAGAGACTACTTTTTCAAGTATATAGTGAACTATTAATCCAATAGAAGGAGAATCAAGATCTGTTTTAACACGTGGTTTAATTTTAAGACCATATTTGCAATAATATGAAAATGGACACCTATAAAATTGCTCAATTTGAGATGGCGAGATTGTTTTTGGGAAAATACTACGACATAGATTACTATCTTTTAATTTGATATATGAAACATCGTTATTTTTTTCTATATCAGCTATTTGTTTAGAATAATTTGAGTTTGAGTTAAAGTAAGCTTTTAAAGATTCCGATTCTTTTGTGTTGTCATTATAGTGATAAGCAAGCTGCATAAATGCACTGTTGTCTGTTAAGCAATATGATATTATATTTCTGTTCTCTGTATAATTTACTATGTCATTTCCATATATTTTTGTTAAATCTGCAATAACTTCAGAAGGGTATATGGTATTCCCAGAAACATCGGAAGTTCGTGCGCAAACATAAAGATATTCAAAAGAAGAACATAGCGCTTTATAGGCTATTAATCTTTCTTCTGCATCTTTTTCCATAAGCGTTTTTGATAAATTAATGCCGACGTTTTCTAGTTTTACTCTGTCATTGTTTGAAAATATGCCGGTAAAATTTGATATGTAGGGGAATATGCCGTCGTTTGCACCAATAATAAAAGTAGCTTTAGGGTTATTTGTAATAGTTCGTTCTGCAGAGCCAATCAATAAGCAATTTAAAGATTGAGGTATCTGACCAACATCGATGTTCTTTATTGCACCTAAAAAAAGAAACATATATTCTTTAATTGAAATTTCAATGTCTTTTGTTATATGGACTATCGTCTCAAGTATGTGGATAAGTATATCCCATTGCTTTTTAATATCATATTCTTGGGATAAAGGGCTATCATTTATTAAAATTTCTTCTTGTATGCGTTTTTTTACACCGAGAATGTCAAGAGATTTTAGTATGTTATTTGAAATAGACTTAGCATTATTTTTGCTGCTTTTTAACAAATCTATAGCCTTAATTAAGAGCTCACGGACTTTTTGAGCGGTTTGTAAATTGCTGTCATCTTGAGATTTTTTATTATTTTGAGGAATAAATCCTCTAGGGTTATTAATGAATGGCTGTCTTATAGTTTTAAAGTCAATTTTCCATGTATAAAGATAGTTTTCAAATATAGATATTTCTTCAGTGTTAAAGCAAGTTAAGTCGCTTTTTAGGATTTGTAGGCAAGATTCAATAGTAAAATTATTTGCAAGATCGATGATGCTGTAACAGAGGTTTATTAATTGCATTTGTTCAGCAGAAGATATTTCATCTATAAAATATGGGATATTGTATTTTTTTAGTGTGCTTAACAAGGCATTTTTATAATCTTTAAGATTTCTTGTTAGAATTACTATATCAGATAAGTTCATACCTTTTTGAACAAGAGATATTACTTCTGATAGAACACAATTGACCTCATCATATTCATTAGGTGCAATAAAAACTTTTATGTTATCTGGTGTTTGTTTAATAGTTTTGGCATCTTGTTTTTTTATTCTTAGAATATTTTTTTCCAATTCAATTAACGACAATGGTTTGTTGACTTTATCTTTTATAAAAATAGGATAATTTATTTTAACATTATTTAAATTAGCTATGGAAGTTATTTTGTCCATTGTATTTTTAGTAGTTTCAAACAGTTGATCATCTTTTTTATAATATAATGCAAAAGAAATATCTGTCTGACTAATCATTGTCTTAATAAAATTAAGTTGTGCGCCACTAAAAGATAAGAATTTGTCAAAATATATTTCTTTATCTAAGAAGAAGTCATTTTCAGTACATATCTTATTTGCGCGTGCAAGATCATCAAGCGGATCTCGATAAGATGCATTAAGGTGGGCATTGTAAGCTTCAAATATTTTCAAAAAGTCATCTGATTTAAGCTTTAGATTATCATCGTTAATAAGATTAATCTTCAAATAAAAATCAGCGGGAGAAAGACCGTTGTTTTTTATTTCTTCAATTGTAGTAAGAAGAGTCTCTGCAAAACCGGGTTTATTTATAGATTTTGAATATATTTTGAGTTTGTCGCGTAGTTCGTATAAAATAAGGTTCATTATAGTGATTTTAGATAAAGCGTCAGCATACTCACCAGCAAGTCCGCCATAGTTTTTGAATATATAGTGTGCAAGTCTTGAAAAGCTAAAAACATTAATTTTTTTGTTTGAATTTTGAAATAAAGAATATATATTTTTTTCTGCAGAAAAAGAATATTGTTCGGGAACAATCAGTATAATTTCATTTTTTTTTGTATTATTAAATTTTTCAATAAGTGGTTTATCGAAGTTGTCAATTGCAGTTCCTAAAATAAATGAAACCATATGTAAAATTCCTAACTTTTATATGTAAAACTTTTTAATTATTATATCAAATATAGCAATATAAATTCAAGATGTATATAATTTTGGAAGTACCCAAATAAAAAAATAAGGAAGAAAGTCAATAAGAAAAGCAAAATTTTTAAGAAGAGGAAAACGAAGCTTAAACTCCCCAAATTTGTTATAAACATACACAAAAATATTCATGACAATTTTAAAAGTATTTAAAGAACAAAAAAACATTTAGAGGATCTCTGTAAAGCAGCTATATATTTACGAATATTAGAATTGATTCCTTCTACTGTAAAAGTATGACTTTTTTCCTCGAAATAGCTATGCTTACCACTATAGCATATATTTTGATAGCTTGGATTTGCATCAGAATAGTAATATTTTGCTTTCGATGCTTTGTCAGCTATATTCTGTATACTTTTTCATTTTTATCAAATGCTATATCATAACCTACTATTTGTCTCGATTTTCTTGTTATAAATGTTATCAGATAATTTTTGTTTTTTCTCTATGCATAACTTTATAGTTCATCCATTTCTATTACTTCCTTTAGGGCCTTATTATTTTGTCACATATCATTATAACACCTATATGTAACATCATACTGTGGGGCCACTTTCTCGCTTGACAGTAGGCATGAAATAATGTAAAATTAGTTCTCATGGTATATATGAATTGTTATATTATATTAATACTATGCCATAAAAATCGAGGTGATTTAAATGCCTAAATCGGCGCCAAATTATGGTACCAGAAAAAAAGCAGCTATAGACATTTTATGTAAAGAGTTTAAAAAAAATAATCATATTGAACCTGAATTATTTTCTACGCTTGATGTAAAACGAGGTTTAAGAAATGCAGATGGAACTGGGGTTCTTGCTGGCCTGACTTTGATTTGTAATGTGCACGGTTATGTTATTGACGAAGGTGAAAAAAAACCTATAGAAGGCGAATTGATTTATAGAGGTTATAATATAAAAGACATTGTAAATGATTGCATGAAAAATAAACGATTTGGTTTTGAAGAAGTAATTTATCTTTTACTTTTTGGAACATTACCAAACGAAGAAGAAATAAAGTATTTCAAGAATGTTCTTGCTATGCACAGAGAATTGCCCGAAGGTTTTACAGAAGATGTAATTTTAAAAAAACCGTCAAAAAATATAATGAACAAAATGCAATCTGCTCTTCTTTCAATGTATACATATGATGACTATGCAGATAGTACAACTATTGAACAAGAACTAAGAAAAGCTATTGAAATTATTGCAAGAATTCCTACAATAATGATTTCATCATATCAAGCCAAGTGTAAAACTTATGATAAAAAAAGCCTTGTACTTCACCCAATTAATCCACAAGAAAGCATAGCTCAAAGTATTTTATCCACACTTCGCTTAGACAGAAAATATACACCTCAAGAGGCTCATTTGTTGGATATGATGTTAATGCTTCATGCTGAACATGGTGGAGGCAATAACTCAACATTTGTATGTCGATGCTTAACATCTTCAGGCACTGATGCATATTCTGCCTATGCAGGAGCAATAGGATCTTTAAAAGGGCCAAAGCACGGCGGCGCTAATAATAAAGTTATGTTAATGCTTAATGACATTAAACAAGGAGTACATAATTGGGAAGACAAAGATGAAATTAGAAACTATCTTTGCAAAATCATGGACAAAAAAGCCGGAGATGGCTCAGGACTTATTTATGGTATGGGGCACGCTGTTTATACAAAGTCTGATCCCAGAGCTTTGATACTTAAAAAGTACGCAATGGAGCTTGCTAAAGGAACAGAATATGAACCACAATTTAAGCTTTTACAAAATATTGAAGCTTTATCTCCATCAGTATTTGCCGAAAAGAAAAATGACACAAAAGTTATATCTGCTAATGTTGATATGTATTCCGGCCTTGTTTATAAAATGCTAGGCATTCCCGAAGAGTTATTTACACCTTTATTTGCTACTGCCAGAATAGCTGGTTGGGCAGCACACCGAATGGAAGAAAACTTAACTGGTGGCAGAATAATAAGGCCTGCATATAAAGCTGTTACAAAAGAAATTAAATATAAACCTATGAGTGAAAGATAAAATGTTTAAAATTGGAGGATATGAGGATATGAAAATAAAATTATTTAACTCCGTTTTTGTTTACCTAATATTATTATTGTTTTTTTCAATATCTTTGGTTACTATTCGAACTTTTCAGTTAATTTTATTTACAGATTTTGAAACAGGTTTCTATTGTGGTCCAGAATATTTAAATTATTTGTTTTTGGGGATAATATTGCTTTTTGCAATAATAATATTACTGCTAATATGTAAAGATTCTACAAAATATCAATTAAAATTGTTTTTATCAAAATGTTATATATTAAAAATATTTTCAATTATTACAGCATTTTTTTTAGTAATATACCTATTTACATACATATTCAGTATATTTAAATATAATCAGACCAATAAAATTATGGCATGTTTTGTTTTTGTATTCGGCATCTTAGCTACCATTTGTTATATATATTTACCTATAAGAATTAAAAAAGATAAAGGTGGTTTTACCGATATAACATTTTTATTTCCATGCTTATTTGCATCTGTTCAGTTAATAAATATGTTTTTAGAATATATGGTTATGTTTTCAATAATGGAAAATATGATAAATATCTTGAGAATAACATCGTTATCAATATTTTTGCTTTGTTTAGGTAAACTCATAGCTAGAGTTGAAGGTAAATTAACACAAAAGATTATGGTTTTTACAGGCTTTATTTCTATACTACTCAGCCTGTGCAATATAATCCCTGATTTAATTATATATATAATTAGTTTTATTAACAAAACATCTTATATTAAACAATATGAAAATAATAATATAGCTGATTCTGCGCCTTTTGATTTTATAGTATCAATTTTTGCATTGATATTTTTGATTCAGTATTTTATGTCAAGAAAAAAAGAAAAAGAAAAAGAAATTGAATCATAAAAAATATATAATTAAAACTACTCTAGAGTTTAATACATAATATAGTAAAACATAATAAAAAGCACATTTTGTATTAGAATTAAATAAAAAAGCAAATATAATAATGCCTTAAATCAAAATTTACACTCCTTTTGTTTGGTTTTTTAAGTTGTCCATAACTACCCTTTTGATTTCTCTTTTACTAAATTTTTACTTTCATAAAACCAAATTTTTAACAAAAGCGAAATATAGGATTAAATATAATAATTATTTAGAGAACATTTCAGTTGAAAGGTAGCGCTCACCTGCATCAGGGAGAACGGTCACAATAATCTTATTTTTGTTTTCGGGGCAGTTCGCAAGCTTGGTAGCAGCATAAACTGCAGCACCGGAAGATATGCCAACAAGAAGTCCTTCTGTTTTAGCAAGAGTTCTTCCAACTTCAAACGCATCTTCATTTTTTACAATGATGATGTCGTCATATATTTTTGTGTTTAGTGTATCTGGTATAAAACCGGCTCCAATACCTTGAATTTTATGTGGGCCAGCAGTGCCTTTAGAAAGCACAGGAGAATCAAAAGGTTCAACTGCAACAATTTTAACATTTGGATTTTTGCTTTTTAGATATTCACCAACACCAGAAATAGTGCCACCCGTACCAACTCCGGCAACGAAGATATCTACTCTGCCAGATGTATCTTCCCAAATTTCAGGTCCGGTTGTATCATAGTGTGCTTTTGGATTTGCTTTGTTTGTAAACTGACTGGGAATAAAGCTGTTGGAAGTGTTGTTTGCAAGTTCTTCTGCTTTTTTAATTGCACCTTTCATGCCTTTTGCACCCTCTGTAAGCACCAACTCTGCACCATAAGCTTTAAGAAGATTGCGGCGTTCAATGCTCATAGTGTCAGGCATAGTAAGAATTATTTTATAACCCTTAGATGCTGCTATTGCTGCAAGCCCTATGCCTGTGTTGCCGCTTGTTGGTTCTATAATTACTGAGTCTTGCTTTAAAATATTTTTTGCTTCTGCATCTTCTATCATTGCTTTAGCTACTCTATCTTTAACACTCCCGGCCGGATTAAAATATTCAAGTTTTGCGTATATTGATGCGCAAAGCTTTTTTTGTTTGATATAGTTAGAAAGTTTAACCATAGGAGTTTTGCCAATGAGATCGGTGATTTTTTCAAATGTATTCATAATATGTGTTCCCTTTCAATATAAATTAATTTCAGTAAAATTTTTATTTTATGTAACACATAGTCCTGAAAAAACCTATATGCAAAACCTCAAATTTATATTTCTATGTATTTTTTAAAGTCATTTTTTATTATATTTTCATTTTCTTTTGCTTTTTTAAATGTATCACCAGTTAAAGTATAATATACTTTAATTTTAGGTTCGGTACCAGAAGGCCTTATTATAACCGACATATTATCTTCAAGCCTAAACTCTATAACATTTGATTTTGGCAAACTTATCTTCGTTTTATTACCGTTATCAATATCCAAGTTTTCAGATGATAAATAGTCAAGATATTTAATGACCTTTTTGCCGCCTATCATCTTTGGGAATTTAGAACGAATGTTGGACATGAGTTTCTTCATCTTATCCATACCTTCCATTCCTTCAAAAACATAACTGTCTACTATGTTTAAATAGGTTCCATATTTTACATATATATCATTTAAAGCATCTAACAAAGACTTGCCTTGCTTCCTATAAAAAGCCGTCATTTCGCAAATTAACATGGTAGCAACAACAGCATCTTTATCTCGAACATAACTGCCCATTAAATAACCATAACTTTCTTCAAAGCCTAAAATAAATCTATTTTCTTCACCTTTTTTCTCTAATATCGCAATTTGCTCGCCAATATACTTAAATCCAGTTAAAACGTTTATCAGCTCAACTCCATAGTTATCCGCAATTTTCCTAACAATATCACTTGAAACAATAGTTTTAACTGCAATTGGTTTTTTTGGTAAAGTGCCAAGAGCCAATCTTTCACTGCATATATATTCAAGCAGCAAAGCACCTATTTCATTACCAGTAATTAATACATAATTTCCTTCTTTGTCAGGAACAGCTATACCCATACGGTCACAGTCGGGATCGGTTGCTACTAAAATATCGGGTTTTATTGTTTCACAGTCTCTAAGACCAAGTGTCAAGGCTTCTCTAATTTCAGGATTAGGAGTTGGACATGTTGGAAAATTTCCATCAGGGTTTTCTTGTTCTTTAACAATATAAACCGATTTAACACCCATTTGAGAAAACATTTTTCTTACCGGTTTATTTCCGGCACCGTTAAGCGGAGTATAAACAACTTTAAAGTCAGATTCTGACAAAATTTCCGGATGTACAGAGCAGGCTTTCACACAATCAAGATATTTTTGTTCAACTTCATCTGATATGTAATTTATTATGCCCTTTTTTAGTCCATCTTGAAAATTAATCTTTTTTATGCCGTGAAAAGTATCTATTTTCGATGAAATCTCATATATTTTATCTGCCGAGCTTTCCGTAAGTTGACAGCCATCATTGCCATAAACTTTATAGCCATTATATTTTGCAGGATTATGACTGGCAGTAACCATAATACCGGCATCACATTTAAGATATCTTACGGCATATGACAAACAAGGAACCGGCATTAACTGCTTATAAATATAAGCCTTAATATTGTTGCCAGCAAGCACACAGGCAGCTTCTTTTGCAAAAATATTTGATTTTATTCTGCTATCGTAACTAATTGCAACTGATGGATTTTTATGGTTATTGTTTAAATAATTAGCAAATGCTTGAGTTGTTTTGCGGATCATATAGATATTCATTCTGTTAGTTCCTGCACCAAGCACTCCTCTAAGACCTGCCGTGCCAAAAGCTAGATCTTGGTAGAATCTTTCTTTGATTTCTTTCTGATTTCCCTTTATTTCTTCCAACTCTTTTATCAAATCATCATCTTCAGTTGCATTTTTATTCCAAAGATCATATAATTCAAGTTCTAATTTACTCATAATATTTCCCTTTCAAAATTATTTATATAAAATTTAATTATCAGCAAAAATTATATTTGAATATATCTGCAGGCTTTTAAGTTCGCTAATAATAGATTCTTTTGAAGTCGAACTTAAAGGTATTTTAGGAACTATAAAAACATCAGAGTTTTTATTTCTAATATAGTCAATTGCAGACTTAATTATTTCATTTTTTTCCGAAAGACTTGTAGGAGGTTTTGAAATGTCAATAATGGGGGCTTGATTTTTTATGCCGTAAGTAGAAATATCACCACCATAAATTATATCAGATGATTTTCCACCTCCAATAGCGCTCCAATCATATGAAATTATAGTTGGCACTCCAATATCATCAAGTTCTTTTACAAAAGTTTTTAAAATTTCACTCTTGCTTTTTCCATTTGCATCGGTTCCAACAGATGAATCAAATTCAACATCCGGAAAAGCTACATCATCCAAAAGGACATAACTATATCCAAAATTACCTAATTCAGCAACAATATCGCAAATATATTTTCTAGATGCCTCTTTATAAGGATTAAGCCATCTTTCTGCTTTTTTAGTAACCGAGTTCTTAAACAAATGAGTAGTTGTTTTTTGCGAGCCTTGATAATATGAATTTTCTCTTTTGGCATGTGGCGCTGTTTGATCATAAAATGCACTTACTTTTGCTATTGGAACGAGCCCTGCATCTTTAATTTTTTTTGCCAAATCCAAAGCATCAATGATATAATCGGCAATTGCTTCCCAACTTTTGGCTTTTTGAACGTTTGTCGAATATAGTATAGATCCGCTTTTTGTTTTGAGCGGAACCACAACTGCATTTTTGCCTTCATCTTTAGATTTTTTTATAAATTCAGTTATATAAGAGTTATTTTCAATTGAACTTGCCGACATTTCAGATGCCATAATTTTTTCGCTTGTATTTTGATATTTATCGTCAGCTATATTGTTTGTATCAGAAGGAGCGCTTAAAATTGAAGAATCAAGCTCAGTATAAGATTCGCGATTTATATAACTATTAACGCCTATAGATATAAGATATACAATTAAAGCTATTGCAACAAATACAACAATAGACATGATAATTTGAAAAGCAAGGCTGCGTCTTTTTTTCGATCTGTTATATATGCTTGAATATCTTTTAACTTTATACTTTTTAGGCATATTATTTCCCCCTGGTTAAACAATAAACAATTAACATTTGCATTATCATATAAAACTAAGCCTTTTATATTAATATATTCAAATTTTTAATTTATACACTCATGTCACAATTATCACATATATATAAATTATAAAAATAGTTAAAATTTAAATTTGTACTAAGTTGACACGCATAAGCAAACTGAAAAAACAATAGAAATTAATTAAAACAACTATTTAGATTTGCGCACAAAATATATTTTAACGAAGAAGTGATGTGATATCTTGAATATAGAAGCGATAGATTGTCAGACTATAAAAATTACATTATCTGATAAAGATATGCAAAAATACTCTATAACCTATGAAAAAATGGACTATAATGATAAAAAAACACGTCAAGCTATTATAAAATTACTCTATAAAGTGCGAAATGATATAAATTACATCGATATATCAAAAAGTAAAATATTCATAGAAGCATTTCCAACTGAAGAAGGCGGTTGCGTTTTATACTTAAATATCCTTTGTGAAATTGAAAAAGAAAAAGCTTTAAAAAACAACTTTGATACCCCAATAATAACAGAGATCAAAGACCTTGATATATTAACAAGCTTATGTAAAAATATGCTAAATCGCTGCTATAATTTAATACTTAAAAGCAATTTATATTACAATAACAGCAAATTTATACTAATAGTTTATTCATATTATAAACAAGATAATAAACTTTTAGCTCTATTATCTGAACATGGAGAGATAATTGGAAGAGGAAGCTTTGCAAGCAGTTTGATTGCCGAGCATTTTAAATTAATTGTTAAAGGTAAAGCAATAGAGACGGTAACAAACTATTTAACTAAATATTAGCTGCATTTTTTAAACTATTTATTACAAAAGCAGGATCGTCGGATTCAAATATTGCTGAACCAGCAACCAACAAATTAGCTCCAGCATTTACGACATCCTTAAAATTTTTAGTGTTTATGCCACCATCAACTTGTATATCTATTGTAGAATTGCATTTTCGTATTTCTTCTATTTTATTAAGCATAGAAGGTATAAATTTTTGACCTCCAAATCCGGGTTCTACTGTCATTATAAGCACCATATCTATCATTTCAAGATATGGTTTAATTGCATTCGCTGGTGTATGTGGTTTAAGTGATATGCCAACTTTACATCCTGCTTTTTTTATTTCTTCGATGCACTTTTCCTTATTATCATCTGCTTCGATATGAAATGTAATGCTATTAGCTCCGGCATCCGCAAAATTTTGTATATATTTAAGCGGATTTGTAATCATCAAATGTACATCCATAAACATATCACTTGCGCGCGACAAGCTTTTAAGCACCGGTATGCCAATGGAGATATTAGGGACAAAGTGTCCGTCCATTACATCAAAATGCAAAATATCTGCACCTGCATCTTTAACAATTTTAACATCTTTCATTAAACAAGCAAAATCAGCAGATAATATTGATGGGCAAACACTTATTTTTTTCATAATAACCTCTCTTTGTAATATACATTATTATTTTAAACCAAAAAGCTATTTGCGTCAATCAAATTTTATTAGCTGATGTTGCTTTCCTGCAGCAGTTCCCTGATTTTTACGTCTTGCTACTTCTTCCGGGCTTATATTTCTTCTCTTTCCCATTAGTAAGCTTCCATTATGACTCACCATATTATACTCCCCCCATTTAAAGGTTTACACAATATTTGGGACATCCTATTTTATTACTTATATTTTCATCACTATATTAAAGCAACACCGCACAGTAGTCAAAATAAAAAATATTGTATAATAAAACTATGAATAAGCAAATGACACTATCGTATTTCTATGATGAATTAGCACAGACGAAAACAAGTAAAAAAATCCTTTTTAAAACAGATGGGCCACCAGGATAATAACATGGGGGACGAGTGGATAGGGATCATCAAGCCATACTATTATAAAGGAGAGCGCGACAACGAGCCTTACGACATTGAACTGATGCTTCGTATTTACATCTTGCAAAACCTTTATGATTTGTCCGATATGAGGGCGATGACAGAGGTGATTGACAGTCCATCCTTTTCAAGATTCTGCGAAATAAACTGGTCAAACCAGGTTCCAGATGGAGACACTATAGAAATGTTTCGCAACATACTTGTAAAATACGGCCTGCAACGAAAATTGTTCCGTCAGGCAGTAAGTATGTTAACAGGACAAGGATTGATTTTGAAAAAAGGAACAATTTTAGATTCAACGATTATTGCAGCCACATCATCTACCAAAAACAAGGAGAAAAATCGCGACTCACAAGCGCATTCTGTAAAGAATGGCAGCATATGGCACTTCGGTTATAAAGTGCATGTAGGAGTCGACAGCAAAACGAAATTAGTGCATAAAGTAAAAATCACAGCAGCGAATGTACACGACGTAACGATCACACACCATTGATTTGTTGACTTGAGAGGAAACATTTGTATGCGGAGATAGCGGCTATATTGAGACATATAAGCAAAAAAATGCGATTGTAAAAATACATGTGGGAAGAAAATTCAATACAAAATAAACAGACGGCTATCACAAATGAGGGAACTATCAAAAAACATGCAATATCTGGCAAAAAACATAACACTAGAAATCATCAGCACGAGCAAATGTAGAGTACGTATTCGAGGTAGTAAAAAAGCTTTTCAAATATCGAAAATGCGATACCGAGGGAATGAAAAACAGACACAAAAAATTAATATGATGTTTGCATTGGCAAACCTTTATTTAGCTGACAAAAAAACTAAGTTGGCTTAATTGAATTTACCATTATGATATAATTACAGCGAAACGCCGAAGGAATCCGGGCGTTTTTTCTTTTTCACTATTTTAGCAACCATTTTTGGCTATTATGAGATGTTGCCTTAAATATATAAAATTTTTAACTTGAGATCTTTTATTGTACAAAGTAATTAAATAAACAATTAACTAAAATAAATGTTATTTTTGGAAAATCATTGAAACTTTATCTTAATTTGTTGTTTAATAAAATAGATTTTTTAAACTAAAATTAGTTTTTATAGTACTTTGAAAAATATATATGTATAATTAAATCACATATAAGCCATATTAAAAAACCTGATATATAAATTATAACAAAAATAAATGTTTGTAATATATTAGTTAATATACCCATAACAAAAAATAAAATTGATAAAAACAAATATGTCAAGCTCATAAGAACACGATAGGCAAAGATATGTTGAGTAAGATTTATGTCTATTAGTCTTATTATTTGTTTAGGAAGATTTCCTATTATTATTTTAAATGCTATATATCCAAACCAACAACCTATTACTATCTGTAAAATTATTAACATATCAAATACAATCTCACTTTCAACAATTATATTAATAACATTAAAAATGAATCAATATAAACTGATTTATTATTCTAACCCATATTGCTATATTTTACAATAGTTATAATAAGTTTTTATTATCCAACAAAAAATAAAAAAGTCAAGCTTAATATCATTCAGAGATTGATAATTAGTAAGAGATTGAGACAGCAAAAGATATTCAAATTGCCCTAAAATATATCCACTCCATCATACTTAGAGAAATAATGAAAAACGAGCTAAACTAGCACTTTTGTTATGACCGACTTAGCTCATTCTTCTCTAATTCTTTTAATATTTTTATTAGTATTTCAATTTTTCGGCTGAAAAATTAATGGTTATTATTTGCTAAAATGTACTTTCGTTGTTGATGAAATCATAATAAACTACATAATTATAGCTTAAACAAAATTAAGAAATATTTTAAATTATTATAATTTTTATGCAAAATATTTATTAATTTATTCTTGTTTAATAACATAATAACATTAATTAACTTAGAGATTTTTCTATTTTTATTATATATAAATGTCTTTATTACAAAACTTTCTATTTTCTTATTATTTATGAAAAATATTATATCACATTAAATCATCACATTTTCATATAATTATTTAGGAAGGGTTTAAAAAGAAGCTCTTGCTTATTTTTAGTTATTATTTGGAGGAGGGTTTTATGTGTGAAAATGCTTTAAGTAATCTAAAAGAAGGAGAAGTTTGCTATATCAAAAAGATTGTTGCTGAAAATAACATAAGACGACGTTTGTATGACATAGGTATAATTCCGGGTACAAAAGTCAAATGCCTACAAAAAAGCATGTTTGGTGATCCAGTGGCTTTTTTGATTCGCGGTACTGTAATCGCTCTTAGAAATCAAAGTTCCTCTCAAATTATTATTGAACAAAAAAATTAATAAGGAGAGTGCATCATTTGAGTTTTATAAAACCATCATCAATTCAAAAAGACAAGAACATAGTTGCTCTTATAGGAAATCCAAATGTTGGGAAAAGCACATTGTTTAATGCAATAACTGGCATGAAGCAACATACAGGTAATTGGGCAGGAAAGACAGTAGAAATTGCAAAAGGCAAATATAAATTCAATAACAAAGACTACATATTAATAGATTTACCCGGCACATATAGTTTAAGCGCAACATCGGCTGAAGAAGAAGTTGCAAGAGATTTTGTTTGTTTTAATAATCCAAATGTAACAGTTGTGGTTTGTGATGCTACTTGTCTTGAACGAAATCTTAATTTGGTTATTCAAATCATAATTGCAAACCCAAAAGTGGTGGTTTGTATTAATTTAATGGATGAAGCAAAAAAGAAAAATATACATATTGACATTGAAAAATTGTCAAACCGTTTAGGTGTCCCTGTTGCAACAACATCTGCTCGAAACAAAAAAGGTTTTGACGATTTAATGAAAAAAATTGAATATGTCTGCGAAAACACTCCCAAATTGCCAATAACCATTAAATATAGTGAATATATTGAAGACGCAATAGATAAGATAACCAAACATATAAAAAATTATGGCATAAATAAAAGAATAATAGCTATAAAGTTGCTAAGCAACGATAATTCATTTTTAAATGCTCTTAATTCTCAAGATAATTTCGATAGTTTATATTCCACTGAGCTTAAAAAAGAACTTTCAAACTGCCGTCTAAAATTGCTATCAGAAAAAATATCAACAGACTCTTTGCAAAATATAATAATATCAAAAACTGTAAAAACATCTGAAGAAATTGCAAAAGAATGCATTAAAATGAAAAAACAATCGGACAAAGACCTAAGGCTAGATGATATTTTAACAAATAAATGGATAGGAATACCCATAATGCTATTTTTGTTGTGCGGTATATTCTGGATTACAATTGAAGGCGCAAACGGGCCGTCCGATATTTTATCATCATTTCTTTTTTGGATCCAAGATATGTTAAGTAGATTTTTTTTATTTATAAAAGCACCGTATTGGATGAATGACATCTTAGTTAAGGGAATGTTTCGTACGCTCGCTTGGGTTGTTTCGGTAATGCTGCCACCGATGGCTATATTTTTCCCAATATTTACACTACTTGAAGATTTTGGATATTTACCGCGTGTTGCATTTCACCTCGATCATGCTTTTAAAAAAGCTGGTGCTTGCGGTAAACAAGCGCTTACTACATGTATGGGATTTGGATGCAATGCAGCAGGCGTAGTAGGATGCAGAATAATTAATTCGCCACGCGAAAGACTAATTGCCATGATAACTAACAATTTCGTGCCATGTAACGGCAGATTTCCAACTTTGATAGCAATAATTAATATGTTTTTTATTGGAAGTATGGCGCCTTCTACACTTAATGGTATAAGTTGCGCCGTTTTTCTAATGTTGGTTATAGTACTTGGTGTAGTTATGACTTTTTTAGTATCAAGGATTTTATCTTGCACTGTACTCAAAGGGATTCCATCATCATTTACTTTGGAACTTCCGCCATATAGAAAACCTCAAATTGGCAAGGTAATTGTAAGGTCAATATTCGACAGAACTCTGTTTGTGTTAGCTCGTGCTGTAATAGTAGCGGCGCCTGCTGGAATTATACTTTGGTTAAGCGCAAATGTTAATGTGGGTGATGTGAGTATTTTAAACCACATGTCAGATTTTTTAGATCCTTTTGCAAAACTTTTTGGTCTTGATGGCGTAATATTAATAGCATTTATATTAGGATTTCCTGCGAATGAGATAGTGGTTCCGATAATGTTAATGGCATATCTTGCTCATGGCAGTCTTATTGAATATGAGAGTCTAACAGAATTAAAAATGCTTCTTGTACAAAATGGTTGGACCTGGCTTACCGCCGTTTGTACAGTGCTGTTTTGTCTAATGCACTGGCCATGCTCTACCACTTTTCTAACAATAAAAAAGGAAAGTGGCAGTTTAAAATGGACCATATTATCTTTTATTGTTCCAACAATTGCCGGCTTCACAGTATGCTTTATTACAACAACTATTGTAAGAATATTACATCTTGCTTAATGAAATAGTGAACTCAAAGCAATAATTTAAAATTGGAATTTTAGAAAAAATATTGGATTTATGAAAAATATATCCAAAATTAGTAATAGGTGCAGGTACTTTTGAAACATTCTTTATTTAAATAGTAGAATTAATGAGTAAGAATCATAATAATTGGTAGTTTGTAAATAGCATTTTATAAATTTTAAGAAATGATACCAAGAGATATGATAAATTGCTGATTCTTTAGAGATATTGCCTTAGAAAAATCTTCTTTAATTATATTTTATAATAAATATTTATTAATTTGATCAATAAATCAATATATTTATGTAAGGGAGTGCCCAAATATAAGAAAGTTCATAAGAGAATTAAATTATGATAAGGAGTTAAAAAAGAAGACAATACAAATATTTTATGAAGGGAACAGTAGGAAGAATAATGAAAATAAATAAATAAATCAACAGTATGTAATTGGATAAAAGCATTAAATAAGAAAATAGAAAAGCAGAAGTCTGAGCCAAAAAGAAGAAGTCCCTAAAGAAGTAATAGAAATGGATAAACTCTACAGTTATGTAGAGAGAAAAAACAAAAATTATCTGATAACATTTGTAACAAGAAAACCAAGACAAATAGTAGAATATGATATTGCGTTTGATAAAAATGAAAAAGGATACAAAATATAGCTGAGAAAGCGCCGAAAGCAAAATATTATTATTTTTATGCAAATCCAAGCTATCAAAATGTATGCTATAGTGGTAAGCATTGCTATTTCAAATATAAAACTCATACTTTTAGAGTAGAAGGAATTAATTCTGATATTGGTAAATACATAGATGCTTTACAGAGGTGAATAAATACTTTTTTCGTTCAATAGATACTTTAAAATTGTCATGAATATTTTTGTATACGCTTATAACAAATTTGGAGAGGTTAAGCTTCGTTTTCCTCTCCTTAAAAATTCTGCCTATCTTATTAACTTTCTTCCCTATCTTTAATTTGGGCACTTCTCTATAATAGTATATTTGACAATTTTGACATTTTGTATATAATATATGTATGAAATCTTTTTTAATTTATTATATATTTAATTTTAATTTATATACATAATTAATTTAATTATGCAAAAAGAGGAATTGATTTGAATATACTTAATAATATAAAAGTTTTATGTAAAAAACATAACATAACTATACTTGACCTTGAAAAACTTATGGGCATATCTCAAGGTGTTCTATATACTTGGAAAAATAGTTCACCAAATATTGAGAAAGTATGCAAAATTGCTAAATATTTTAACATTTCTGTAGACTATTTAGTAAAACATAAAATTAAAGAAAACAATATATTACATATACATAATTATAATGACCAAACCATAATAAAAAAGTATATGTCTTTGACAGACAAAAAATATAAATCAAGTATAAAAAATCTTATAGATCACTATGCCAACAAAGAATTAAATCAAATTAATTATGAAAATGAACTTAGAAAAACTATCAATAATTCTGATAATATAAAAAATATATTTAAAGTGGTCAAATAAAATTATCAAAAAATATAATTAGTAAATCACAAAAACGTTAAAACAAAAAAACTAAGCTTTACAATTAAAATTAAAAATATATAAATAAGCTGATATTATGTTCTAAACAAATATCAGCTTATTTATATTAATTTATAATTAATTAATATATGAGTTATAAAGACTGCTATAAAGACTGCCATTTTTCATAAGTTGTTCGTGTGTTCCTTTTTCTTCTATTTCACCTTTACATAAAACATATATTTTATCAGCCCTTTTAATTGAGGTCAATCTGTGCGCAATCGTAATTGTTGTTCTACCTTTAGATAGTTTTTTTAAAGACTCTTGTATTATTTTTTCACTCTCACTGTCAAGTGAAGACGTTGCTTCATCAAGTATTAAAATTGGTGGATCTTTCAAAAACACTCTGGCAATACTTATACGCTGTTTCTGCCCGCCAGATAGCTTTACTCCCCTTTCGCCTACATATGTATTATATTTATCCGGTAAGGATTCTATAACATCATGTATCCCCGCTTTTTTTGCTGCATCAATAACTTGTTCATAACTTGCCTTAAGATTTCCATAACATATATTTTCATAAATAGATCCGGAAAATAAATAAACATCTTGATGTACCGATCCGACAATTTTATGTAAACACTTAAGACGAATCTTTTTTATATCCACACCATCAATAAGCAATTGGCCATCATTAACGTCATAAAATCTTTCTATCAAATTGCATATAGTTGTTTTTCCTGCTCCGGACGGTCCAACTAATGCAACGCTTTCATGCGGTTCTATCACCATATTGATTCCGTTTAGTATACCATCGCTTGATCCTACATATTTAAATTTAACATCTTTAAATTCCACTTTCCCTTTTACTTTATCTAACATCACGGAATCTTTTGAATCTTTTATCATAATTGGTATATCCATAATTTCCATAAATCTATCTATGCCTGTGATTCCTTTTTGAAACTGCTCAGTGAACTCCATTATTCTTGTAATGGAATTAAGCAAAGTGGATACATACAAAACATAAGCAACCAAATCCCCCGGAGCTATTTTGCCATAAAGTAAAAATAACGACCCAAGAGCAATTATAATTAGATACATTAATCTGTCAAAACTAATACCAACAGCACGGAATCTGCCCATAAATTTATAAAATATTTTTTTAATATTTAAAGTTTCGATGTTTTTATCGCAAAACTTCTTTTCTAAATTATCTTCTACAGAAAAAGATTTTATAACTCGAATACCAAGAAAACTATCCTCAGCTTGAGCATTTAACTCTCCAAATTGCACTCTATTCTTTTTTAAAACCACCTGCATCTTCTTGTTATAGTGAATTGAAAATATTAATATTATCGGCAACACAGCGTAAATTATAAACGTTAAATATATATTAAAGTTAATAAGAACTAAAAACGATACAATAATTTTTATGCCTGCTATCAAAAATTCTTCAGGACAATGATGAGTAAATTCGGTAATATCAAAAAGATCATTTGTTAATCTAGACATCATTTGTCCTATTTTATTATTATCGTAATAAGATAAATGCAGTTTTTGCATATGATTGAAAAGATCTCTTCTCATTGATGTTTCAATTTTTGCTCCCATGATATGGCCAATAGATGTCATATAATAATTACCAATTATATCAATAATAGCAAGGCAAAAATAAATTGCTCCTATTGTTCCAATTGTTTTTAAAGTCAGTGCTGCAATATCAAAAGATACAATGTTAGTAAGATATCTTAACAAAACAGGAAATACCAATTCACATAATGTAGTCATTGTTGCACAAAATAAATCCAAAAGAAAAACCCATTTATATTTTACAAAATATGGTATAATCCTTCTAATTAAAACTATGCTGCTCTTTTTGTTCTCCATTTTACAGACAAATCCTTCATTTAAATCAATTCAATATAAAAGATATTTTATATTGAATTATTATATCATTTTTTTATATCATTTACAAATAATCTATATTATTTATTTAGTAGTTTAATACAAAAATTGTTAATAAATTAAAAATATACTGTACACAAAATTCAAAATATGATATAATAAATTAAACTTAAAAATACATAAAAGATAAGGAGGTAAAATATGAAATCTATAGTTATAAATGGCGATAAAATGCAGTTTAAGGAATCTTTAGAACCGCAAATTAAAAAACCAAAAGATATAAAAATCAAAATAAAATATTCTGGCATTTGTGGTACCGACTTACAGGTTTTAAAAGGTAATGAAAAATCGGTTGACAACATTATTCGTGGCCACGAAGCTGTTGGTGAAATAGTTGAAATCGGCAGTGAAGTTAAAAATTTCAAAATCAAAGACAGAGTGGCAATCGATCCAAACCAATACTGCGGACGCTGTTATTATTGCAAAAAAGGCGATACTAACTTTTGTGAATCACCAGGCGGCTTTACTATTGCGGGTATAAATATTGACGGTGTATTTGCTGATTATTTTGTGTGCGATGAAACCTTTGTCTATCATATTCCAAACGACATGACTTGGGAGCAAGCTGTCATGATAGAACCTACTGCTTGCATATATAACAATATTTTAGCTGCAAATGTAAAACCAAGTGACTCTGTCCTCATTTTTGGTTCAGGCCCTATGGGAGCTATTTGTGAAATTATATGTAAAAAGATATCAAAATTAGTTGTTGCAGTTGAGACTAATGATTACAGAAGAAACTTCTGCGAAAAATATGTTGACTATATATACCAACCAAAAGATCTTACTAAAAAAGAAATGTATCGAATAAATGATGGTCATAAATTTGATGTTGTGTTCGATACGGTTGGCACGCAAATGGAAAATGCCCTTTTAAACTTTACAGAGAAAAACGGAAGAATAGTCCCAATAGGCATGAACCAAGTTTATAATTTTAGTTTACACCCTATGACCTTAATATCAAACGGCATAAAGCTTGTAGGTGCAAGTGAATATAATATGCTTTTTGTCGACACAATCAATATGCTTAAACGCTATAAGGAAATAGGAGAGCTTGTAACTAAAAAACTTCCTTTTGAAAAATGTGAAGAAGGATTTAATTCTGTTTTAGGATTTGATATGAATACCAAAAAACCTTTAGAAATAACACAAATGAAATGTGTTTTTGAAAGTTAAGTAAGGAGAAAACAAAGCTATGAATTCAGAACTTTTGCGTTTTTATGACTTCGTTTCAAGTCAAGAAGATGATGAAATTTTATCTATCCCTAAGGTGTGGAACGACTCAATACAAAATCCTTATGTGAAAAAAGATAAAAATACTGTTAAAGTCAATATCTTCAGTTTCTATAAAAATTTGATCGACAAGTTTTTAAAATCTAAAGATAATATAGACAAAGATGATTTTTTTGATCCATCCACAAGCGTTATATATTGCGCAGTTCCAAGATATTCGGCTGCTTTTGATATATATGACAACGGTAAATTCAGTGACGGTACGTTCATTAGGATGCTCATGCTTTTACCTATGCTTAAAAACATGGGAGTAAATGTGCTATATCTTTTACCTGTTAACAAACACAGCAACCTATTTCTTAAAGGAGATATAGGCTCTCCTTTTTCCATTGTAAGTTTTTATGAACTTGACCCAGATCTTCATGACCAAATAGTGGAAGATATGGTGGATTTTACGCTAGAAGATGAGTTTAAAGTTTTAGTTCAAGCCTGTCACTGTTTAGGAATTAGAGTGGTAATGGACTTTGTTCCCCGTGTTACCGGTAGGGACTCGGATGTGATATATGATCACCCGGACTGGTTATATTGGATAAAAAAGGAATATGAGGAAGATTTTGTGCCACCTGAGATACCAAACATGCATGTATTTGAAGAGTGCACAATACATAGTCTTGATGCTATATATCAGGCAGAATCGACAAAAAATCACCTTAAAAAATTCACTCAACCGCCTAATATTTTAGATCCCGAAAAATGGGAGGAAATCAAAGAAGATCACAAAGAAAGCGAAAAGAATATTCTTGAGCTAATTGAAAAGAAAATGGGCATTACCACTCCGCCATCTCATTCAGACTGGGTTAATGATACACAGCCTGTTTGGACAGATGCAACTTTTTGGAAAATTTATATGGATAACAATCCGCTCGTTAGTAAATATATAGACAAAGATCAGCCACCATATGTAATGTTTGATACCATAAAAGCAAATAAATTCCCCGCAAAAGTGCCTAATAAAGGTTTGTGGGATGAATTTGAAAAAGCTATTTTGCACTATACAACCAATTTCGATTTGGATGGTTTTCGGTTTGATATCGGACATACCCTACCTCCTGTTTTGCTAAAACGACTATTTAAAGTTGTTAAGGACATAAAACCATATGCAATATTTATGAGCGAAGATCTTTTTAACAGAAATCACCTTAGTTCAGTCAAAACAGGATATAATATAATGCTTGGAAGCAGCTGGAGTGCTGTTGCTAATATAACCAAAAGCAGTTACAGCAAGTTCATAAAACAGTGTGAATATCTAAAAATTAACGTTTTTGCCTGTGCCGAAACACATGATACTCCAAGAATTGTTACCAGGTGGGGCGGAAAAGACCTTGCACGATCTTTGGCATTCATTAATAATACCCTTCCAAATGGCACACCGTTTTATCTAACCGGCTATGAAGTAAATGAAAAGCAACCAATAAACGATGCTCTTGCCAACAATGACAATAAAAGAAACGTCAAAAAAGCTCTATTTAACAGAATGCAAATTGATTGGACATCACAAGACGCATTTGATATGACAAAATATCTATTTGAAATATCCAAGTTTAGAAAAAAATACAAAAACACTTTAAAACCATTCTATTTTAACTTTATGAACAATAACGTTGACGATGTTATAGCTTATAATTATGACAATTCTTTATATGTATTTTTTAACACAAATCCTATAGAAGACACGGTTATTAAGCTAAGTGATTTTGACCTAGACTTTGAAAAATTCGAAATGGTATTTAATAACGAAAAAGGACACAAAAAAGAAAAATTGACAAGTGATAAGATTGATCTTTCAATATGTGGCCTCATTTGTTTAAAAAGCTTAGATAAAGCAAATTAATTTAATATTTTATTAGGAAAGGAAAAATAAAATGGAAAAATTAGTTTTATGGCATGAGATGGATGGCGTTGGTGATAAAAGTAAAGAACTTGTAGAATATGTCTGTGAAAAAACTTCAGAAAAAACTAACACAGATATAAGCGCTGAAACTATTAATATAAAGGATTTTATTGTTAACTTAAATAAAATCAAAGACGGCGGAAAATCTCCAGATATAGCATTAATTCCTCAAGATATGCTATATCTCGAAAATGGTCTGATGTCAAATGTTGGTGAAGAATATAAAATTAATATTGACGATGAAATTTGGGATACTATGAAATATAAAAATGAACAAAAAGGTATCCCCTTCCTCAGAGGAAACCATATTATAATGTTCTACAACAAAAAATGCTATAACGGACCAATCCGTGATTGGAAAGATGTTCAAAAATCTTGTAAAAATAATTATTGCTCATGTAAAATAAAAAAAAGTGTAGCAATGCTTAAAGAACCATATTGGCTTATGCCGTTTATTTGCACTATGTCGACAGTAGAATTCGGGTCTGACTATATAAATGTAGACCCTTGTGGTATGCAAAAAGCAATTGACTATGTTTTAGAGCTCGAAAAAAACAAAACTATAACAATGTATGATGAAATAAATGATATGCACACAGCATTTGCAGAAGGAAAAATAGGAGCTTTGCTCACCGGCGAATGGGTATATGGATATCTATTCTCTCAACTTGGAGATAATTTGGGTGTTTGCACATTACCTTCAATTGATGGAAATATAATGACAGGCATCAGCACAACAGTCGGTATGGTTTTCCCAAATAATGCTGTTGAATCTGACAAAAAGTGCGTTATTGATAAATATGTTGAACTTATGCTAAGCGATGATATTCAGCGCAGATGGTTCAATGATTATAAGCGGCTTCCAATTACAAATAATATATATAGTGAAATATCCAAAAACACAGATGAGAACTGGAGCGAAATGATAAAACAAATGAACAAAAACCAAATGATATATAACTCAACAGCACTATTTGATTTTTGGAAATATATGGACAAAATAGTTGTCTGCCTAGAAGATAAAGAAAAAGTTCAAAAATATTCAAAACTTATTACAGAACTTGGCAATAAAAAATAAATATAATTTTTATATTAATTTGATCATCCAGATAAAATTGTTAGCATTTTATATAATTCCATTTCGTTTCAAAGCAAATTCCACTAATAACAAAGGATGTTTAAATATGAAACTTACTATGTTTTGCGAAATGTCAATCGATGGGAAATTAACCCTAAGCAAAGGTATATCAAGTAAAACAATATTCCCTCTTTTGACTATTGACGATATAAAATTTATACACAAGTTTAGAGGATCAGTTCAAGGTTTAATGGTCGGTAAAAATACCGTAAACATTGATAATCCGTCTTTGACAAATAGATATGAGGAAAACAAAAATCCTATACGCATAATACCTACAAGAACATTAAATATTGCAAAAGATTCAACTGTTTTAAAAGATGAAAACAAAACAGTTTTTCTAACAACAGATCAAAATAAAAATAAGGCTAAGTTTATATCAAGACACAATAACAAATTCGTTATTTGCTCCGGAACAGATGAGATAGATTTTGAAAAAGCTTTTGATATACTCGAGCAAGAATATAATGTAAAACATATCATGCTTGAAGGCGGTGGAGAGCTTAACTGGAGTATGATTGAAAAAGGTTTTGTTGATGATATAATTTTATTGATAATGCCTGTTATAATTGGTGGTCGTGATAATACTACGCTAGTTGACGGAGACGGTTTTTCGGCTATGCGCAAAATTAAAAAATTCAAGCTATACACATTTGAATCTAGAGAAAATCTTTTAATATTAAGGTATAAAGCAAGAAAAGCTAAGAAAAAATCTCACAATTGACATCTTCATAAAATGCAAATAACCCAAATAAAATTAAAGGCGGGGTATTAATGCTTAAACCATATAAAGGCTATATATTTGATATGGATGGAGTTTTAGCAAACACCGAACCTCTTCATTTCATAGCAGAAAATAAAACATACGATCAGCTATCAATTAAAGTCCCTGCAAAAGAACAGGAAAGTTTTGTGGGTACATCTCAAAAGCAGTTATGGCAGACAATTAAAGACAATTATAACATAAAACTTGATCTTGATAAGATAATTTCAATGCACATGCAAAATCTTAGTAAAGTATTAATGGAAAGCGAATTAAGTTGTATATCAGGGGTAGATGATCTAATATTAACATTGCAAAAAGATAATGTTAATATTGCTGTTGCGTCATCATCTACAAGGCAAATTGTTAATATGACTTTAAAAAAAATAAATCTTTTAGAAAAATTTTCTACCATAGTGTCATCAGATGATGTAAAAATTAGCAAGCCAAACCCTGAAATATTTTTAATAACTTGTGAAAAAATGAAACTTAAAACGTCCGAAGTTATCGTCATTGAAGACTCAAAAAATGGTGTTGCCGCTTCAAAAGCTGCCGGCATTGACTGTATTGGCTTTATAAATAAAAACAGCGGCAATCAGGATCTTTCCAAAGCAAATTTTCTTATTGATAATTTCAAACAACTTATCGATATGTATAAAAATGAAAAATAGAAAAGAAATAGTTAAACAGCTCTTTAGGTAATAAACCCAAGAGCTGTTTTTATATTATGCAGTAATTAAATTGCTAAAATCTAATAATTCAATATGTTTTGCAAATTTTTTACTAAATCCTATTAGCTTTTTATAAATTAAGAATTTATTTAGCTGTTAAGAAGGTCTGATATTATATTATTTATTTCATAACCATATTGCAAACTAGGTGCCCATTTTCCCCCTAGATCTTCTACGTTTGGAGCACATCCATGTTTTATATAATTATATCTTGGATCAACACATTCTTCATTCAAAGGATTTTTGCTAGCATAGGCTTTAAGATGTTGTATATGAGCTCTCATGCCTTTCCATGAATATTCAAAATCAGGGCCATCAATTCCTGCTACTGTCACGCCCAAACCACAATAATTAAAATATGTAGGAGGTGCATCTCCAGTATATGTTAGATAGCCTGTTTCTTTTATTGCTTGACAAAAAGCGACTTCAGCCCTAACGCCTTCTTTTGCACATTCATCTATATATTGCTGACAAAAATCTTCAATATTTTTAGGAGCTCTGTCTTTTCTGTCACCAAGCAAATTTAAATAGTTATTATAGGAATTGCTACCTTTTTTTCTTATAAAAAACCTAGCCATTTGTTTAGCACTAACTTGAGTTGCTCCCATTATAGGTTGATAACCTATCTTTTGATCCTCTTGAAACTTGAATTTTTGTGCACTTGTTCCATTGTGTGAATATACTTGTATATTTGTTCCATCAGTTGTACTTGCACCCGCAACATCCATATATAATCCATTGCATTTAGATTTTATATAATAGCAATCGTCATTTGCGTCTTCAAGTTGCCATAACTGAGCATCGCTAAAATTAAAATCATATTGACAAACGTTTGTTTCGGAAGTTATGCCAGCGCCTTCAACATCTAAAACCTTTGAAGAGCCACAGTTTATAAATGTATAATATCCACATCCACGATAAACTATATTAAATTTTTGGGCCAACGAACTGTTATATTTATATAGTTGAACATTTGCTCCATTGTTAAGACTGCCACCTTTTATATCTAAAACACAATTATTGTTAAGTTCACTATCTATATAATATTGTTTTGTTAAATCTAAATCAATATTGGGCATATCTGCTTTTAAATTAAATTTTTGAGCTTTTGTGTTATTTTTTTCATATAATATAACATTATTTCCATTTTCAACCAAATTTCCAGCTATATCCAAATTTTTTCCGTTACATCTAGAAACTATTGAATATGACCCATCGTTATTTTTTTCCAGCATCCATTTTTGTGATGCTAAAGAAGAATCATAGTCCCATTGTTTTAAGTTGGTCCCATTTCCCGTTATTCCATTCTCAACATATAGTGACTTCTCTGAACACTGCGCTATAATTTTATAATATCCATTTTCTATTTTTTCAAATTTATATCTTTGAGCCAAGCTATCATTATTTGCCCAAATTTGTATATTCTCGCCATTATTAAGGCTTGCACCATTAACATCTAAAACATATGAATTATCTAAGCTTGAGGCAATAGTATATATGCCATTTTCAAGCGATGTATCACAGTTACTATGATCAAATAATATAAATTTTTGAGCATCTGTTCCATTCGGAAAATATGAAGCTATATTTGTGTTGTCAGCAGTGCTTCCTCCTGCACAATCTATACTGAGAGCATTGCATCTTGATATAAAGCTAAAAGTTCCGTCATTATTATCTATAAGCGACCATTTTTGTGCAGTTGAATTATTAAAACTATATTGCGCAATGTTTGCGTTATTGTTCACACTTGCTCCACTTACATCTAAAACTTTACCTGAGTTTGTGTTTTTTATTGTATAATATCCATCTTGATATACAATATCAAAATATTGAGCATCAGACTGATTTTCATGATAAATTTGACAGTTGGCATTATCTTCCCTGCTGCCTTGTGATATATCCAAAATCTGTTCTACATTATTACGGCTGCATAACATATATTTGCCATCTTTGATTTTATTAGAACTTACGGGTATAAATAAAAATTGCTGAGTATCATCAAACATACCATCGGATGCATCTAAATCGGAATCTTTTGCTGTCATATATTTTGAATTGCCAGAATTTTTTAAATAGTAACAATTTGTATCTCGAACTTTAGATAATTTCCATTTTTGATTAAGATCGCTATCATTATCTATTGCTTGTTTTATGTTATCGTTATCTACCGATAGATTCATGTTTGAATTTAAATTTTTAATTTTATATGTATTTTCCGACCTTGTAACTTGAAATTTTTGTGCATTGTTGTTTTCATATTCTTTATTTAAATAGGCTAATTGTCCTTCTTCTAGGGAATTGTCTTTTATATCAACAACATTTTCTCTGTTTGAAACTGGTGATATAACATATGTTCCGTCAGCTAAATCAACATCTCCGCCTTTATCTAAGTTGAAATAATTAGCTATGCCTGTTGCGTCTGCAATGCCCAATTTTTCAAGTTTGTCATCACCATATAAATAACTATAATAGTCATCACTGTTGCTTAAAAATGCATGTTCTACCAATATTCCCGTTACGCCATAATTGCGGCAGTTTCTTATAACAGAATAATAATCAGATATTTCATCATCTGGATATGGTTCAAAATATTGATCTGCATCTCTATTTTTTATACCCCTGTTTTTAATTCCCAACGCTGTTAATTGATTTAATATATTCTGTGCAGCTTTTTCCCCTTCTTCATGTGTATAATGATTATAGTTGCTATTATTTGGATAATAAATTTCAGCTCCTTTTGCAGTAGTGTTACTAGAATAATTACAATGAATGCTTACAAAAAGATTTGCATTATTATCATAAGCAATTTTTGATCTATCTTCAAGCTTAACATAATAATCATCAGTTCGTGTCATTAACACCCTTACATTTTGATATTGCTCTAATTCGTTTTTGCAAAATTCAGCTATTTTTAAGTTTAAATCTTTTTCAAAAGTTCCATCAACAGCAGTTGATCCTGGATCACTGCCTCCATGCCCTGGATCTAAAACTACAGTGACTAATGAATTAGCAAAAATGCGTGACCTAAGCATGCTTAAGTTATAATTTAGCGAAGATTCTTTTTTAGCTTTATCTATATCTTCGATATGTTTAAATCCTCCATTTTTGTCAGGAACAGATATATTCATTTTGATATTATTGTTTTCAAATAGATTATTTATTTTGTCTTCATCGACAGCATATGCATCTGGAGATGTGATGACAGTTGTTCCAACACCGAAGGTTATTTTGCTAAATCCTGCATCTGATAATTTTAAATGATATGTTATCTGATCAACAGTATATTCAATTGCAGATATAACATATTGCCCTTTATCGTTAGATGAAAAATCCATTTCAAAAATTACTTTTCCTTCATTATCAATAGATTTTGCATCTACTTCCATGTCTTGCAAATCACCTATTTTATTATAAATGAGTTTTGCAGATTTAACATAAGCGCTGCCATCTCCTATGCAAACACCAACTTGTTGTGATTTAAACTCGACATCTTCATCAACTTCTAGACTTGACTCAGTTATAAACAAATATTTAAGTTTTGCGTTATCCGGAGCGTCTTTACCATCAACTACCAAATTCGAATGGTTTTCTATATTATTTAAATTTTCATCGTTTTTGGAAAAAACAGTTAAATTTATATTTGAAAAAATTAAAATAAATGAAATTAGTATTAAAACCAATTTTTTCATATAATATTTCTCCTTTTTTATTCTTAATTACAACTTTATTCTACAAGAAATTACGATAAATGTAAATGGAAAATATTTAAAATCAAACCATTCAAGCTTTTTTGTTTTATATCAATTATTCAAAATCATAAACATTTATTAAACTCTAATTTTTATGAATGCTATCTGCCAATTTCATTTTTTGATCCGCTAAGACCTACAAGTGGTTTTGAAAACTTAAAATGAGAATTTTGCATGCATTCCCTTAAATAAAAACGATGAGCATCCAATCTAAGCTGATTGCTTGCTACTTCAATTTGCGAACAGCCAAACTGCTTTGCAATCTTACATGCCATTGCAAGCATTTCTTTTCCAATTCCCTTTTCCCTATAATTTGGATCTATTACAAATTCCATAATTTCTGCAATATATTCTGAGTGATGCAGTTGTTCCTCAAAACGCAAGTTCAAAACCCCTACCACTTCATCATCACGTTCACAGACAAGGCAATAATAATATTTATCATTCACCTGCTTCTTATATATATTAAAAAATTTGTCAAACGGAAGTTGCTTACACTCCATTTCACAAATTAAATTATAAATTATCTTGCAATCATCCAAGGCTCCTTTTCGAAACATAAAAAACCACCTTAAAACATTAACATTTTATTTCTCATCATTAATAATAATTATATAATATAGCATATAAAAACACAATATCTAGTCTTTTATGAATCTTGTTTTTTTGCATTGTTAATTTTATACAATAAATATAATATAATTATATTTATAATAACAAATTATCAAATCGTTAAAATAAAGCTATAAAGCAATATAAAATAGTGCTTTATAAAGATTATATTATATCTAACGTTTAAACCAAATCAACACAATATAACTTTTTTCGTCTAAATCGCATAATTTATGGAATACCCTAAAATAGAATAATATGATATAATAGAAAAATAAGATGTGAAATATGTAAAAAAACAGAAAAAACAAAGTAAGAAAGCCAAATATAAAAATATAGCACTGCCGGAAGAAATATATGCCAAATCCAAAAGAAAGGAGCTATATCAAAGAAATAAAAAACAAGCAATAAAATTGTATATGGAAGAGAACAGTGCAATAGCAGTAGAGAGGATGTTGGAAATAGGAAAATACATGTATATACACTGGATAAAGGAATTTGCTAAGGAAATATGACCTAAAAATGCAGAAAACGAGAGAGAAAAAGTAATAGAAATGGACGAACTCTACAGTTATACTGTAGATAGAAAAAAACAAATAGTAGGATATTATATAGCATATTACAAAAGTAATGAAAGGATACAAAAACTTGTAGACAAATTACCAAAGACAGAGTATTATTATTCTGATGCTTATTATGCATACTCTGAAGTATACTATTACGAAACTCACAAATCACTAAAAAACAAAACTTAAACATACACCGTAGAAGGAGTAAATTCAAACTTAAGGAATTATATAGCACTTTTTCATAGGAAATTTAAATGTTTCTTTAGATCTATAAATACTGCAAAAGCTGTCTTTAAAATATTTGTTCATGCTTTTAATAAATTTGCCTTATATAAATTCTTGCACTCTTCACTTAAATCTGATTTTTTTCTTTCTTCTTTTATTTAATCCTCTCTGTAGAACACTTCAATATTGGGAAATTGGGTGCAAAATAATAAATAACATGTTATAATTATTTGTGGGAATATTCATAAAGACGGTGAACATTGATGAAATCTATAATATTAGGACGAAACGCTGTACATGAAGCGATAAAATCCGGTAGATATATTGACAAGTTGTTTATTTCAAAAACGTCAAAAGGTGTTGGTTCTTTAGTTAGTGATGCAAAGGCTGTAGGAGCCGTGATAAAGTTTGTTGATGCTGAAAAATTAAATATATATGGAGAAAATCATCAGGGAGTTGTTGCTTTATCAAGTCCTGTGCCATATTTGGATGTTGAAGATATTTTATCTTTAGCAAAAGAAAAAGGTGAGGCTCCATTTATTATAATTTGTGATGGAATAGAAGATCCACATAATCTTGGAGCTCTCATTAGAACTGCTGAGGCAGTTGGTGCTCACGGTTTGGTTATACCTAAAAGAAGGAGTGTTTCTGTCACTCCTATAGTTGAAAAAACATCAGCTGGTGCTGTTAGTTTGATGCCAATAGCCCGAGTTTCTAATTTGGCAAGCAGCATAGATAAGCTAAAAAAAGAAGGAATATGGGTATATTGTGCAGATATGAATGGTGAAACTTGGTATGATGTCAATTTGTCGGGAGCAATTGCCTTGGTTATTGGATCAGAAGGCCGTGGAGTTGGGCATTTAATTAAACAAAAATGTGACGGTATAATATCACTTCCAATGAATGGGAAAATAAACTCGCTTAATGCATCGGTTGCCGGTGGAATATTGATGTATGAAATTTTAAGACAGCGAAATTATGTCAAAATAAAAAATTAGTTGAAAGGAGACAAATCTAGTGGACGATAACAAAAACATGGACACTTTAGAGGATATGCTTGATAAATTAGATGCAAAACTTTCAAATAATGAAAAGGATGTTTTTGAGGTTTCTAAAGATCAAATATTTTTAAAAAACTATATAGAAAATACTCCAGGAGATATAGAAGATACTCCAGGAGATTTTGAAGAATTAAATGAAACAAAGCCAAAAAATGACGAAGAATTGCTCAAAGAGTCTGCATATAATTTGCAAAAAACAGGTGATCAAATAGAAATAAGAGAGTTTACAGAAGAAGAAAAGAAGCAAAAATTTGAAAATTTCATGTCAAACACTAATAATGATATATATAGTGATTCTAACGGGGTTCGTGGGCCAAAAACGTTTAAAACCGGTGAATTTCAAAACAAAGAATCATATTCCAAAAAAATCAAATCTTTTAGGGATATGACAATCACCGAATCCCAAGTTGAGCAGTTTCATCAATTCCAAAAACAGCGTCTTAAAATAGCTCAGAAGTTTAATTTTAAACGAAATACTCTCAATAACTCTTCAAGAATAAGACCATTATATGCTATAGATGCTAATTCCAACAAAAACTATGAAAAAGAGCCCGATCCGCTTATAGTAAACGATCAGACAGATGAAATTGAATATAGATCAAAATCGGATTTTGAGGATGTTGCAAACTATATAATTAAATTTAAAAATCAATCTAAATTGATTACATTAGGTCTTGGTATATTATTTATAATATCATTTATATGGCAAATATGCCTTTTAAACCTATTTGATTTACCTCTTGATTTAACAGTTCAAAGACCAGTTACATATTTAACTATAAACCTTTTGTTTTTAGTCGTTGCATCGGTTATGTGCTATGACACGCTATCATCAGGTTTTATGGGCATTTTAAAGCGAAAAGCAAATTCAGATACTACTATTTCGTTTATGATTGCAGGCAATTTAATTCAAATTGCTTGTTTGTTCTTTTCAGGCGCGTTAATTTCGAATGAGAAAAATGTATTTGTTTTAACACCAGTTGCTATTGGATGCATGTTCTTTCACTATATTGGCAAATATATGCTTGCTAAAAGAACAGCCAAAAATTTTAAAATAATTAACAGCAAAAAAAATGCTCATTATGCTGTTGGCATAGTGAGTAACGAAGATTTATCATCAGCGTTCATTAGAGGTACTGCAAAAAATAAGCCTATTGTTGGGTATAATAGAAAGACCAAGTTTTTAACCGATTTTATGTACTATTCATTCCTTGAAGATATTACTGATAATGTAAGCTATTTTCTAGCTCCCATAGGGCTTTGTTTTGCATTTATACTTGCTTGCATTTCAATATTCATCTTAGGAAGTGTTTGGAGTGCATTGACAATATTTGCAGTAACTCTTTGTATGATAAGCACTTTTTCTTATTCACTTTCTGTTAATGTGCCTTTGTCGTCTGCACAAAAACGTCTTCAAAAATATTCGTCTGCATTGCTTGGATATGAAGCTGCAAATGAGTTTGGAAAAATTAATGCCATAATTACATCAGCTATAAAGCTGTTTCCAAAAGGTACAGTGTCACTTGAAGGTATGAAAGTTTTTAATAAGCATCCGATAGACGATTCCATTATCTGTGCTGCAAGCGTATTAAGCATTACAAAAAGTGTTTTAAAAGATATGTTTATGGAAATAATACAGGATAATGAAAAGTGTTTAGGTCAAGTGGATAGTGTTTTATATGAAGACTTTTTGGGTATTTCTGCATGGGTAAATGACAGGCGGGTAATAGTAGGCAATTATGACATGATGGTAAATCACAATGTAGATATGCCAAATATGAGCGAGTTAAAAAAATTAGAGCAATCGAACTGCGATATAATATTTGTAGCAATATCTGGAGAACTAACTGCCGCTTTTATGTATAAAGTTACTGCCAATCCTAAAATAGCGGAGACATTAGATTTGCTTGATAGCGAAGGAGTTTTAGTAGTAGTTCAAACGGTTGATTCAATGATAACTTCGAAGAAATTATCTCAGATATTTGGCGCTAATGAAAAATTATTTAAGATACTTTCAGCGCACTATCATGAACCATATAGAAAACAAACCAAACATATGGACAAGGATGGCTCACCTGTTGTCAACAAAGGAAATTTTATATCCTTTGCAAAAGGCATTATTGAGTCAAAGAGACTGTTTTTAACATCACGTATTGGAATTATACTATCGATTATTGGAATTTTTATATCCATATTAATCCTCATTTTATGCATGTCTACCAATATGATGATGAACTTCTCAGCTCTTAATATTACAATATTTCAATTGTTTTGTGCCTTTGTAGTGTCTATGGTAACTTTTGTGAGAAAATGACATTTTGTTCGTATATTTTATGTTGGAAAAAATCATAAAGATTTTGTAGAATGTAAATACGAAGCATCAGTTCAAAGTAGTAAGGCTTGTTGCCGCACTCTCCTTTATAATAAGCACGAGCTTGATTATTCCTATCCACTCGTACTATGGTATTATTTGTTCCATTTGCTTGAAAAAGCTTTTTTGCTTGTTTTTGTCTGTGCTAATTCATCATAGAAAGATGATAGTGTCATTTGCTTATTCATATATTTATTATACAATACCTTAAAAATTTAAGGAGGTATATAATTATGAAAACTAAAAAATGGAAAAAGCTTTTGTTTTATTATAAACCGTATAAAAAAGAACTATTTTTAGATATTCTGTTTTCTATAATTCACAGTGTATCTGTCACGTCTATTCCACTTTTAATTAAGTATGCTACAACCAATATTTTGAATTTTGAAAAGGATAAAGCTTTTCGCTCGCTATCTTTAATTACAGTAGGAATTGTAGGATTATTTATAGTTATAGCTTTCTGTCAAAGATACATTAAATATCAGGGCAATATGCTTGCAGTTAAAATTGAATCTGATATAAAAACTGATATTTTTAAGCATTTTCAAAAACAAGACTTTAGTTTTTTTGATGAGCGAAGAACTGGTGGGTTAGTATCTAATATTACAAATGATGCTTATAATCTTACCACACTGATTAAACAAGTGCCTGAAACAATTTTAGATTTTATGATAAGATTAATAGGCACAGGAATCATATTATTTATGGTTAGTCCAACATTCGGAATAATAACATTTGGTATTTTAATATTCCTTTTTTCTATTGCAATTTACTTTATTCCAAAAATTCAAAGAAATATTGAAAAATCCAGAGGTGTTTATTCAGAGCTTACTTCCAATTTAGAGGAAAGGCTTTCAGGTATAAAAACGGTTAAATCGTTTGCAAATGAAGATAAGGAAATCTCGAAATATAATAACGATATAAATACATACTTAAAAACTAAAAAGATATCGCTTAAACTTTCAGGTACAGCTGAAGCAATAGTCGACCCAATTCTAATAGGATTAATTCCTATAATTACCATAATTGCCATGTTTTTTGTTTTAAACGAAAAATTTACCGTAAGTGACTTGATTGTTTTTATGTTATATGCAGATATTCTTATAGGGCCATTATTTAACATATTTGCGCTAATGGAAGGATTTAATGAAGGGGCAGTTGGATTTAAAAGAATTTTTGATGTATTATTGATTAGCCCTGAGATTACTGATTCACATGATACTGTAGATTTGAAAAAGGTAAATGGAAATATTAAATTTAAAAATGTTTCCTTTCATTATAGATCCGGAAGAAAAGTATTTAAAAACTTAAGCCTTGAAATAAATGCGGGTGAATATGTAGCTCTAGTAGGTCCGTCTGGTATCGGAAAATCAACACTTTGTAATTTAATTCCAAGGTTTTACGATGTAACTGAAGGTGAAATTTTAATTGATAATGTACCGATAAAAAATGTGAGATTAAAAAATTTGCGTCAAAACATCGGGTTTGTGAGCCAGGATATATTTTTATTCTCAGGTTCGGTAATGGATAATATTCACTATGGCAATTTAGATGCTTCTGAGGAAGAAATTATAGAAGCTGCGAAGAGAGCCCATGCACATGAGTTTATATTTAAACTTGAAAAAGGCTATGATACATATATTGGTGAAAGAGGAACAAAACTTTCGGGTGGCCAAAAACAGCGAATTGCAATTGCAAGAGCATTTTTGAAAAATCCCCCTATTTTAATTTTTGATGAAGCAACATCAAGCCTCGACAATGAAAGCGAAAAGCTTATTCAAAAATCTATGGAGAAATTAGCGAAAAATCGTACTACTATAGTAATAGCACACAGGCTTTCGACGATAAAAAATACAAAGAGGATTCTAATCCTAGATGAATCTGGTATAACAGAAGAGGGTACGCATGAAGAACTTTTGAACAAAAACGGTATTTATGCGCAATTTTATAATTTGCAGTTTCAAAAATTTTAATACGACGCCTCATAATAGCCAAAAACGGTTTATTCAATGATAACTTCGGAGAAATTATCTAAGATATTTGGCACTAATAAAGAGTTATTTAAGATACTTTAAGCGCACTATCATAAACCCCGTATAGAAAACAAACCAAACATATGGACAATGATGGCTCACCTGTTGTCAACAAAGGAGATTTTATATCATTTGCAAAAGTTGTTATTGAGTCAAAGAAACTTTTTTTAACATCGCGTATTGAAATTACACTATCGATTATTGGAATTTTTATATCCATATTCATCCTCATTCTATGCATGTCTACCAATATGATGATGAACTTCTCAGCGCTTAATATTACAATATTTCAATTGTTTTGTGCCTTTGTAGTGTCTATGGTAACTTTTGTGAGAAAATGACATTTTGTCCTTATATTTTAATTTTATAATTAGTGTTTAAATTGGTATATTTTTAACAAGTAATTAAAGTAAGCTTTAATGTAAATATCATAGAGTTTTTATTATTGAAATTATAAAATGATAGTAGACAGAAAAAATATCTACTATCATTTATTGTATATAGAAGATCACTATGTAGTTGCGCGATTTAAATAAGTTTAAACAATAAGAAAAAAGCCTAAAGTGCTAAAATAAATCATATACATTTACTTCTGAGCATTAAGTGTATCGGGATTTAATGCATATTTAAAGTGAAAAACTAGTATAATTATATTTCAAATATATGGTAATTGAAGTTTACATATATTAATCGAAAGTTTTGGTGTAAGAATTATTATATGAGAGTAAGGGAAAAGAAGGGATATCTAGGGTCAAAAAAATGAAGATCAAATCCACAGGCAGGTGAGCTTCAAAAAATATGAGGATTCATTTAAAAAATATAAAAAAATGCTAAGATGTAGTAGCGTTTCTCATTGCACACTTTTAAGCGCTACTGGTATCATACCATTTTATAGCTGATTATTCATACCATGTTCCTTGATTTTAGTTTTGATTTTTCCAAAACAAAATCATAATAAGCAATTATGTAATGTATATATTTATATTTTATATTGCTATTTAGTATTTGTGTTTTAGGTTAATCTTTAGTATGTACGAATAATAAATTTTAATATAATTTTAAAATTAATTATCATATTTTTGATTTTGAGGCTTTAGTATAGCACCTGCGTTTCCTGAAGTTACTAAATATGCATATCTTGCAAGGTAGCCTGTTGTAATTTTTGGTTTTTTGGGTTTTAATTTTTTAGATCTCACTTTAAGCTCTTGTTTGTCAACTTTTAATTCAATCTTATTTGCCATTATATCTATTGATATGATATCTCCGTCTTCAACTAAAGCTATTGGGCCGCCAACAGCAGCTTCAGGTGAAACATGTCCAATTGCAGCGCCCCTTGTTGCGCCAGAAAATCTGCCATCAGTAATTAAAGCAACAGAGTCTCCAAGACCTCTTCCGACAATTGCAGAAGTTGGATTTAGCATTTCACGCATGCCTGGTCCACCTTTTGGCCCTTCATATCTTATTACCACAACATCTCCCGAAACAATTTTCCCAGTGTTTATTGCTTCTTGTGCTTCTTCCTCACTGTCAAAACATTTTGCAGGGCCTTCATGTATTAACATATTTTCACAAACTGCAGACCTTTTAACTACACAAGAATCAGGTGCTAAATTACCTCGCAAAACTGCGATACCTCCAGTTTTGCTATAAGGATTTTCAATAGGTCTTATTACGCTTTCATCTTTATTTATAGAATTTTTTATATTTTCTCCTACTGTTTTGCAGCTGCATGTAATAGAATCTGTTTTGAGTAAACCTAATTTATTTATTTCATGCATAACAGCATAGACACCACCGGCTTGGTTTAGATCTTCCATAAAGTGATGACCGGCAGGAGCCAGGTGGCATAAGTTAGGTGTTTTATCACTAATTTTGTTAGCAATATCGAGATTGAGTTCAATTCCACACTCGTAAGCAATGGCAGGTAAATGGAGCATGCTGTTTGTTGAACATCCAAGAGCCATATCAATTGTTAGTGCATTGTGAAAAGCATCAATTGTCATTATATCACGTGGCTTTATATCATGTTTAATAAGCTCCATAATTTGCATGCCGGTTTGTTTTGCAAGTAAAAGACGCTTCGAATAAACTGCTGGAATTGTACCATTTCCTTCCAGACTCATTCCTATAGCTTCAGTTAAGCAATTCATTGAATTTGCAGTAAACATGCCTGAACACGAACCACATGTTGGACATGAATTTTGGACATATTCTTCAAGCTCTGATTCGGTGATTTTACCAGCACTATATGAACCTACTGCTTCGCTTGTTTCAGAAAAACTCACCTTACACCTGTTTACTGTCCCTGCAAGCATTGGACCACCTGACACAAATATACATGGTATATTGAGTCTTGCAGCAGCCATCAAAAGACCAGGTACATTTTTATCACAGTTTGGCACCATAACAAGTGCGTCAAAACCGTGGGCTAAAGCCATAGCTTCAGTTGAGTCAGCTATGAGATCCCTTGTAACAAGTGAATATTTCATTCCAGTGTGGCCCATGGCAATACCGTCGCAAACTGCAATTGCAGGAAATACAGCAGGAGTTCCCCCAGCCATTGCAACGCCTATTTTTACAGATTCCACAATTTTATCTATATTCATATGACCCGGAACTATTTCATTTTTTGAACTTACAATTCCAACAAGTGGGCGTGATATTTCCTCTTTTGTGAATCCTAACGCATTAAATAAGGCGCGATGAGGCGCATTTTTGGCGCCTTTTACTATGTTATCTTTCATTTTATATTAGCTCCTCTCAATTTATCTATAAAATTACACTAAAAAAGTTTTGTTAATTTGTTTATTTTTATGGTAATATTTAAATAAAAATTTTACGAAAAGGTTTTATATCTTATTTATGAATTTTTAGCATTTGTTTTAGAAGATAAATATTACAAATTGCAAATCGTTATGAAATGTATTTTTTACTTCATATTTATTAAAAATTCTAAAAACGCGCAACGATATTTTACGGTCATTAAACTTACAAAGATGACTTGACAATATCTTATAAGTCAAAACGTTCAGGAATATCTGTAAATATTACAATGTTTTTTAAAAGTAAAATTATAACATCAAATATAAACAGATTATTTTTTAATGGTTTGCTAGTTTTGAATTTTTAAAACATATTTTTTATTTATTCTTATTCCTCATAGCTAATTTTTTATATATTTACTGACATTAGCGTTTATGAAACTTTTCGTTTTCAAATACGCTATAATTATAGTTTAATTTTATTAAATAATCAAATTATTATATGGAATGGCTTAATATAAGATAGATAAAAAATAAAATTTCCCAGTAAGATACGCTAATAACTAGATTTTAAAAAGTTAAAACGATCATATTTCTGACAAAAAGCGAAATTATTCTGACTATTTTCAAATTCTTATGAAAAATGTCTCCTTCAAATTCATCAATATTGTATCAAATAATATTGCAATATATTTTTATTAAACGAGCGCGAAATGTATAAGTATTATTAAATAATTAATTTTTATTATTTTAAACTTTCATATACTTCCTTCAATTTTTTTCCAACGTTCTTAATATCACGTTCTTTTGCAATTTCATAACCTTTATTAGTTAAATCAGGCAATTGGTTATTAAGTATTTTTTTTATTTTTCTTTCAAACTGATCTACATCTTTTGCTTTATAGACAATTTTTCCATCTTCTAAAAGTTCATCAAATATTGGTATATCTCTAATTATAGCCTTACATTTCATAGCAAAAGCTTCAAATATTGGAATTCCTTCAGTTTCTTCTAGTGTTGGAAACAAGTATAAATCACAGCCTCCCAAAGCTTCTCTAATTAATTTTTGTTCAACATATCCTGCAAATTTTAAATTATTAAGCTTTGTATGAACCGCTGATTTGACATCTTCCGTTGCAGCTGCAAGCGGACTTTTACCAAACCATATAAATTTATATTCAGGAAGTCTTTTTGCAAGTTCTACAAAATCAACTAGCCCCTTTCTTCTAATATAAAGTCCTATTCCAATTATTATTTTATCATTCTCATTATATCCATATCTTTTTTTAAAGCTTTTTTTATAATTTTCATTGCTTTTGAAAAAATCCGTATCTATTCCATTTGATATTGCTACTATTTTTTTATCTTCTAATCCTTTATAACCTTTTAATAATTTTTTAGAATAATTAGTAGGTGTTATAATTACATCTCCCAAAGCATAGCACCTAACTAACCATTTTTTGAAAAATTTAGAGGTTTGTTTTGCAAAAATAAACCCGTCTTTATAATCTTCTTCGGTGGAATGAGCATGATATACTATTTTCTTTCCATTTTTTTTCGCTTTTTTAGCAAGAAAATAAGACTTTAAAAAATAAGTGTTTATATGTAAAATATCATAATTATCATGCAGATTTAAAGTATAAGGCACTTTAACATATTTAAGTGCTTTTTGTTGATGTTGTATTGCTTTTCCAAGTCCACTTTTACCTATTACTTTTAAACCTTGAGCATATAATAAAATCTTCAATATAACCACCTCTTTTAATAAGTATATCATTGATAGCTTATATTGGCAATTTACTTGTATGTGAAATAACTATAATGTAAACATTAAAGGAATAATAGAAAATAGAAGTAACCAATTTTAATGTTGAGCTACTAATAAAAAATGAAAGTCAAGTTTCTTATTCACTATAAACAAGATAATACAAGCTATGTTCTATACTGTCAATCTTTAATTTTGTATGCAAAGAAACACGGTATTACTAAAACAGTTATCTACCATAGCATCAACCAACATCATGTTTATTATTTGATAAAAAGATATTATTGCACCTTACAGTCTCTATCTGATATACCTCAAAGACTTCATCATCCAATCAATATACTGAGTAAGCACTGATTTTAATTCGTAATATATAACGAAAAAATCCCAATATACGGTGTATTTGTATTCTGGGTAAAATCTACTGTAGCGTGGATATATTCGCCCTATTTTTGGAATTTATCGCATTCTTATCAGCAGTTGTCAAATGACTGTAAAATTATCAAACCTAAAGTATATTGCTAAACTTTATGAACAAATGATAAAGAAAAAATAAATGAACGAACTCTACAGTTATGTAGATAGAAAAAACAGAATATATACAATAACACTAGTAAGTAGAAAAAAAGACAAATAGTATAGATATGACAAAAGTAGTGAAAGAATACAAAGACTTTTACACAAATCACCAAAGGCAGAACATTATTATTCTGATGCTTATTCCGAAGTATGCTATTATAAGAACTCAAAAGTCACTAAAAAAACAAAAGTGAGACTTACACTGTAGAAGGAATCAATTCAGACTTAAGGCATTATATAGCACCTTTGCATAGGAAATCAAAATGCTTTCTTAGATCCATAGATACTGTAAAAACTGTCTTTAAAATTTTTGTTTATGCTTTTAATAAATTTGTCTTATATAAGTTTTTGCACTCTTCACTTAAATCTGAATTTTTTTCTTTCTTCTTTATATTTAATCCTCTCTGTGGGGTATTCCCCCTCTCTTATATTTATTGATTTATTTAGCTTTTTATATTATACTAAATATAATAATAATTATTATATATTAATATCAACATAAAAGGGAGTAAAAAATATGGATAAAATTTCAAAAGCTACAAAATATTTTGAAAATTTAATACAAAGTCAACTTGACAGAGTTGGAATGATAAAATCACAAGGCGATTTTTTGGATTATCAAAATTTAGGTAAGATTATTATTGGTGTATGTGGAGGAGATGGTATTGGTCCTGTAATTACCAATGAAGCTGAAAAAGTCCTTCGATTTTTACTTAAAGACGCATTAACTCTTGGAAAAGTGGAATTTAAAATTATAGATGGATTAACAATAGAAAACCGTGCTAGGTCAGGCAAAGCTATTCCTGATGATGTGCTATCTGAACTAAAAAAGTGTCACGTAATTCTTAAAGGTCCTACAACAACTCCAAGAAAAGGCGACAAATGGCCAAACATTGAAAGCGCTAATGTTGCTATGAGAAAAGAACTAGACCTTTTTGCTAATGTTCGTCCGGTTAAAGTCCCTAATGAAAATATAGATTGGACTTTTTTCCGTGAAAATACTGAAGGTTCCTATGCACTAGGCTCTTGTGGAATTAATATTGACGAAGATCTTGCAATAGATTTTACTGTTACTACTAAACAAGGATCAGAGCGTATTGCTCGTATGGCATTTGAGTATGCTCGAAAAAATGGTAAAAAGAAAGTATCAATTATAACAAAAGCAAATGTTGTTAAAACAACTGACGGAAATTTTTTGCGTGATTGCAAAAAAATAGGAGAAGAGTTCCCGGAAATTGAGGTTGATGATTGGTATATAGATATAACAACCGCAAAACTTATTGATATAAAACGCAGAAAAAATTTCTCCGTATTCATACTTCCCAATCTTTATGGTGACATTCTAACTGATGAAGCTGCCGAATTTCAAGGTGGCGTAGGCACTGCGGGCAGCGCTAACTTGGGTAAACGTTATGCAATGTTTGAAGCTATACACGGTTCGGCCCCACGCATGGTATCTGAAGGAAGAGATATTTATGCAGATCCTTGCTCAATATTGAGGGCAGCAGTACTTTTGCTTTCACACATTGGATATCAAACTGAAGCTGATAAATTGGAAAAAGCTCTTGATATTTGTATGTTAAAAGAGCAAAAATTAAAAATAACAGGACGAAGTGACGGCGCAACTACCAAAGAATTTGGAGAATATGTAATGAAAACTGCTGAGTCAATTTAAAACAGTATGCGGAGATTACTATTAAAATGTTCAATAAAAATGATGTTTCAATGTCTGTAATTCGCAGACTTCCAAGATATTATAGATTTTTAGATAAACTCTTAAAGAAAGATATATTAAAAATATCTTCAAGAGAACTATCCGAAATTATGGGTATTACTGCTTCTCAAATACGTCAAGATTTTCATTGCTTCGGAGGATTTGGCCAACAAGGTTATGGTTATAACGTAAAAATACTTCATGAGTCTATTGAGTCGATACTTAACATTGCTTCTATTAAAAAATCTATATTGATTGGAGCTGGAAATTTAGGTAGAGCTATAGTTTCATATGCCAATTTTAAAGATAAAGGTTTTAAAATTGTTGGCGTATTTGATAAAGATCCAAATTTAATAGGGAAAAATATTGGTAATTATTTTATTGAAGATATAAAGCTACTTTGTGAATATTGTAAAAAATATAAACCAACAGTTGCCATACTTTGTATCCCTCAAGCAAGTGCCGAAAAATTATCAAAAACATTAATTGATCTTGGTATAAAAGGCTTTTGGAATTTCAGTCATTACGATTTTACAAAAAAATTTGATAAAATTGCAGTGGAAAATGTTCATCTTAGCGACAGTCTACTTACATTAGGTTTCCAGGTAGATAATTTATCATATTAATAAACTCAACAAATGTTTTTTCATTTTTGTTGAGTTTGTCATTTTGTCAATTCATAACTATCGCATATCATTTCAGTTAGTTCATTAGTTGTTATTTTATTTATAATTACAGTATTCCAATGAATTTTATTCATATGCCATGCAGGTATTACTCCACTATGTATGCTTCTTAAAAAATCCGATTTCATAGGTTCGCATTTTAAATTAATTGCTAAATTTCCATTATAATTAATTATCAAAGCAAACCATTTTTTATTGCTTTTATGACGCGCTACAACTAAATCTTTATTACTAAACGGATTGTCAATTGTGCAGTCACTAAAAGTTTTAAGCAATAAAATAAGATCTAATTTATGCAATTTTATCACTCTCTTTACAAATATATTGAAATTAAAGTATTTTACTACACTATAATTTATTATTTTTTAACTTCAACTCATATAATTTAACATTTTAAAAATCACAAATTTTATAGTAATTATTGTAGTAGAATATACCTGAAAAAGTTTATATTAAGTAAGGAAAAAACCAGATTTAAATGAAGGGTACAAGAACTTAGTTAGGGCAAATTTATTAAAAGCATGAACAAATATTTTTAAGACAGCTTTTGCAGTATCTATAGATCTTATCCAAATGCGCTATATAATGCCTTAAGTATGAATTTACCCTTTCTACGGTGTAAATCTAACTTTTGTTTTTTAGTGACATATGAGTTCCATAACATACTTCGGAATAAGTATGATAATTATGCTCTATCTTTGGTGATTTGTCTACAAGCCTTTGTATTCTTTAAATACTTTTGTCATATTCTATATCATATCCTACTATTTGTATTTTTCCTCTACCTACTAGTGTTATCACATATATTCTGTTTTTTCTTTCTATAATAACTGTAGATTACTTTTTCTCTCTCATTTAATGCATCTTTAGGCCCCTATTTTACTAGCATATTCCTTTATCCAGCGTATACATGTAGTTTTCTATATTCCCAATATCCTCCCTAATGCTATTGCACTATTCCCTTCTATATATAATTTTATCGCCTGTTTTTTTATTTATTTGCTATAGCTCCTTTCTTTTGAATTTAGCGTATATTTCCTCCATCAGTGCTTAAATTTATCATTTTTGGTTTCATGCTTTTATTTGTTTGTCTTCTCTTTTACATCTTTCGCAGCTCATTTCTCTATTATATCATTTTACCATATTTTATGGCACTCCCATATATGGTAAAACCTTGACAATTTTTAATTAAAATAATATAATGAATTTTATTGTAAATATATGTTTTATTTGCCGGTGTGATGGAATTGGCAGACGTGACGGACTCAAAATCCGTTGGTAGTAATACCGTGTGGGTTCGAGTCCCACTACCGGCACCATCTAAGTACTACAAATTATAAAAAAAGGGAGCTCTTATTTATGGGCTTTTTTTAATGTTGTTAATAATTTAGTCATAAATTTTTATGTTGTAAAGTCTAGATTAAAATAAAAACGCACCCTTTTTGAAAAGGGTGTATTTTTTATAAGAGGGTGTTTCATAAAAAATATGGAGGCAGTTTTTGGTATTTATTTCTTGCAAATGTGGCAAAATAATATTCAATAGTATGAAAAGCTGTATTTTCAATACATGGTGGTGTAATTAGGTTTAACCATGTGAATATCATATGTAACAATGTCATCACCGGTTTATTTTGAACTTGATGAGCTGCTGCTTGATGGGCTAGCTGAAGTAGTTGAACTACTGTTGCTACAACCAGTCAATGCAATTGAACAGCAAAGAAGCGCTGCTGCAACTAATGCAATAACTTTTTTCATAGTTAGAAACTCCTTTCAAATAATGCAATCAACTAAAAATTTAGTAATAGGTAAGTTAGAACATAATTTCAAATAAATCCATGTTCTAACTTATCTAAACTATAGTTTATCACCTGATCTATAGTCGAGCAATATAATCGTCACAAAATGTATATAATTGGATTCAAAATGCTAATTTAAAATTTTGTTTTCATTTACATAACCAAATATTTTAAATATATGTTATAATTTTACTTAATAAATGCTATAAAAGGAGAACCCAAAATGCGAATGGCAATTGTCGGTCAAAACAAAAAAGATTTTAAGCAAATTTTATGTTTTATAGAAAAGTTTTCTAACTTAAATAACTTGCAAATAACCCATACATTCTTTGATAGCAAAGAAGAGTTTTTCGCCAAATTTTCAAAAGATTATTGGGATATAGTTTTGCTTTTTGCTTCTAACATGCAAAGATCAATTATGGACTTGGCTTATAAAATTAGAAATATAGACTTAATATGCCGTTTAGTATTTATTTCATCGAGTAAAGATTATGCAGTCGAGAGCTATAAAGCAGACGTATCTTACTACCTGCTTAAGCCTTTTGATTTTAGTGAATTTGAAAATGCCATGAAAAGATGCCTTAGAAGCTCAATTGAAGACCACCAATATATAATTGTAAATTCAAATTGGCAGAAAATTCCCGTATTTTTAAAGGATATCCAATTTGCCGAAAAAAATGGACATAATGTTATAATACATACAAAACATAAAACTATCTCCACACGAATGACATTTGAAACCTTTCTTGAAAAAATGAAATCTTTTGACGGCTTTGTCAATTGCGTAAGGGGTGAACTTGTCAATCTAGCTTGGGTTAGTGAGCTTGAATCACATAACTTTGTTATGAAAAGTGGAGATAAAATTCCAATCAGAAGACAAGATAGAAAAAAATTTAAGCAAATTTATTTTAAATATCTTCTATCTAAAAATATAAAGTTTTAACCATCCAAAAAACAGAATGTACTAAATATTTAAGAGTTAAATATAAAAATAATGATTTCAAAAAAACAAAATTATATCATTAACTAAATTTAAGTAAACAAACTACATTTATAATTCTTGCAAAAACGATAACAACTAAACACTTCACAGTTTTTGAGAAACATCTTCTATAACAAAAACAATTGTGAATTTGTATTAGCACAAATTAGCAAGTCTTTTTCTACGCTATTTTTTACTTCAAATTTGATTTTTTATTTTCAAAATGTATTAAAAATTAAAATGTTGCTAAAATTTTGCATAAAAAAATCGAACGCTTAAATCAATTATGTCCGACTTTTTTTCATTATATAAATATCAATTTATCCTTTCATTAACTTAACCATTACGGCTTTTTGTGCATGCAAGCGATTTTCTGCCTCGTCAAATATTTCATTAGCATGCTGTTCTAACACCTCGTTTGTAATCTCTTCACCACGATGAGCAGGCAAACAGTGAAGAACCATAGCGTCAGCATGTGCAATGTCCATAAGCTCTTTGTTAACCTGATATTTCCCGGAAAATATCTTTTTGCGCTCATTAGCCTCGTCTTCTTGACCCATTGAAGACCAAACATCTGTATATACAATATCAGCATCTTTAGCTGCTTCTAAAGGCTCGGTAGTAAGATTAAAGCAAGGGTAGTTGGATGCAAACTCTAAAACTTTTTGATCTGGTTCATAGCCTTTTGGACAAGCTAAAGCAACTTCCATGCCAACTTTTAACGCACCGACCGCAAGAGAGTTTGCCATGTTGTTGCCATCACCTATATAACAAAATTTTAGTCCATCAAAACTGCGTTTATATTCACGTATCGTCTGCAAATCTGCAAGCACCTGGCAAGGATGTGCAAAATCTGTTAGTCCGTTTATTATAGGTATATTCCCAAAAGACGCTAAAGTTTCAACTTCTTCTTGGTCAAATGTTCTTATCATTACGCCATCAAGATATCTTGACAAAACCCTGGCTGTATCTTTTGTTGATTCTCCTCTTCCAATTTGAAGATCGTTAGATGACAAAAATAGTGCATGGCCGCCTAATTGGTACATTCCTGTTTCAAACGATACCCTAGTGCGCGTAGAGGATTTTTGAAAAATCATGCCAAGAGTTTTTCCTGACAAAATTTTATGTCTTATCCCATTTTTAATTTCAAACTTAAGCTTATCTGCAAGATCTAAAATTTCTAAAATTTCCTCAGGGCTAAGATCAAGCATTTTCATAAGATGTTTCATAAATATCCTCCTCAAATTTTACATATAGTATAATATGTTATTCATATAACTCTATGGGCCCTAAATATATAAGAAAAAGTGTACCTAGGCTGTCCTTTGTTATAACTAACTATATTTTTTTAAGTTTTATACAAATACACGCCTGATTTTTATTTTAATTAAATTATTTATTATGACTTGCTGGTTTTCTGTTGCTAAAACGTTACCACACATTTATTATAGCAAATGTCTGCAAATTAACAACCCGGTTTTTGAAGACATCCATATAAAATATCGCCTAAGCAACAATTTATCTCTAAGCCTATTGACAATAAAGCTTCTAGAATATCTAAAGCGTAATAACAAGCGTTCTCAACTAAACTATCCAGAAAGACTTCGCTCTGGAAATTGTTATCTTCCTCTATGTTTCTCCTTCCTTTTCTGCTGTTTAAGTTCAAACCGTCGTTCTTTCTCTGCTTCTCTCATCTCTCGACTCATAGTCTTGCGTTCGGTCTTCAATTGTTCTCGCTGTAAATTCAAAGCCTGTTGCGATTTTGTGCCTACTCCGGTATTTTGTACCTGTTTACGCGCTTCTCTTTGTACTCTTTTGGGATTGCGACCAGTTTCTTTTACAGCAGTTGCCACAGGCATACTAAATCGTAAATGATCGTAATTTTTCAGAACGAAATTGTATATCTCATAGTCTTTTGGCTCTGCGCCAAACGTAACTTTACATACAGATAACTTCCCATCCGATATACGTTCAAACATACCTACCCAAAATGGTTCTTCAAAAAATACTGTCAATTTTCCCGATACTTTATCCATGACATATTCCTCATTAAAATAATTTTAATAAACAAAGAACGAACAACCTTAGTAAGAAAGGATACTTACACCAAAATGGTGCGACTGAACTACCTACCAGTTCTAAAAAATTGCCTTGTTTTGTATTTTTATCTTTGCTCCTATATCTTACCAAATTATTACATTTCTCTTATCTGTATCAACTTAAGTGACAATTAGCAAAATGTTCAAATCATTATTAAGAAAAATGATATCCTGTGCTTCTTACCAACCAAGCGTTATGGGAAACTAAATTTCTCTACAAACATTAAAAATTATTTCAAATTCTCAATTTGACCCGATTGAATCGTCACAATGTTTTTCTTAATTTTATCTTCGGACCAATCCCACCACCTAAGTTTCAATAATTCAGAAATTATATTATCAGAGAATCTTTTTCTTATTAGTTTTGCAGGGACACCTCCAACAATCGTATAAGGCGGCACATCTTTTGTAACAACCGCTCGTGTACCAATAATCGCTCCATCGCCAATTATAATACCAGACAAAATAACAGCTTCAAATCCAATCCAAACATCATTGCCGATTATAATGTCACCTTTGTTATCCCATGCACTTGTAATCTTTTTTACGTCCAATCCCCACTCTTCAAAAAATATTGGAAATGGATATGTTGAGAGTGAACACATAGCATGATTTGCACTAGTAAACAGAAATTTTGCTCCACAAGCGATAGAACAGAACTTTCCAATTTTTAACTGATCTTCATTAACCGGATAATGATATAATACATTATTCTTTTCAAACTCTCGTGGGTCATGTACAAAATCGTTGTACATTGTATAATCGCCAATTTTAATATTGTCATTTGTAATCACATTTTTCAAATAAACTGTTTGTGTATCTCCTGTTCGAGGATATATTTTGTTCTTCGATATAGTCATTTTTAAAACCCTCCTTAGTAGGTTATTATGCAAACTATCATCACTCGAACTCTTTGGTTATATGCTGTCATTGAAAAAGTTTAGGTTTGTTCACAAAAGATAATGTTTAAACGGTTATATGCATTTTTTAATTTTTCTTTTGTCCTTTAGATATTTTTAAAATCCACCATTAAAACTTATTTTTCATGACTATAACGAATTTTGTAAATTTAAAAGCTGCTACTTCCTTTTATAAAAACTCACTGACATCCTATACTGCGGAAAAATTATCTTAGTAAATCACAAAATTTAAGCTACCTAAAAATTTTCAAATTCTCTGAAAAAAACATATGTTGCTCTGCGACCTAATATAAAATATAATTTCATAAATCAACTTAGGTGCTTTTTGTAAATGATCAAAGAGAAAGTATATTGAAAATGACACATTTAGATAACTCCAAAAAAAGTAGGCTCGACCGATTTAATGTATCTTATATTTCTAATTTTGTCACTTTACAGCACACATTTCTAAAAAATTTAAGATATGTAGATCGTTTAAGCTTTTTTATTGCGAATATAATAGAGCTTTGTTTATTAAAATTTCATTATTAACGTCTATATCCTATCAAAAATTGCCGTTTTATTGTTTTACTTAACTACTCTTATCATATAATTTTTCGCTTTCCTAAAATATTATTTTTCATAAGGCTCATATGACTGGCTGTTGCTTTTTTAAATTAAAAAGCTCATCTTTTGAACTATCTATTTGTTCTTTAACTCTATTTGGTGCCGGACCACCAACAACATCTCTTTGTTTTACACATTCATCCAAATTTATAAAATCATAGATATCTTCGCAGAATAAATCGCATACTTTTTTATATTCGCTAAGTTCAAGTGTCTCAAGTGTTTTTTGTTTATCAATGCAAAGCGCAACTATCTCGCCGGTTACTTTGTAAGCATCTCTAAACGGCATACCCTTTTTAACCAAATAATCAGCGCAATCAGTAGCATTTATAAAACCTTCAGCCGCTGCTTTTCTCATATTTTCTTCTTTAACTTTAACAGTTTCTATCATGGGTATTAGAGTAGATATGCAAAGTTTTATATTGTCAACAGCATCAAAAGTTGCCTCCTTGTCTTCTTGCATGTCTTTATTATAAGCAAGCGGCAACCCCTTCATCATTGTAATCAAAGTTAAAAGGTCTCCAATCACTCTTCCGGTTTTGCCTCTTATAAGTTCAGCGACATCAGGGTTTTTCTTTTGTGGCATTATAGAAGAACCTGTCGCAAATGCATCATCCAGTTCTAAAAATCTAAACTCCCAAGAACACCACAAAATTATTTCTTCCGAAAGCCTTGACAGGTGCATCATTAAAATAGAAAGGGTTGACGTTAGTTCAATGCACGAATCTCTGTCAGAAACTCCATCTAAACTGTTCATTGTAACTTTTGAGAAATTTAACATATTGCAAACAAAATATCTGTCAATGGGATAGGTAGTTCCTGCAAGAGCACAGCTTCCAAGGGGCATTACATCTGTTCTTGCATAGCAGTCGTTAAGCCTGTCGATATCTCTCAAAAGCATCTGAACATAAGCCATCATATAATGGCCGAATGTGACAGGTTGAGCCCTTTGCAAGTGAGTATAACCACACATTATTGTATTTTTATGTTTTGATGCTAAATTAATTATCGTCTCAACAAGCTTGCATACAAGACTTTTGATTTTTTTGATCTCATCCTTTTGATACATCTTAAAATCGAGAGCAACTTGATCGTTTCTGCTTCTTGCCGTATGAAGCCTTTTTCCAGTGTCGTTAAGCCTGTTGGTAAGCTCTTGCTCAATAAACATATGTATATCTTCGGCGTCAAAATTAAATTCAAGTTTACCTTGCTCTATGTCGCTTAGTATATCTTTTAATCCCGCAACTATTTTGTCAGCTTCCTCTTTGTTTATTATGCCGACTTTTCCAAGCATGGTCGCATGAGCAATACTGCCTTCTATGTCTTGCCTATATAATTTTGAATCAAATGACATGGATGAATTAAAATCATTTACCCTTTTATCAGCCTCTTTTTTAAACCGCCCAGCCCACATCTTTTCCATATATTTCTCCTTTTTACCGTATACTCATTTTATAAATTCAAAAAACATAAAATCTTATTTTTTTCTTTCTCTTTCAAGCAACGCTCTAACTTTAACAGGCAGTCCAAACAAATTAATAAAGCCTGCAGAATCATTATGATCGTAGACATCATCTTCGCCAAACGAAGCAAATGCTTCACTATAAAGTGTGAAAGGCGACCTAACGCCGGCGTTTATTATATTGCCTTTATAAAGCTTAAGTTTAACATCACCAGTGCAAGTTTGTTGCGTTGAATCAACAAAAGCATCTAAAGCCTCACGTAACGGACAGAACCATTGACCGTTATATACCATTTCAGCGTATTTTAAGGCTATCTCTTGCTTATAGTGCTGGGTGTCTTTGTCAAGACAAATTGTCTCTAAGACATCGTGAGCACGATAGAGTATCGTTCCGCCGGGAGTTTCATAAACACCACGTGATTTCATTCCTACAAGTCTATTTTCAACTATGTCAACAAGGCCAATACCGTTTTCTCCGCCAACTTTGTTTAGATATTCAATAAGCTCAACAGGCTCCATCTCTTTGCCATCAATGTGTGTTGGTATTCCCTTTTCAAAGTGAATGGCAATATATGTAGGTTTGTCAGGAGCCTGTTCAGGAGAAACGCCCATTTCCAAAAAGCCGGGCTGGTTATATTTTGGTTCATTCCAAGGATCTTCCAAATCAAGACCTTCATGTGAAAGGTGCCATATATTTTTATCTTTAGAGTAGTTTGTATCTCGAGTGAGCTTTAACGGAATATCGTGCGACTGTGCATAATCAATTTCTTCATCACGTGATTTAATATCCCAAATTCTCCATGGAGCAATTATTGGCATATCGGGTGCAAATGCTTTTATGGCAAGCTCAAACCTCACTTGGTCGTTACCTTTTCCGGTGCAACCATGAACTATAGCATCTGCATTTTCCTTTATTGCAATTTGTGCAAGCTTTTTACCGATTAATGGCCTTGCAAAAGATGTTCCAAGCAAATATTCTTTTTCGTAGACTGCGCCCGCTTTAATTGTTGGATATATATAGTTGGTTATAAACTCTTCTGTTAAATCTAAAATATAGAGTTTAGATGCGCCTGTTTTTTTAGCTTTTTCCTCTAATCCTTCAAGCTCATCTGCCTGCCCAACATCGGCTGATACGGCTATCACTTCACAGTTGTTGTAATTTTCCTTTAACCAAGGTATTATTATTGATGTATCTAAACCACCCGAATATGCAAGAACTACCTTCTTTATTTTACTTTTATCCATTTTAAGCCTCCATAAATTTTATATAATTTGTTTTTCATTATAACGTATATTTATACAGATTACAACCCCTTTTTTCGGAAAAATATTCATTTTTGTTGCATATATTTAATAAATATACATCATTATGGGTTCTGCATGAATATTTATGCAGAAATATTTTAATTAATTTTCGTATATGATATAATGATATAAAATTAATAGTAGGAGGCTTTACAATGTTTGAAAAAATTAACGTCAACGATCTTTGTTTTAAACCATTCGAGCTTATAGGAAGTGACTGGATGCTTATTACAGCGGGAGATGAAAATGATCATAATACAATGACTGCAAGTTGGGGCGGCATAGGAATTTTATGGAACAATCCCGTTGCCACCACATATATTAGACCTACTCGTTATACAAAAGAATTTATTGACAAATCAGGATACCTCACTATGAGCTTTTTTGACGATGAATTTAAACCTGCTTTACAGCTTTGCGGAACCAAATCCGGTCGAGATATTGATAAAGACAAAAAAACCGGGTTAACACCCAAAAAGTTTGGAAATAGCATAGCATATGAGCAAGCAAAGTTAGTTCTTGTTTGCAAAATTCAATATGTGCAACAATTAAACCCTGATTGCTTTTTGGATAAACAAATCATAGATTCTTCATATCCAAATAAAGACTATCACTTTATGTATATTTCAAAGATCCTTGAAGCTTACAGTAAAAAATAATCACAAAAATAGCATGTAATAATTTCGCCTACTTTGATAATAATCGTTAATTTAAAGCGCTTCTTTTGCTATTTAAATAGTTTTAAAACAACTATTATAGTTTTTGTGGCAAATAAATATATCACTAGATATTGAAACTAAAACAGTAAAAAAGCGATACACAAAACACGAATAGCATTAAAAAGATGGTAAGATTTTTCGAAATAAATTTAATCACCATGCCAAACCTTAAAATATAAAAAACGTTTAAATGACAAAGCTTTTAAATATAGTGATTATGTTTAAAAACTAATTACAATTGTTTTTTATAAAATTGCCACTTTCAAAAAGCCTGCAATACTATAATCTTGCAAGGCGGCTTTTAAATGTGCAGATTCGTTCGACTTTGGTTAATGACCATAACTATCGATGAATTTACTTTTATAATGATAAATAGATTCAAAGTTTTATTGAAAATAAGCTATAAATATTTTTTAATCATAACATTGAAAAGAGCCAAAGCAATATAGAAATTTTAAAACGTTTTGAAAATGCATATTGAAATAAACTAATATTTATACTATTTTGGTGCAAATAGATTAGGTTAGCTTCTCATTATTTTTTATGTAATTATGCACTAAAAATGTTCAATTTGGTTACACAATAAAAAAGACGCGATCAATCTTGATCGTGCCTTTTTTTAGACTTTCGTTCTTTTTGTTTTTTTCTAATAGCCTTAAACTTAACTTCAAATTCAGTATACTTGCCATAAACACTGTTAACAGATATATCGCCATTATGTAAATTCACAATTGTCTTGACAATATTAAGGCCAAGACCTACGCCTGTCGTATCGCCACTTCGGGATTCATCAGTTTTATAAAACCTATTAAACAACTGTTCTATTTCGTTATTTCTTAATCCATCACCACTATTTTTTATCTTTACCTCAATTGAAGAGCCAGATTTATTAAATGAAAATTCAATATATCCACCAATATTTACAAATTTTATGGCATTTTCAATAAGATTATAAAATACTTGGTATATTAAACCTTTGTCGCCCTCGATCCAAACGTCATTAACGTCCATACCTTTTATAACAATATTTTTGTTGTCTATCTTGCATTTAAAACCAATTAAAATATTTCCAATAGTTTCGACTATGTCAACCGGTTCTATTTTAATATCTAAATTTCCACCTTCTATTTTGGATAAATTAAGCATAGATTGAACTAAATTTGACAAGCGTTTTATCTCTCTTGAAATTATATTAAGATAATGATTGTAACTAGTTTGAGGTATTGTCCCATCTATTATTCCATCAACAAAGCCTGAAATTATAGTCATTGGAGTTTTTAATTCGTGAGATACATTTGCAACAAAGCTTCTGCGCGAATCTTCAATTTGAGCTAATGATTTGCTCATTAAGTCCATAGCCTTTGCAAGCTCTCCCACCTCGTCTTGTGTATTTATGTTTGATTTTGGAGCAAAATTGCCTTTGCCATATTCCTTAGCATTATATACAAGCTTCTTTAATGGTTTGATCAAATATAAATTAGTCACCAAAAGAACTATAAACGAGAAACATATAGCCAAAACTGAAGCTAAAATAAACTTATTGAAAATATTACCCAATGCATTATTAAATCTATCTGCCGAACTTACCATAAAAATATACATTTTTGATAAAGCAGGTTTATTTTCTATGCCCCTACCAACTATATAATACCTATCGTTAAAATATCCTCCAAAGTCTCCGGTTTGTTTAATTACACCGTTTTCGTCAATGTAATCTATAACATCTTGTTGTACGTAAAATCCCGCTTTCGTTTGAGTAATATCATCTGGTTCGCTATGATAGTAAATCTTACCATATTCGTCACAAATTACAAGCTGTGTACCTTTTCCAAAATATCTTTTATAGATGGTTGATAAAACATTAACATACCCTGCATCAGAAGTTATATCATTATATCTTATCACTTCTTTTGAAATATCTAATATGTTTTGTACGCTTGATTCAATTATTTGATATTCATAATCTCGAAAGAAACCTGTCATAAAAGCTATGACTATTGAACCAATAAATAACATACTAGCAACAATTATGGTAATGCAAATAACTATATATTTAGCAAACAAACTCTTTCGCATAACAAAAACTCACTTTAAATTAAACTACTCATTCACCTCAAACTTATATCCCACACCCCAAACAGTTTTTAAATCCCATTTATCCGAAACATTCTCAAGCTTTTCACGCAGTCTTTTTATATGCACATCTATAGTTCTCGAGTCACCATAATACTCAAATCCCCAAATTTCATCAAGCAACTGATCTCTTGTAAAAACTTTATTTGGAGCTGATGCCAAATAAAACAAGAGTTCTATCTCCTTTGGGGGCGCATCAACAATTTTTCCGTCAATCTTAAGCTCATATCTAACCATATTTATCTCAAGCTTGTCATACTTTATTTCCTGCATTTCCTGCATTTTATTTTTATGTTCAACTCTTCTATAAACAGCTTTAATTCTCGCTACAATTTCTTTTGCATCAAACGGTTTAACCACATAGTCATCCGCACCAAGTTCCAACCCTAATACTTTGTCAAAAACCTCGCCTTTGGCTGTTAGCATTATAACAGGTACATTAGAACTCTTTCTTATTTCACGACAAACCTGCCATCCGTCCATCATAGGAAGCATTATGTCAAGCAAAACAAAGTCTGGTTTTAAAGCATTAAATTTTACTAATGCCTCTTCACCGTCATTAGATATTATTACATTATATCCTTCTTTCTCAAGATATAACCTAAGGAGTTCACATATATTTTTGTCATCGTCCACAACTAAAATTTTCTCTAAAGACATAATACTCAAAACCTCCTAAAAAATATTATAGCGTCAATTACATAAAATAATGAAATAATATATAAATATTCACTAAAAACTGTAAAATCATACTAATTTACACAAGAAGTATAACATATTAATAAAAAAATTGCAAACTTTAAAAATAGAGGGAAGACCACGCATAGAAGTTTAAATAAAATGAAAAAAGAATTAAGTTTAGAAAAAATTGCAAATTTTAGCAAGAACAAAAATTTTAAAGATATATTTGGCATTATGGGTAGAACGAAAAACATTTAAATTTTCTATGTAAAAGTTGTATACAATGCTTTAAATCAAAATTTATACTTTTCACATATTATAATTATATTTTGTTTAAACATATGCCAGTAATTATTCAATAAAAATCGATAGAATAAAAATGTGTTTCTTAACACGCTCGTGATTAGTGGTTATGTTATTGTTTATAATATAACTTTAACGAAACAAATGGTATAAATATAATTAAACTACAAACAATGAAACTATGTAGGATAATTGTAATTTGGAGGCAATCTATGTTATTGCGCAGTTTTTTCGTTTCGTTATCTTTGCTGGTTGTTCACATTGCATGCATTTTTGTTCCGTTTAGGCAAATTGCCTTACCAGCGTATATAGTAATGTTTAGCCTATTATATTTCCCGTTAATATGCGGTTTATTTAAAAATAAGCTGTCTTATGGTTTCGGAAAACACTATTTTCATTTTGTAAAAATTGGTTTTACATTTTGTATTTTGAGCGCACTTAGCGGAATTATACTTATACTTCCTTTTACAATATTATTTAGATATCAGCATCCGATAATTAGAATATTATCAGGCATTGCCGGCGGAACAGGAATTACCATTTGGTTCTTTTTAATAACAAGATGGATCTGTCTGCCAAGATTTGCTGACTTGACGTTATTGAAAGCTTTTTCTGCTTCTTCTGCTCTTGCAAAAAAGTCACACACAACTTTATTTTTAGTTATAATAAGGACATATTTTTTGTGCTTGCTGATAATACCCGCTCCATGGGCAATAAAAAACTATGTTATGGACATAAAAAATCTTCCCATTCGAGAAGAAATCAAATCATTAAACAGAATAACTTAAAAACTATTGTGTTTTTGTAAATGCTAACTATAGAAAATTTAAACGAAATATAAAATGAAATTCTTGACAAAATTCATTTGTTGATATATCAATTTGCTCAAATATATTATAGTTATGACGAAAAATGAGAACAATGCTAAATATATTTGGACTTTTATGACAATTTACCGCATATTGCTAATTGGAAAATATAATGAAACCTAGTTTAGGCCTCCATAATTTTACTAAATCTTGTTTTTTACGCATTTTATTATATTTAAATTTTTTCTTTTTTGTCGCTATAATTTAAAACATAAAATCTTAATTTATATTTTGATAAATATAATATAAAAAATGCTATGATATTAACAACATTTAAAAGCTCATATATAATTTACAATTCACATTAAACGGACCATTATATTTTTTAATCTAAATTAACAATATTTAACTAATTTTGGATATATTATTTGGCATTCTTCTTATCTATATCCATATATAATATATCTTTATAGCAAAGGTTTCTATTGCCGCATATATACTTTAAAATCCCATTTATTTCATGTATTAAAATTTAATATTATTATATCTGATACATTATATTTTTACACAAACACTATATGCCACTCGTAGCTCCATATTGTTGGTTGCTATCTTATTTAACATCAAAAAATTTTTTATCATAATATCGTTAAATTTTTAAAATTTAGGTACAACCAGAGATTTTATATACAAAAAACAAATAGAAGCCATCATAAACTTGATGACTTCTATAAAACAGACTGATTTAAAACTTAGTTTTTTTCTTCGATATATTTAACAATATCTCCAACAGTTTTCATATTTTCAATCTGATCATCCGGTATTTCTATACCAAATTCTTCTTCTAAAGACATAACAAGATCAACCACATCCAAAGAATCTGCTCCAAGATTTTCAATGATGGAAGATTCCATAGTTATTTTATCCTTTTCAACATCCAATTGATCGACTAAAATATCGACTACTTCATCAAATATCATATTTGTCTCCTCCTGTAAAATACACATAAATTATATGTTTATATATATATGTATAATGCGAAATTTTTTCGCAATTATAACCCAATTTAAAAATTATTCTAAAAACATTCCTATTTTTCTGAATTTATTATAGCGGTTTTCAAGCAAGTTTGCAAGATCTTTTTTACAATTTCTTTTAAGCGCCTCAAACAGATACTCCACTATATTTTCACAAACCATATTCAAGTCATTATGGGCACCACCTGTGGGTTCTTGAATTATCTTATCTGCGACACCAAGTTCTATAAGATCTTCTGCGGTTATTTTCATAATATTTGCAGCTTTTTTTTCCATGGCAGGGTCACGCCATAAGATATTTGCCGCTCCTCTTGGAGATATAACGGAATATACTGAATTCTCAAGCATGGCAAGTTCATCACATACTCCAAGACCAAGTGCACCGCCACTTCCGCCTTCGCCGGTAATTATTGATATAATAGGTGTTTTAAGCCTCATAAACTCCATCAAATTTTTAGCAATTGCTTCTCCTTGACCTCTTTCTTCCGCTTGAACACCACAATATGCTCCAGGAGTGTCTATTAAACATATAACAGGCCGCTTAAACTTTTCAGCTTGTTTTGCAAGCCTAAGAGCTTTTCTGTACCCCTCCGGGTGAGCCATAGCAAAATTAGCATTTTTGTTTTGCTCAATATTTTTGCCTCTAACGGTTGCAATAACAGTTACAGGTAGTTTTTGAAAAGTAGCAATTCCAGCAGTTATAGCGCTATCATCACTATATAATCTATCACCATGCATTTCATAGTAATGCTCAAACACTTTTGATATATAATCAAATGAGTTTGGCCTTTTTGCATTGTGTATAATTTGAAGGCGATCCCACGCAGTCAAATTTGCCATGTTGTTACTGCCTCCTTGTTGTGAAATCTAAGCAGACGATATAAAACATGTCGCATTCTGTTTCTCTTTACTATCATATCAACAAACCCATGCTCCTGCAAAAACTCAGCTGATTGGAACTCATCTGGCAGTCTCTGCTTAATTGTTCCCTCTATAACCCTTCTGCCGGCAAAACCAACTAAAACTTTTGGCTCGGCAATTATGATATCTCCAAGTGAAGCAAATGATGCCGTAACGCCACCTGTTGTTGGATCGGTGAGCACGGTACAATAAAAAAGACCGGCTTCTCCGTGCAGTGCAACAGCGCCTGAAGTTTTTGCCATCTGCATAAGAGATACTATGCCCTCTTGCATTCTTGCACCACCACTAGCTGTAAACAAAATAACAGGCAATTTTTTCTTTGTTGCTTTTTCAAATGCGCGGGTAATTTTTTCACCTACTACCGATCCCATAGACGCCATCATAAAGTGTGAGTCCATTACACCTATTATACAGCGTTCACCTCTTATCTCACACTCTCCCGTAATGATAGCTTCATTAAGACCAGTATTTTCACTGAGGGATCGCACTTTCTCGCTATAGTCGGGAAAATCTATTGGATTAACACTTGTCATACCTTTGTCATATTCAACAAAGGTACTTTTATCGGCAGTTATTTCAAGTCTTTGCAATGCAGTCAAGCGCGCATGATATCCACAATTTGTACAAATGCGTCCAGCGAGCTCAAACTCGTCTTTGAAAATAGTTGTTTGACATCTGGGACATTTAAATAATAAATCTGAAGGTATGTTTACTTTACGCTTTTTTGGACTATTGTTGTCAATCTTTACTCGAGATTTAACTACTTTAAACAAATCTTCCATCATTTTGTCTTCACCTGCCTTTGCTTAAACTTTACATAGAAATTATTTACATTATATATATTAAGTTGCATTGTTATGGTGTTTATAATTTTTACTAATTTTTAAGCATATTTATCTCATAATATAATTATATGAATATTTTAAAAATTCGGATAATAATAAGACTATAACATAACTAACCAACATAGTCAATAATCTAATTTGAACAATCAAGAAACCAATTTTAAAAACATATTTTATTGAAATTTTTTATGATTATTAACAGGAAACAACTCTTAAAATCAATATTTATTTTTGACAAAATTCCTTTATTATTTTTAGCTTTTTAATATTAAATCCATCATCATATTCAACATACAAAGCAATATTCTCTACACTTTAAACTTTATTTTTTTCCATTAATCAATAACCAAGTCGCGACAAAAAACCTATGTCAATGTTACCGTCTTTAAAAGACTCATTTCTAAGAATCGACAGCTGAAAATCAATATTTGTTTCTATTCCATTAACTATAAATTCTGCAAGTGCCCAACGCATCTTTGCAATTGCCTCACTTCTTGTTGGCGCATATGCCATAACTTTTGCAATCATACTGTCATAAAAAGGCGTGATCGTATAACCAGAGTATACCGAACTATCAACCCTTATTCCGTTTCCACAGGGCACATATAGCTCATTTATTCTGCCCGGGCTAGGACAAAACCCTTTTTCAGGCACTTCTGCATTGATTCTACACTCTATTGCATGCCCACAAAATTTGATATCTTTTTGTGAAAGTTCTAACTTTTCGCCACTTGCAATTTTAATTTGATTTTTTACAATATCCACCCCTGTTACAAGTTCGGTAATCCCGTGTTCGACTTGTATGCGAGTGTTCATTTCCATAAAATAAAAATTTCCATCTTCGGCCAGCAAAAACTCAACCGTGCCGGCATTAGAATATCCACAAGCCTTGGCAGCCGCAACAGCAGCATTTCCCATCTTTTCTCTTAGTTCAACGTCAATTGCAGGACTTGGTGTCTCTTCAATAACTTTTTGATTGCGTCTTTGCATGGAACAATCCCGCTCTCCCAGGTGTACAACATTTCCATGTTCATCCGCAAGGAGTTGTATCTCAACATGCCTTGGATTTTCTATGAACTTTTCAATATATATTCCTTCGTTGCCAAAAAAGGATTTAGCCTCTGTTTGGGCAGCAATAATGGCAGCTTCAAGCTCATCAGATGAATCAACTTTGCGAATTCCCTTTCCGCCTCCGCCAGCTGTTGCTTTTATCATGACAGGATATCCAATATCATTTGCTATCTCTAAGGCTTTTTGTACATCGTTTATTATGCCGTCAGAGCCGGGAACTACAGGCACTCCGGCATCTTTCATAGTCTTTTTTGCGTTGGCCTTATCTCCCATCTTGTCCATAGCTTCAGGAGATGGACCTATAAATTTAACACCACAAACATTACACATTTTAGCAAAACCACTATTCTCGGATAAAAAACCAAACCCAGGATGAATAGCATCTGCCCCTGTAACTTCACACGCTGCAAGTATCGATTGTATGTTCAAATAGCTATCCTTTATCAAAGCGGGTCCAATGCAAACCGCCTCATCTGCAATTTGAGCGTGCAACGACCTTTTGTCCGCCTCCGAATAGACGGCAACTGTTGGAATGCCAAGCTCTCTGCATGCATGAATAACCCTGACGGCAATCTCGCCTCGGTTTGCTATTAATACTTTATCGAACATTTATTTCTACTCCTTTAGTTCGGGTTTTCACTATTTACCAAGAGCAAACATTATCTCAGCAGAGACTGCCTTTTCACCATCTACAGTTGCCAATGCTTTTCCAACTCCGATCGGCCCTTTAATTTTGATTATCTCAACCGACAACGTTAAAGTTTCTCCTGGCATCACTTGCCTTTTAAATCTTGCTTTATCAATGCCGCCAAAAAATGCAAGTTTACCTTTATGTTCGGGCATAGACAATATGCAAACTGCACCTGCTTGAGCAAGCATCTCAATTGTCAAAACACCCGGCTGCACAGGATGTCCCGGGAAATGACCTTTAAACCAAAACTCATCTTCTTTTAAATGCTTTTTTGCCACAACCTTTTTACCCGGTTCAAGCTCTACCACTTCATCAATCAACAAAAACGGATCGCGGTGTGGTATGATTGCTTCAATTTGTTCAAGATTCATTATAGACATAGCAAAATACCTTTCTCTTTTTAAAATATCTTCGATTATTCAATGACCATTATCGGTTGACCATATTCAACGCTTTCACCGGATTTTACAAGCACCTTTGTGACAGTTCCAGAAAAATCGCTTTTTACTTCGTTCATAAGCTTCATAGATTCAATTATATAAACTATGTCGCCTTTTTTTACATGCTGACCAACCTCTACAAAGGGCGGCTTTTCAGGAGAAGGTGAATCGTAAAATGTCCCCACAATAGGTGATTTCATTACATTTCCACCAATATCTTCAGATTTTTCAGCGTCAATCAATACATTCTCAACGACTTGCGGAGTTTGCACAGCGTTTGCAGCCGCAATCACTGGAGCAGGATTCGCCTCTATCTCAATTTCAAATTCCTCACAGGCAACCCTCAACCTCGACACACCAGAACTTTTGACACGATCCAAAAGATAATCTATCGTATCGGTTTTAAACTTGAAATCACGCATTATAAATCTCCTTAACCCTCATATTTTTTAAAACAAATTGTAGCATTATGTCCACCAAACCCAAGTGAGTTTGAAAGGGCATATTTAATATCTTTTTTCCTTGCTCCATCGGTAACATAATCAAGATCACACTCTTCATCTGGAACCTTATACCCGATGGTAGGTGGGACTATGCCGTTTTTAAGCGCAAGAATTGTTGCTATTGCCTCAGCCGCACCTGCAGCACCAAGCATATGTCCTGTCATAGATTTAGTTGATGACATCATAAGCTCATAGGCATGTTCTTCAAACACTTTTTTTACAGCTTTTGTTTCGGTATAGTCATTAGGCCCAGTGGATGTTCCATGAGCATTTATGTAGTCTATGTCGCAGGGATTAATTCCAGCGTCTTCTATAGCGTTAATGAAACACCTTGCCGGGCTTTCGGCTTGAGGATCTGGTTTTGTTATGTGGTATGCATCTGCAGTTGCACCATATCCTACAATTTCACCCAAAATATTTGCTCCTCTTGCTTTTGCAGACTCAAGTTCTTCTAAAATTAAAGTTGCTGCTCCTTCAGCCATTACAAAACCGTTTCTTTCCTTGTCAAACGGAATTGAAGCGCGATCGGGATCTGTGCTTTTGGTAAGCGCTGTCATATTCCTAAATCCGGCAATTGTAAATTCACTAATTCCTGATTCAGAACCACCGGCCACGCAAGCGTCCAAATAGCCGTCTCTAATTTTACGGAAGGCCTCGCCAATTGCATGGTTAGAAGAAGCACATGCTGTGACTATTGACATGTTATCTCCTTTAAAACCAGTATTTATTGAAACCATACCGGCAGCCATATTTGAAATCATCATAGGCACAAAAAATACCGATACCCTGTTTGGACCATTTTCCACACACTTTATGTGTTCTCTTTCTATAGTTCCCATGCCGCCCATTCCACTGCTGAATATTACTCCAACTCTATATGGATCGTATTTTGAGAGATCATTTTCTTTTAACGCATCTCTAGCTGATGAAACAGCTAATTGACAAAATCTATCTGTTCTTCTAAGTTCTTTTTTATCAAAATACTCAGTTGGGTCGAAGTCATAATCATATGATGCAAGAGAAATATCTAACTTGGACGCATCCATAAATGTAATAGGTTTTATTCCGTGTTTTCCAGACTTTAAACTATCCCAAAACTCAGATACGCTATTGCCGATAGAACTTTTAATACCCATCCCCGTGACAACAACACGTCTTTTTTTCATATTATCCTCCAAATAAATTAATTTCTTTCGGTTTGTTTTGTATTGCTTAATATACACATTGTATTATATCTTATTATTACACATTGTGTATAGAATATTGTATATTGTGCAAAATCTTTTATTTTAAATATTACATTAGAAGGCAACCATCAATAAGAATTACCTGACCGCTCACATAACTTGAGTCGGGGCTAAAAAGGAAACTGACAACTCCCGCAACTTCTTTTGGCTTGCCGTATCTTTTAAGTGAGATCTGCTTTTTAATTGACTCTTTCAAATCATCTGGAAGCACTGCTGTCATGTCGGTTTCAATAAACCCGGGAGCTATTGCGTTAACCAAAATTCCTCTGGGTCCAAGTTCTTTTGCGGCAGTTTTTGTCATGCCAATGACTCCTGCTTTTGAAGCCGAATAGTTAAATTGACCTGCGTTGCCATTAACTCCGGCAACTGATGAAACATTAACAATCCTGCCACTTTTTTGCCTCATCATAACAGATGACACAAGTTTTGTCATGTTGAAAACGCCTTTGTAGTTAACATTTGTTACAGCGTCAAACGCCTCTTCGGACATCCTCACAAGCAGGCCGTCTTTTGTTATACCGGCATTGTTTACAAGCCCATCTATAGAACCAAACTTTTCTTTTACGTCATTAACCATTTGCTGACACTGATCATACTTTGAAACATCAGCAACAAAACACTCAGCCTTTACGCCAAATTCACGACAGTTCGTTGCCACAGCGTCTCCACCGTTTTTGACTTCGTTATCACTATAACAATTTATTGCTATATTAAAACCGTCTTTTGCTAACCTTTGTGCAATCTCGGCACCCAGTCCTTGCGATGCACCGGTTACTATTATAGTTTTATCATTACCCATAACTGACTCCTTTTATATAATATATTAAATGTAGATTAAACTGTTAAAACAGCAGCACCATAAATAAGGCCTGCACCGAATCCAACCATGCCAACCTTTTGACCGGGTTTTAGTTTGCCTTGCTCTATGAGCTGACTAAGACAAACCGGTATGCAAGCTGCAGAAATGTTGCCTGTTTCTTTAATGTTTACATACACTTTTTCTTTATCCACACCAAGGTTTTTAATAGCAGTGTCAATTATTCTGATATTTGCCTGATGAGGTATTATAAGATCGAGATCTGAAGGTTTAATACCGGCTTTTTTGCAAGCTTTTTCCATTGCTTCCGGCATAGCTTTAATTGCAAACTTATAAACTTCCGGACCATCCATGTACATATAACGTCCTGTTTCATTTGGAAAAGCCTTTTGGTTCTCTTTTGCTTTTTCTGAGTCTGTAAACCCATTGCTAGCAGGATATAAGTGAGCATATAAAAGCTCTGCGCCCGTTCCGTCAGTACCTAGATAAGAATATAGCGGTTCGCCTCCCGCCGTTACAACAACAGCGCCTGCACCATCTCCAAACAAAACGCAGGTGGATCTATCGGAATAGTCGACTGTTTTTGTTACGTTTTCGGGAGAAACAATCAACACAGTTTTAACATCATCATTAGTGGCAATATAGCGCGAAGCCATATCAAGGCCATAAACAAACCCTGCACACGCGCAAGAAATGTCAATCCCAAAGGCGTTTTTGGCTTCGAGCTTTCCCTGAATTATGTTGGAGACAGAAGGAAAGGCAAAGTCTGCCGAAACGGTAGTTGCGATTATCATGTCTATATCGAGCGGGTTTATTTTTGCATTTTCAATAGCATTTTTTGCGGCTTTTAGGCCCATAGACCAAGTATATTCACCTTCTGAGAGATGGCGGCGTTTAATGCCGGTTCTTTTTGTAATCCATTCATCCGATGTATCGACTATTTTGGTAAAATCTTCATTATCAACAATTTTTGGGGGTAAATACATTCCAGCCCCAAGCAATTTAATTCCTATCAATTTATCCTCCTAATTAAATAAAAACAATTATTGTTTTGAAATACTTGCAATCTTAAATATATATGTGTTAAAATTTCTTTATATAAAAAATTAAAAAGTTTTCTATAACTGTTTTGACGACAAAATCCCAAGTAAATCCCATTTATAATATGATAAAATGATAAGGCTGTTTTGTCAATGTTTTTTTGCCGGCAATTCACCCACATTACATAACAAATGTTATAATAAAATTCTTGCAATAAAAATGAAAAAAGTCCCCAAAAAGAGAGCTTTAAGCATAATAAAATTGTGAAAATGAAAATAGCCTTTTTACTAACATTTGCAGCATAATGTATACTTGATTTTTTGCTGTTTTATTTAAGTTTTCTGCAAAATTGGAAATAGTTTGTGCAAAAAGAAACTCAAATTATACCTTTTAATAGTTGTTGGTTATAAAACTAAAGAGCTCTTATATATTCATTGATTTTGCTCTTGATATTTCATTTTTATGAGATGAACATTTAATAAAAATTAACTATAGTAATATAAGTTTGTACTTTTTAGGTACCAGTTTTAACTTTGACACTGTGTGGAATTTATATTATTATATTATAATAAAGAAAAGAGGTTAAAAATGTCAAAAATTTGTTTTTTATACTCAGGTCAAGGTTCTCAAAAAGTGGGTATGGGAAAAGAGCTTTATGACCTAAGTGCTGGTGCCAAGAAAGTATTCGAATGTGCAAGTGACACATTAGGCTTTGATCTGCTCAAAATTTGCACAGAATCTAACCTAAAAGAATTGTCTCAAACCAAATATTGTCAACCGGCAATCATGGCTGTTTCGCTTGCAGCATTTGAGGCTTTGAAAGAAAATGATATTTTACCGCAAGCAGTTGCCGGCCACTCTTTAGGTGAATATTCAGCTATGGTTTCTTCAGGTGTTTTATCTTTGGAAGATGGTTTTAAAGTCATCAAAGCTCGTGCTGATGCTATGCAAAAATGTGCCGAAAACCAAGATGGTGCTATGTGTGCAGTCATAGGAACAACCCCCGATGTTATAGAACAAGCATGCAAGGAAGTTAATGGATATGTTGCTCCGGTCAACTACAACGCACCTATGCAGACGGTTATTGCTGGGCATAAAAAGGATGTTCAAAAAGCAACATTGATTCTTAAAGGAGTTGCAAAAAAATGCAGATTTTTAAATGTGAACGCTGCTTTCCACTCAAATTTAATGAAACCGGCAGCGGATATATTCATTGAAAATATATCAGATATTCATTTTAACACTCCAAATATACCTTTTTACAGCAACTTAACCGGTGGATTGCTACCAAATGATATTGATATGAAAGATATGGTTTACAACCACCTTATTTCTCCGGTTCGTTTTACACGTGAGCTCTATACGATGGATCGTAACGGCATAAAAACTTATGTGGAACTGGGCCCTGGAAAAGTGCTTTATACTCTTATGAAAAGAACTCTTTCGGGTGTAAAAATACTGAATGTTGAAGATGAAAAATCGCTTTTGAAAGCAATCAATGCCATAATGGGAAAAGATGAAGTAAATGGAAAATGAATATAGACTAATTGGCTATCCACTATCTCACAGCATATCCCCAATTATACACAAGCGCCTATTTGAGCTTTCAGGGAATTTAGATTCTCGTTACAGTTTAATGGAAATAGAGCCTTCTCAAATAAAAGAGAATTTTCAAAGTCTTTTCGATCTTAGTGGATTTAATGTCACAATACCATATAAAGTATTTGTTTATGAAAATCTAAAAGAGCTTGATGACAGTGCAAAAAGGTATGGCTCAGTTAATGTTGTTCACAAAAACGCCGATGGCATATGTAAAGGCTATAACACTGATGTTTATGGCTTCTTAAAAGCTATTTATTCTATGGGTGCCAGTTTAAAAAGCAATGTTTTATTAATCGGATGTGGCGGCGTAGGTCGTATGATGGCAATTGAAACAGCAATAAAAGGCGGTAATTTAACAATAGCAGTCAGACAGTCTTCAAATGAAAAAGCATTAAAACTCAAACAAGAAATTGAAAATAGTTATAAAGACGTAACAGTTGAAATTGCTGACATAAATAACATACCGAAAAAGAAATATGATCTACTCATTAATTCAACACCAAGCGGCATGTATCCAAACATCTATGACATCCCAATTGATCCAACTATATGCTCCTATACAACTTATCTGTTCGATGCAATTTATAACCCAAAAGAGACGGTTTTGATGAAAGCCGCCAAAATATATGGAGCTAAGGTTTTGGGTGGCATGTCAATGCTTATATGGCAAGCTGTTGCAGCTCATGAAATTTGGGATAATGTCACCTACAAAAGCAAAGATATTTCTATGCTTATCCAAAATATGTACAACGATATAATTTAAGGTATATTTTATGAAGAATATTTATCTATGTGGTTTTATGGGCAGCGGGAAGTCGGCTATTGGAAGATTAATTTCAAAAAGACAAGGGCTTAAACATATTGACAGTGATCGAGAAATAGAAAAATTAAAAGACATGAAAATACCCGAGATTTTTAAAAAATATGGTGAAAATTACTTTAGGAAGCTGGAAACTGATTTTTTAAAAAGCCTAAAAGACAGCGAAAACCTTGTAATATCAACAGGTGGTGGCATGATGATTAATAAAGAAAATGCCAAAATCGCAAAAAGTAACGGAATAATAGTGCTGCTTGAAATCCCCTTTGATTTATGTTGGGAAAGAATAAAAAATTCAAATCGCCCGCTTGTTGTTAACAACAAGAAAGATAAAATCAAAACTATTTATGATGAACGCCAAAAAATGTACAGATTAAATGCAAATATAGCAGTATCCAACGATAAATCATCAAGTTTATGCGCAAACAAAATCATAAGTTTAATTAAATTTAGAGAAAAAATTGGAAATTGAACGATTAAGATACTTAGCAGAAACAAGTTTATCCAAAGCAGTAATAAAATTTTAATAGCAGATTTTTTGATTTTTCTGCGAAGATGATGTGCATAGAACTACTAAACTTTAAGTTAGAATCCCGTGAAATTATGTGTTTTGTCATTGTTTTTCCTGTCTTGATTCATTTTTTATTTTAAACTTTTAATATATAATCTTAATTTTTTCTGGATAACTTCCTAAAATCACAATAAAAACAACTTAATTTTATTTAGAAATGTCAACAAAGAATATGAAAAATAAAATTTAGGAGAATAATCAAGTTGCGGTTTATAGCAAATCAGCAGATGTTTAAAAAGAAATTAGGAATTAAGATCTAGTTTGATAAAATTTTTTTACCTGCATATATATTTAATTTTGAATCGCCTTTTATTTTTCTTATTTAATTTTCACCTTTTTGAAAAACTAAAATCATATATTAATTTTTTGCAATAAGCTGCTTTTTTCAAAACAAAATATCTTAATTATATATATATATATATATATTATATGATTAAATGTTTTGATCTAGTTTCGAAAACCTTTTTTGTTAATTACATGCTTTTTAACTAAACGACTTATAAAATATAATTTCAAATCATTTTTTAACATAATAAAAACCCTTTTATTAGATTTATATTTTTTCTAACAAAGGGGTGTTTTATATATTTTTTACTATTTCTTTTTAGGCTTAAATATAATTGCAACTAATATTCCAAACAATACTGCCGCACTTATTCCAACTGCACCTGCTGTTAAACCGCCTTTTAATATACCTATTAAGCCATCAGTGTTAATTGCTTTTCTAACTCCCTCACTCAATAGGTATCCAAATCCTGTTAAAGGGACTGTAGCTCCTGATCCTGCAAATTCTACAATGGGTTTATAGATTCCAACTGCACCCAATAAAACACCTGCAACTACAAAACTTACAAGAATTTTTGCCGGGTTAAGCTTTGTAAAGTCAAGCAGCAACTGGCCCACAACACATATAAGTCCACCAACAACGAAAGCCTTTAATAAACTAAATAAAATTTCCATCTACTCGCCCTCCAAAAGCACAAGATGTGCAACACCCGGTATACTCTCGCCTTGTTGATTTGAAGTAGGTGACATTAAAGCTCCGGTTGCGATAAACAAAACCTTTTTAGGATTTCCCTTACTCATCCTATCGAGGACATCGGCACAAAGAACTGCAGCAGAGCAGCCGCATCCCGAGCCGCCGGCATGAACATCTTGTTTTTTGCGGTCAAAAAGCAGCATACCACAATCGCTATGGCGACCTTCTAAAGGATATCCTTCCATATCCATTAGCTCACTTAAAATGCTCGATCCAACTTGTCCCAAGTCACCGGTTAAAATCAAATCATAATCTTTTGGTGTAGTGTTTGTATCTTCCAAAAATTTTACTATTGTGTCAACCGCTGCAGGAGCCATCGCAGCTCCCATATTGTTCATATCTTTAATTTTGTAATCGATTATTCTTCCAACTCCAACGGATTTAATTTTTATTTTGCTTTGACCTTTGCCCAAAACAACCGCACCGGCAGCGGTAGCTGTCCACTGTGCAGTAGGTGGCCTTTGTCCTCCATATTCAAGCGGAAACCTAAATTGTCTCTCAGAAGCACAAAAGTGAGATGATGTGACAGCAATTGCTCTTTCAACCTGACCGGATGAGACGAAAACAGAAGAAATAACTATCGATTCTGCCATTGTAGAACAAGCACCATAGACTCCTGCAAATGGAATGCCAAGTTCTCTTAAACCATAGTTTGTGCCTATACACTGATTCAAAAGATCTCCTGCAAAGGCAATTTCTATGTCTTCCGGATTTAGATTTGCTTTTTCAATAGCCTTTTCTGCCGCACAAAGCTGCATCTTACTTTCTGCTTTTTCAAACGATTTTTCACCATCCATATCCCCCTTGAAGACTTTGTCAAACTTTCCGCTGAGTGGTCCGCTTTGTTCCATATCTCCGGCAACTGCTGAGAATCCTAAAATTGACGGCGGGTTTTTAAGATGTATTATTCCTCTTTTTAAACTCATATTGTACCCCCACAAAGAGTTATTATATAAAATACTATACCTGCAGCAATAGATGCTATGGTTCCATATACAATAACCGGCCCTGCAATTATAAACATTTTTGACGATACACCAAGTACAAATCCTTCCACTTTGAATTCAAGTGCTGGCGAAACAACAGAATTTGCAAATCCTGTTATCGGAACAAATGTACCCGCCCCACCAAACTTTGCTATCTTATGAAAAATACCGAACCCAGTCAATACCGCTGTGATAAAAATTAAAATAGTTGAAACCCACATTCCTACGTGATCTTTTTCCATGCCCATGTTAACAAACCACAAGCGAAAAACTTCGCCTATTGTGCAGATGATTCCACCAACTAAAAATGCCGACGGTATGGTTTTGTACATTTTTGTACCTTTTGACGCTTTTTTGACAAGCTTACCATACTCTTCATATGACATATCCAAAGCTTTTTACCCCTTTCAAATGCAATTCAACCATATTGTTCCCTATTAATTTTACGTTATTCTAAAATATAAAAATTAATAATTGGAGTCTATATTTTCAAATCCGACAGAAATAAACCCAAAGTTTTACTAAAAAATAAAAGCCTTCAGAAAAAAGAAAGATTGTCTAATAAAATATATATAAAATTGCATTCAAAATTGAACTGGTAGCATCCATCTAGCATTTGCCTCCAAATTTAAGAGATAGTAAATATATTTAATGATAAATTTTAATATTTAGCAAATAATCTAAGAATTATCAGAATAAAAAATATAAAGATAATAGAAAAGCATACCTATATCATATAGATATGCTGCTTGTATTAAACTATGGTATATCTAAATAGTATATGTGATCTAAGTCAAGGTAGTTTTTTAAATATTTCATTTTTTATATAAATATAAATTTTTCTTGTTTTTTTGTTTGTCTTGACAGTTTTCATTCAATCGTTCATACTATAAAGTATAAGTATTAAACGGTAAAATATAAATATCAAAAAAAGATTCAAAAAATTGGAAAATCTTCAATCAATTAATTTTTTATTTAGTAAATTTTTTATTGATACTTATGATTTACCATTTTTTATTCTATCTAACTTCTTACATATTTTGCACTTTCGAACAAATGAAATTAAATGTTTTATAAAAGCCTAAAGGAATCTATTATAATATATATCTTATCTTTTAAAGCAATATTATAATAGCAGCAATTTTCTAAGTAAATCATAACGAACAAAAAATAACTTTGAATTAAAATGAACGTTATAACAAGCAAATAAACATTGTTTTGTTTGACTTTTAATTATAAGCCATATAGAATAAGATCAAGACACAATCAGGAGAGATTTTTACATGTTAGATAAAGGAAAAATTAAAGATGCAGTAAAATTATTTTTAGAAGCGATCGGTGAAGATGTAAAAAGAGACGGTCTTATTAATACACCTGACAGAGTTGCACGCATGTGCGAAGAAATCTTTGGCGGTATGGGGAAAAATGCAAAAAAATATTTGACTAAAACATTCATTGTGGACAATAGTGAGATCGTTCTAGAAAAAAATATTTTATTTTATTCTGTCTGCGAGCATCATTTGCTACCTTTTTATGGCAATGCACACATCGCCTACCTTCCAAGCGGTAAGGTAGTAGGTTTAAGCAAACTTGCACGAACAGTAGAAATTTTTGCAAGAAGGCCGCAAATTCAAGAGCAAATGACAATTCAAATTGCCGATGCCATAATGGAATATTTAAAACCTAAAGGTGTTATTGTCATTCTAGAAGCAGAGCATATGTGCATGTCTATGCGTGGAATTAAAAAGCCCGACAGCAAAACTGTAACAATTGCAAGAAGAGGATATTTTGAAAAAAATGTAAAGTTGCAAAATGACTTCTTTCAAATGATTGGCGGCGTAGTTGTCGATGATGCAAAAATCTGCCCAAAAACCATTGATATAGAAAAAGGTAAATAATAAAATGAGAAAAATTAAAATTGGTTCGAAAGAATTTAAAATCAACGGACATACTTATGTTATGGGAATTTTGAACATGACACCAGATTCATTTTCTGATGGCGGAAGATTCAATAGAATAGATGCTGCACTTTTTCACACAGAAGAAATGATAAAAGATGGTGCGGATATTATTGATGTTGGTGGAGAGTCTACACGGCCTGGATATAGATTGATATCTGATGACGAAGAAATTGATAGAGTAATTCCAATAATCAAACAAATTAAATCAAGATTTGACATTCCAATTTCTTTAGATACATACAAAAGCAAAGTGGCTTATGAAGGCATTACATCAGGAGCAGACCTAATTAACGATATTTGGGGGTTAAAATATGACAACAATCTTGCAACAGTAATTGCAGATGCTAAAGTGCCATGCTGTTTGATGCATAATCGAAAGGAACCCAACTATGTCAATTATATACAAGATGTTTTGGATGATTTGACAGAAACAATAAATATTGCTAAAAGTGCTAGCATTGCCAACGAAAAAATTATTTTAGACCCCGGAATAGGTTTTGCAAAAACTTATGAAAATAATCTTGAAATTATCAATAAACTAGATATTTTGTCTAGCCTTGGATATCCATTATTGCTTGGTGCAAGCAGAAAGTCTTTTATTGGACAAACACTAAAATTACCATTAACGCAACGGTTTGAAGGCACATTAGTTACAACGGTATTTGCAGTCATTAAAGGCGCTATGTTTGTAAGAGTGCACGATGTTAAAGAAAATTTAAGAGCTGTAAAGATGGCAAAAGCTATTTTGAGCGAGCATGTTTATTAATAATTATAAAATTGCAATTGAGAAGTTTTAAAATATGTCAAACGTAGAAGGTGTTAAATAAAATAAGAAATAGAAAAAACAGTAGTTATTTAGATAAAATGGGTGATGTGTTTATTATATCTAGTTGAAAAAAAGTAAAAATAAATCTTAGAGTTTCCAAAATTCTGTTAAAAACCAATATGTTCAAATTAAAAAATGAAACAAATATAGCTTTTTAACAGAAAAAACAAAAAATTATTAAATCGACGCCATATTGCTGGAATATGCTTATAAATATGATCTTTATCACACTATCTTCTTTTTGAACAAACTTCCAGTTAATAATATATTAAGCCATCTAACAATTTTTTGCGGACTTTTAAATGAATTTAATTTGAAAATATAACGAAATTAATTAGGACAAATTTTTTACTTATTGCCACATTCTTTTGCAGGCAGTTTTTATTGGTTTTAAAAAATAAAGGAGCATATGTTTAATGGATGAAATTATAATTGAAAATTTACGTGTGTATGCATACCATGGAGTTCATAAAGAAGAAAATGAAAATGGCCAAAATTTTTATGTAAATGCGGTTTTATATACAGACACTAAAATGGCGGGTGAGGAAGATGATTTAGAAGTTACAACAAATTACAGCTCAGTATGTAAATTTATTCACAAATTCGTTAGTAAGAATGTTTTTAAACTTATTGAAACAGTTGCAGAAAAAACGGCAGAAGCAGTTTTGATTAACTTTCCTTTGCTCGATGGCATTATGCTACAAATTAAAAAACCCGAAGCGCCAATTAAATTAGAATTTCAGTCGACTTCTGTTAAAATAACTCGAATGTGGCATGATGTTTATCTTTCAACCGGCTCAAATATAGGCAACAAACAAAAAACAATTGAATATGCTATCAAAGCGCTTGACAATGACAAAAAATGCAAAATAAAAAAAGCCTCAAAGCTTTTCCGTTCAACTGCATATGGCGAAGTAACACAAGATGACTTTTTAAACGGCGCAATTTTGATGAAAACACTATATACGCCAAACGAACTTCTTAGAAAAATTCATGAAATAGAAATATCTGCAAAACGCGAAAGAAAGCAGCATTGGGGGCCAAGAACGCTAGATCTAGACATCATATTTTATGATGATTTGATTATTTGTACTGATAGTTTGCAAATTCCTCATGTTGATATGCAAAATCGAGATTTTGTTTTGCAGCCGCTTTCACAAATAGCTCCATATTTTGTTCACCCCATATTAAAAAAGACCGTTCAACAGCTTTATGAAGATGTAAAAAAATCTGGAGAAAAATATATAATAGAATAAACTTAAGATATATAAATTAAATGAAAAAATTAAAATATTATAGTAAATTGTAAATAGTAGTCAAATCTTATAAATTTACATATAAAACAGATATTTTTCATATATCTAAAATATTACAAAATTTAATATTATTTATTCGCTTAAAACTTTTTTTATAAAGTACAAATTATATATCTAAAAACTATCCCAATTGGGTAAAACACTTTTTTTGTATTTGAAAAAGCTATCAAGATACAATAAAAAGATATCCAAAAAATCTGATACTTTCCTTCAGCTTTTAAATTTTAAATTAAGCTCATATAAATACTATATAATAAAGAACACATTAATTAAATGTTTAATTTTTATTTTAAAAAATAAGGTTAATTAATGGTGGGGGATGGTGGATTCGAACCACCGAAGCATAAAAGCAGCAGATTTACAGTCTGTCCCCTTTGGCCACTCGGGAAATCCCCCAGGATATTGTCATAAACTATAAAAGCCTATAACTGTTTTTAATGAAAATCAAAAATTACCAGCCAATGGAGCTGGTGGACGGACTTGAACCCCCGACCTGCTGATTACAAATCAGCTGCTCTACCAACTGAGCTACACCAGCATATAAGCAACATGCTATTTCAAACGTGCAATCATTATATCATAATATAATTAATTTTGTCAACAAGAAAAAATTATGGAGAGTGTCCAAATAAAAGATAAATTTCCCTAGATGCAGAAACAAAAAATCATGGAAAGCAGGAAAACCCAAAGGTAAACAGCAGCATTAGTGTAAAAGTGCAGAAGAAAATTCATAACAGAATTAAAT
>CAJTNJ010000004.1 GCA_910577565.1 uncultured Oscillospiraceae bacterium | reverse complement strand
GAAACCTTCCTATAGTGTCTCCATCCGGAACCTGGTTTGATGAGTCTACTCCGCAAAATTCCAAAAAGACATGACTGTCAATCACCTCTGTCATCATCCTCATGTCAAACAAATCATAAAGGTTTTGCATGATGTAAATTTAATAAGCATCATTTCAAGGTCTTAGGGCTTGTTGCCGCGCTCACCTTTATAATAAGTACGACTTGATTATACCTATTCACTCATCCCATGGTATTATTTGTTTCACCTGCTTTAAAAAGACTTTTTTACTTGTTTTCGTCTTTGCTAACTCATCATAGAAATACGATAGTGTCATTTGCTTATTCATAACTTTATTATACAATGTTTTTTTATTTTGACCACTGTGCGGTGTTGCCTTAAGTTAATAAAAACTAAAAGTGATAATAGGTTATATTTGTTGTTAACTACATTTTTTAATAAACTTAATCGATGACAATCTTAATTAAAAGGCTTAAGTGATTTTAATATTTTTAGTTTTTATATGTATTATAACTAAAGTTTCTTGATATAACTTTTTGTTTTAAAATTAAAATTGTAAAATAAATTATTATACAAAATAACTAAAATAACAAGAATAATAATTATGATTAATATTGCAATAAAAAATTCAATCAAAATGCCATATAAAAATATAACTATAAGACTTTTAAGTGCAACGTCCAAAATGGCAATACGATCTATGATTTTTGAAATATAAATTAAAAGCAACGGAATAATTAATAACAAACAACAGCTGCTAATTGAGTATATACAATATCTTATAAACCTACGCATATTTTTTATATTTATAATTAATAATATCATAAGCATTATTACCGTCAACACGGTAGTAAATAAAATTAACAACCTGCAAAGCTTACATCCATTTTGCAATAAATATGAAACTTGTTCATAAAATGGTATTGATATTGCGCTATTATAAATATCATTGCAAACACTTGCAAGATATTTAAGGTTGCTTTTTATCTCATTTGTAATAACATATCCTCTTGACTTGCTATCTTTTAATAATTTGTTATACAATTTAAATTCAAAAACTTCAGATTTATATTGACTTTTGCCTTCATACAAGTTTTTAAAAGAAGATATAATATCCATTTCTAGTTCAGAGTTATCAACTATTGTTTTAAATAATTCGGGTGAAAAACCACTTACACTTCCTAAAGATGTAAATTCTTGCTGCATTTCATCTTTAATTTTTAAAGCATAGTCGCTCAATTTGATGGTTTCTTTTGCAAAGCTATTGTTAAACATCGTATTATTTAATACAATCAAAAAAATAAGTAAAGCAATACAAAAACATATGGCAAATGATATAAAAACAGAAAATATCTTTTTAACAATATCAAAAACCATTATATATTATTCTCCTTTTAGTTTTGATACTTAATGCGAGGCCCTGAAGTATAATCGGCATAAACAAAATATCTCATTCGTGTAAGCCCTAATGTATCAAACGGGTAACATGTATATAAAATGAGATTATCCCTTTTTCTTGTTAAATCATAAGCGGAGGTGTCATTTTTATCTGCGACTTTAAATCCAATTACAGTATAAACATATTTTCCATAATTTGTAGATATATTTATATGATCACCTTCACTAATGTTATTAAGCCCTTTAAAATAGCTGTTATTATGCGCACACATAAGTATAGTGCGACCTTGACCAGGAAGATAGCAACCCAAATAAGTTCCAACACCCTTATTGAGCTCTTTTACACTATCACCATAATATACAGGAGCCTCTAATTCAATGGCATCAATATTTATTGTTGCATATCTGTCACCTTGGACAGGCAAATCAATATCGTCAATGTTTATGTAATTGTTGTCTGATAATTGACTAATATCAACAATATTTTTTGAAGTTCTAGAAACATAATCTTCAGAAAATACGAATAATTTTGCTATCTCAATGTATGGTTTAAATATGGGAAATAAAGTAAACACTAAAATAACTGTGCCAACAACGAAAAACGCAATTGGCACAATAATAAATTTTAAAAAATTAAATTTTGTTTTAATCTGGCTCATTTTTTAACATTCTCTTTTGCAAATTTTGAAAAACAAAAACAAACCTATAAAAGTAAGCAAGAAAAATAAAGAAAACACTGCTGCTAACGGGAATATATTTATGTCAATGCCCGTATTTTTAATTACATCTTTATCACTGTCATATTCTGCTGAAAAAGATTCGGTTTTGTAAACTCTGCCACTTTTAGTAACTACTTTTATATCTTTGCCTGATATAGTAAGTGTCATGCCAAGATGGTCGGAAGTTTTAGTTGCAAGAAAAGTTAATTTGTTTTTATAATCACTGCTCATTTGTTCATAATTTAGCTCACCGGAATCAGACCAAATTGATTTACCCTCTAATGTTCTGTCTTTAATATAGTTAAGCTCTTCCAAAGAAAAGTCTTCGGTGTAAAGAATATCATTAGCCAGTTTAACATATTTATTTGGTAAAAATTTGATATTGTCATTTACTTTTATTCCATTATTAATTTCTGAAATAATATCGTTTTTAGTTTGACTTATGGAATTTGCTGCTACTGGCAAAATCATACAGGCGGATAAGGTTAGCACAAGCATAGCCAAAATAATATTTTTACAACATTTCATAATATAAACTCCATTTAAATTTTACAATTTATTAACATAGTATTATTTTAACACAACAATTTACTATTCGTCAATCACTTTAAAATTATGAAAAATGTCCAAATTAATAAGTAAGTTAGAGTACTTTTAAATGAGAATATGCATTTTAAATAACGAAAGATTCTTTTAAATTAACTCTGTAACATTAATATAGAAAAGTTAAATAACAAATAACAATTTTAAAAACCCAAATTATTATATTTTTTTAAAAAGTGATATATTTTAAAGATTTTTGGTTTTTTTAAATCATCTGATGATTTGCTATAATACGAGGATATAATAAGGGAATTCATTTAAAGTACTTTTTTAATTTTTATCTGCAATTTAAAATTTTTATAGATATTACAAATTACTAATTATATCCGTTAAGAAATTAAAAATTAATTTAAGCACAACACTTGTTGAGTCGATTTCACATTGAAAAATATATCATTATATTTTTTGGTATTAAAAAACAATTTGTTAGCAACATCAAATTTAGGAGGTCTGATTGTTGTATTATGTGCATCGCTTCCAAGTATTATAGGTATATTAGATTTTATAAGATCACGTGCAAATGATCTAACTGCTCTAAATTTCAAAGACTCCACGCTAAACTGAGCAATTGCACCTGAAAATGAAAATATTTTGTTCCAATCATTTGTACTGAATAAATCAAGATATCTTTCTACATGAGCAAAAATAGGAATAAGCGAATCGGAATAAACAATATTTTCTATTTCACCAATCATCCAATCTTCAAAGTAAGAATTTAAAAACTCTAACAAAATTAAATTAGTGTTTTTAATGGTTAGTTTTTCAATATCATTTTCAGAAACCCCAAATTCCACCCTTACTTCTGCACCCAATAAGAGCTTAGGACAACTTTCATTTAAAAATTTATTTATAGTTTTATATTCATTATTTCTTTTTGATAAAAACGAATCGACGGTTCCTTTGCAAGAATAATAATGAGGAGTACATACCAAAACATCAACAGATTGATTAAAAAGAATATTTAGCATGTCAAGACACATATCAATATCTTTAGCACCATCATCAACATTAGGCAGAACATGACTATGAATATCAATCCACATAATCACTCTCCATAGTTATGTTTATTAGATAATTTATAAGCTTCATTTTTCTTTTGAGAAATATCGTTAATTACCACACCTAAAAGTGTCCCGTTTACATTTTCTGTCATTTCTATTGCTCTACCTATCATATCATAAGTGGTTTTTTTATACCTACATACAAGCAATAAACCTGCTGTTCTATCAATAATTGTTAGAGCATCGGTCGTTACACCAATTGGTGGTGTATCAATTACAACATAATCATATGCTTTTTCAATTAACTCCAAAAACGTTTGCATATTTTTGGAACCTAATAGTTCAGAAGGATTTGGTGGGATATAACCTGAAAGGATAACATCTAAATTATGCAAAACTTCTTTTTTTATAACACAATCTAAATGTTTAAGTCCGCTCAAAACATGCGAGAGCCCGTTATTGTTTTTAAGCTTAAATATCTTATGTTGCGACGGTTTTCTCATATCAGCATCCAGCAGTAAGGTTTTAGCACCAGTTTGGGCCAAAGTAATAGCTAAATTACTGCTAGTTACTGTTTTGCCAGCATAAGGTTCAATGCTTGAAACCAAAAACGTCTTACTTTTTGTCGTAGAAATAGCGAACAATAAATTAGTTCTTAAAATTTTATAAGACTCAACTATCGTAAAATCTGTTTTTGTAGACAAAATTACATTTTTATAATTATCTGACGCTGTTCTGATTTTAGCCATAATGATATCTATTTCCTTTCTATTCTTTAAAACTTGGAATTTCTCCTAAAATCGGAATATTAAAATGCTTTTTAAATGTATCTGCTGTTTTAATGGTATTATCAGAAAGCTCAATTAAGAGAACAATTATAATTGTTATAAACAATCCTAAAAAAGCGCCAATTAAACTATTATTTAAAATATTTGGTGATGAAGCATAATATGGTATTGTTGCGTTTCCCACCTCTTTGGCATATACACCATTTATTACATTTTGCAGTTTTAAAGGTGCAATTTTTGCAAGAGTATTACAAATATCAACAGATAATTTAGCATTATTTGTAGTAGATGTTATCTCAAGTATTTGCGTGCCAGAAACTACTTTAATATTTAGTGATTCTTTAATTCGTTTTACTGTTGTATACTCGGTTAAATTATCCGCTACTATTTGCAATATATCTTCATTTTTTAAAATGACACTGCAGGTATTTGCCAACTTTTCAGCAGCTATAATCTCACTGCTTTGAACTAATGCCGTATTAGAGTTTTGTTCAAAAGAATATGTAGTAACATAAAGTTGTATAGATGATTTATATTGTTTTGGAATTATTAACGAAACAAACAACATTATAAAAAATCCAACTATTATTCCTAAAAACAACCAAGCAAATCTTACTTTAATTAGAGATAAAAATTTTTGCATATTCATATCATCCATATATTTTAACACACCCTCTTTTTACTTAGTATACTTTTTTTAAACCTATGCGTCAATGTTATATAAACAAAAAATTGAAAAAAGAGTATTTGATATATAATATAGAGGTATAAAATGTGAAAATTATAAATAAAATTAAATTATAATAAAAACAAAAAACATAAAAGAAAGATAATATGTAAACTTTAAAAAATCTAAAAACTTGCAAACAATTTGCAAGAAAATAAAAATTAATAAATATATTTATCATATGTTCTAATTCCTGTTATTATATAACTTACACAAGTACTTAACCTATAATATAACATAAAAAATGTACAATATGACTCAGATAAAGATATTACACATACTCTAAAAATATCTAAATGTCTTTTATTCTATATTATAATGAAAAACAATTATTAAGATTTTTAATTTAATTGAGCTAAACATTTATATTTTTCTTTAAAATCTAATTTTTGTCTTTCTCATTTTATTAACTTTTATTTATTAATTGCTTTCTAGTTATTTTAATATTGACATTATAAAATTTTAGTGTACAATATAAATTACGAAGTTAAGCATATTTAATATGTGGATATACATAATTATTATATTGATGGAGAAGTAAATAATTTAAACCTCGAAATTCTCCCAAATGGCGACGTAGCCAAGTGGTAAGGCATGGGTCTGCAACACCTTGATCACCAGTTCAAATCTGGTCGTCGCCTCCATAAAAAGCAACAAAGTTTCTCTTTGTTGCTTTTTAGTTTACATTTTCAAATTTGAAAATGTAAACTATTAAAGAATAATAAAATAAAATTGTAACTTATTTAATAATTCCTTGTAACTAAAAATTAATAAACATATTATAACACAATACTTAACTTAATAAATATATAACAGCATTAAAACGATAATTTAAATATTTCCACTTTTATTAAAATAATAATTAGCGTTTTTGTACATAACTTAAACAAATTTTTGGAATTTAAATTACGATTTCTTAATTTGAAAAATTCTGCTTTTCTATTTATATTATCCATCATCTTTTCTTTAATTTTTGTACCTCAAGCCCACAACAATTGACTTTGACAACATCTTTTTTGTATAATAAAAAAAGTTAAAAACTAATTAGAAAGGCACAAGGATATGATAAATGATTTACAAGACAAGATAGTTAAACTCAAAAAGAAAAAGAATATTGCTATTGTGGCACATAGTTATCAATCGATTGAAATTCAAGAAATAGCAGATCTTGTGGGTGACTCTTTTATGCTTTCTGAAAGAGTGCAACATTTTAAACAAAACACAATTGTACTTTGCGGTGTTAGGTTTATGGCTGAAACAATAAAATTGCTGTCTCCCGAAAAAAAAGTTATATTAGCAAACGATGCTGCAAGTTGTCCAATGGCCAAACAACTTAGTGTTTATGAAATAAAAGAATTTAAAAATCAAAATCCCAATTATTCTGTAGTTGCTTACGTTAACACAACAACCGAATTAAAAGCTATAAGCGATGTTTGTGTTACGAGTTCTTGTGCTGTAAAAGTTGTAAAAAATTTAGATTCTGACAATATACTTTTTATCCCTGATAAAAATCTTGGTGCCATGGTTCAAAGCAAAATTCCTAAAAAGAACTTTAAGTTTATGGATGGTTGTTGCCCAATACATTCTATTGTAACAGAAAAAGAAACAATAAACACTATGAAAAAATATCCCAATTACAAATTATTATGCCATCCTGAGTTATCACCAAAAGTTTGCAAATATGCCGACTTTGTTGGTTCAACATCCGAAATTATTAATTATGCTAAAAATCACAATGATAACTGTATTATAGGAACCGAGGTGAACATTGCTAAAAAACTTAGCATATTATATCCCAACAGACATTTCCCTCTTTTGTCAAATAATCTGGTATGTAGAAATATGGCAGTTACTTCACTTTCAGATGTTTATAGAGCTATATCAAAAGACGATATATCTGAAATTGAAATCCCAAAAGGAGTGGCAAATGCAGCAAGACAATCTATAAAAAAAATGATTGAATTATCTGTTTAAAAAATTTAACCATTAAATATGTTCTATGATTTTTTATCTGCGACATATAATAAAACAGTAAATTATTCCATTTTAATAAAATATAAATGTGCTTTTTAAATAAAACACCTATATATCCTTGATTTATTTAATAAAAAAATGCTATAATCTAAAAAGCTATTTAGCAAATATATAGTGATGTTAAAATTGTTTAAAATATAGATCTGATTTGGGGGAAAAAGTACTCAGAATGGAACGACCAAATTTTAGAGTGGGACTGGATGTCGGATCTACTACAATCAAATGTGTAGTTTTAAAAGGCGAAGATATAGTTTATAAATCTTATGAAAGACACAAAGCCATGGTTAGAGAAAAATCAACCGAGCTTTTACAATATATCAATAAACACATATTAAAAAATCAACCTGTCCACATTGCGGTTACAGGATCTTCAGGGCTTGGCCTTTCCCAAGAAAACAATATCCCATTTGTCCAGGAAGTTTATGCCACCCAAATAGCATCAAGGAAATATTATCCAGACGTTGATGTCATAATTGAACTGGGCGGTGAAGATGCTAAAATCTTATTTTTATCCGGCATCACAGAAGTTAGAATGAACGGATCCTGCGCTGGCGGAACAGGAGCCTTCATTGATCAAATGGCAGTTTTGCTTGGCTTAGAATTAGATGAGTTTGACAAACTATCGCTTAATTATAACAAACTTTATACTATTGCGTCTAGATGTGGAGTTTTTGCAAAGTCAGATATACAGCCACTTGTTAATCAAGGAGCACAAAAAAACGATCTTGCTGCAAGTATTTTTCAGGCTGTGGTTAACCAAACAATTGGCGGCCTTGCTCAAGGTAGAGAAATTAAAGGCAAAGTAGCATTTTTAGGAGGACCTCTTACATTTTTTAATGGACTGCGCAAGCGCTTTGTCTGCTCATTAAATTTAAATGAAGAAAATGCTATCTTCCCGGAAAATAGTCAGTATTTTGTAGCTTTAGGAGCTTGTGAATATGCTAAAAGCACAACTTCTCCAATAAGCCTTGATGCTATTATTAAAACTCTTAGTGTAGAAAGAAAAAAACAAATAAATACCAATATCCCTCCTCTTTTTAACAATGAAGAAGAATATAATGAATTTTTAAAACGTCAAAATAGCGTTTTAGTTAATTATAAAGAAATATCTGATTATGAAGGCAAAGCCTATCTTGGAATAGATGCAGGATCTACTACCACCAAAATTGTGCTAATCACATCAAATGATGAAATATTATATTCAAAATATATCTCAAACGGTGGAAACGCTGTTTCTATAGTGCTAGACGCTTTAAAAGAAATCTATAAAGGAATAGAAGATAATGAAAACAAGACTGTCATTGCCGGCAGTGTAGTCACAGGATATGGCGAAGAACTTATTAAAAACGCTTTTTTACTTGATGATGGAATAGTTGAAACTGTCGCTCATTTTACATCAGCAAGATATTTTATGCCAAACGTAGATTTCATAATTGACATTGGCGGGCAGGACATTAAGTGCTTTAAATTAAAAATCGGAGCAATTGATTCGATAATGCTAAATGAGGCGTGCTCATCCGGCTGTGGATCGTTTTTAGAAACTTTTGCTACCGCTCTTGGATACTCAGCTCCTGAATTTGCAAAAAAAGGCCTTTTTGCCAAAACACCAATTGATTTAGGGTCACGTTGTACCGTCTTTATGAACTCTTCTGTTAAGCAAGCTCAAAAAGACGGCGCAACAATTGAAGATATATCTGCCGGACTTTCTGTTTCCATTGTCAAAAATGCAGTTTATAAAGTTATACGCGCAAACGACCCAAAGGATTTAGGCAAAAATATAGTTGTGCAGGGTGGTACATTTTTAAATGATGCCGTCCTTCGGGCATTTGAAAAAGAACTTGGAGTTAATGTTTTGCGCACTCCAATTTCCGGACTTATGGGTGCTTATGGCTGCGCCTTATATGCTAAAAATAATTCTACTGATCGGTCTTCAATAATTAGCAGTGACGCATTAAATAATTTTAAACATACTGTCACGGCCACAACATGCAAACACTGTCCAAATCATTGCAGGCTTACGATAAATAAGTTTGCAAGCGGAAAAACTTTTATATCGGGAAATAAATGCGAAAAATATACCGGCAACCAATCAAACAAAGATGGTTATAATATGGTGGAATATAAATATAATCTTCTTGCAAATTTGCCATCTAAAAAAAATAAAGCTCGCAAAATAGGTATTCCCATGGTCTTAAACATGTATGACAATCTTCCGTTTTGGACAACATTTTTTGAAAACTTAGATTTTAAAGTTGTACTTTCTCCAAGATCTAGCAGAGAATTATATACAAATGGTCAACACACCATACCATCAGATACTGTCTGCTACCCAGCAAAGCTTGTACACGGACATATTGAAGCATTGTTAGAAACGGATGTCGATGCAATTTTCTATCCTTGCATGACCTATAATTTTGACGAGCATTCGGGAGATAACCACTACAACTGCCCGGTTGTTGCATATTATCCGGAAGTTATCAAATCAAATGTGACAGCAATTAAAAATAAAAAATTCATAATGGACTATATAGGCATTGATAGACATAAAGATTTTGAAAAATTTGCTTTTAAGATTTTATCAAAATATTTTGACATAAATAAAAAACAAGTTAAATTAGCAACAAAAAAAGCATATGCAGCATATGAATTATATAAGAAAAATTTAAGTGAATATGCAAATAAAGCAATAGATTATGCAAACAAAAATAATAAGCAAATTATAGTTTTAGCCGGCAGACCCTATCATATTGATCCTGAAATCAATCACGGCATTGATAGATTAATTTCAAGCTATGGTGCCGTTGTTTTAACTGCCGATGCCCTATCTTTCCAATCTACTGAAAAAGTTAAAACAAAAATTCTTAATCAGTGGACCTATCATGCAAGATTATATTCAGCAGCAAAAGAGGTTTCAAAGCATGACAATATGAATTTGATACAGCTGGTTTCATTTGGCTGTGGTGTTGATGCCATAACAACTGATGAAGTAAGGGATATTCTTGAAGGCAACAACAAGCTTTACACGCAGCTTAAAATTGATGAGATTAGCAATCTTGGTGCAGTAAAAATAAGGATTAGAAGCCTGTTTGCAGCAATTGAGGAACGCAAAAATGTCAAAAATATAAGTAACTTATAAAAAGGAGCTTAGTTTATGAGTAAACTAATATATGATAAGACCGGCAGAATTTTATTTACTAAAGAAATGAAACGTGAATATAAAATATTAATTCCAAATATGCTCCCAATCCATTTTGAACTTATTAAAAATATATTAGAAGAAGAAGGCTATGATTGCGATCTTCTCAGCTCTAATGGAACAAACGTTGTAAAGATGGGGCTTCAAAATGTGCATAATGACACTTGCTATCCATGTTTATTGGTTGTGGGTCAATTTATTGATGCGCTCGAAAGTGGAAAATATGACGTTAACAAAACAGCTCTTTTTATAACGCAAACAGGTGGTGGCTGTAGGGCATCCAATTATATACACTTGTTAAGGAAGGCACTTATAAAAGCCGGTTATCCTCAAGTGCCTGTAATATCCGTTAATCTTGCGGGACTTGAAAAAAATCCAGGGTTTAAACTTAGAATTCCACTTATTAAAAAAATGGCTTCAGCTCTTATGTATGGCGATATGCTGATGCTTCTATCCAACCAAGTTAGACCATATGAAAAAAACAAAGGCGACACAAAAAAAATGACATCTTATTGGGTTAAAAAGATGGCAGATCAATATAAAAATTCCACAGGCTTTGGTAAAAAGATAATGGCCAAGAATTTTAACAGCATAGTAAAAGATTATGCTAATATTCCAATAGAAAAAACAAAAAAAATCAAAGTCGGAATAGTTGGAGAAATATATGTTAAATATTCGCCTCTTGCAAATAATAACCTGGCAGAGTTTTTATATAACGAAGATGTTGAAATTGTAGTTCCCGGTATTATGGACTTTATAATTTTTAAAGTTGATAACAGAATCGTTGATATAGATCTTTATGGAGGAAGCAAGCTTAAAAGATTAATTTGTGACAAGTTTAAAAAATATCTTGAAAACGTTCAAAAAATATTTATTGAATCAATAGAAAAGTTTGATGTGTTCTTAGCCCCTCAACCATTTGAAAAAATAAAATCTGCTGTTAAACCTTACATAGGTTATGGCGCCAAAATGGGTGAAGGCTGGCTTTTAACAGCAGAAATGATTGAATTAATAAATAGCGGTGTTGAAAATATAATTTGTACACAACCTTTTGGATGTTTGCCTAATCACATTGTTGGAAAGGGAATGATCAGAAAGATAACCAACAAAAATCCTCAAGCAAATATAGTTTCAGTTGATTATGATCCGGGCGCAACAAAAGTTAATCAAGAAAATAGGATTAAACTTATGCTTGCAACAGCAAGAGAAAGATTTGAAAATAATTAATACACATTTTTAATTAAAATGAATAGAGATGGCTAATTTGCATCTCTATTTTTCTTTAAAATCAATATTCTGTGTACTGTCCTCAAAATTTTCACTTTTTGGTTTGGGGATATCGTAAAGCTTTGTATAAGAATCTGACTCTTCCTCATCAATTGGTAGAGTTGGGATTAAGCCGGTGCAATCATTTGCTGATGATATAAAATCAATGTCATACATGATATCTTCGTCAAAATCTTCACCATATATTCCATTAAAATTATCATCTTCATTTTTATTATAATAAAACGGTTCCATTTAAATATCACTCCTTTTCTTATTTTAGTTTACAACCTAAAAGAGATTTTATTCAAATGTTATAGTTTAAATTAAAATTTTTAAATTTAAACCTGTGGAAAATGCAGGAATTAAATAAATGCCCTTAATCTTAAATTAAAAAATTGTTATAGACATCTAAAAAAACAATCATGATCGACTCAAAATTATCTAAAAAGAAAAAATTGCATAAAAAATTTTTGCTCGGATAAATTTATAACAAACTATAACAAACTTTTATAACACTATATTTTTTACAATAATCTAAATTTTGCATGTTAAAAATGAGAATATAAAAATCGAAAGAAACCACTCATATTACCACAAAAGCACAAGTGATTCCTTTCAACCATTTATTAAATATCTTCAAACATTAAAAGCTATCATATTAAAATTCTTAACAAACAAGCCAACATATATCATGCACATATTTAAAACTGGTTACATTTTTAAGCGTTTTATTGTTTACCAAGACCTAGTAGTCATATATGGAATATAATATATTCTCAATATTGCTCCATGTTTTCCTCTTGCAATTTTTTTCCTTAACGTACCTGCAATAATATTAAGATATTGACCACAAAAAAGACCTAGTATAAAATTAATTACACCAATTATTTTTATAATTGTTCCCATTTTAAGTTTACTATCAGCATGTTTACTATCATAAATTCCAGCTTTTTCACTACCACCCAACAAAGAAATTAAACCAGGTATTGAACCAAAGACAAAAGCAAATGTTGCAACGTTATTCATTATATCAGCAACTTGTTCTGCTTTTGCTTTGCTCATTTTTAAATCTACATAAAAAGCATGATATTTTACTTCTATGCCGCCATCTTTAAGTTCTTCTATAGGGTTCTCTACACTTGCTTCTTCTTTTTTGTCAGGATCAGCAGATGATGACAATTCAATCGCTTTAATTTTAACAATTGCTTGTTGATTTGTTGATTTTTGATCTGCTTTTTTATTAGATTCTATATTGCTTTTGATTTCATTATATTCTTCATTGTTTAACAAGTTTCTAATTTCAGGTGTTAGATTTAATGTTTGAATGCCTTTTTCGTCAACAATAATATATTGACTTAAACTTTCGACTGTTACCTCCAAGTCACCATTAGATTGTCTGTATGCTATACCTTTTTCTGCTATCTTGTTGGTACGTTCTATATTATCTGTGATTTTTTTGTAATCTTCATTAGTAAATAGGTTTTTAATTTCAGGTGTTGGATTTAATATTGCCATACCTTTTTCATCAATACTCAAATATTTGTATAATTTATTTAATTTGCCTTCCATGTCATTTAACAACGAATTATTTTGTAGTTCTAGCTGTTTTGTAGACTTATCAATAACCTCTGTTTTTAAAGCATCTATCTCTGATGCTTGTGCAAAAACCGAAAAAACTGAACTGCTAAAAATAGCCATAACCAAAATTATTGCTGTTACCCCTAATAACTTCCTTTTCATCGTTCAACACCCTCCAAAAAATTATAATTAATTATATTAACTAAGTTCAAATATATAATATCAAATTTTAACAATTATATCTATACAATTAATGTTAATTTATTATTAAATATTAGCGAACAAATATTTAACATTTAATTAATAAAAGAACTTGAAACGTCATTTTAAAAATAAAAATATACAATAAATTGTCACATTAATAAATAAAAACAAACATTTTGACTAAAAACGAAAACCAATATTCAAAAATAGTTATAATTAAAATCATCAAAATATATATATGTTTATATCATAAAAATAAAACATTCATAATCATATTTTCATATTAAATTAGAATCTAAGAAATTAAACACATTGCAATTTTTGGCAAAACATATGCCCTTTTATTTGTTGATTTAATAAAGGTTTTATAGTATAATTAATTTAATATTTTAATTATACAATTAACATTTTAATTTTTGGAGGGCTTAAATAGTGTTTAAAATACTAAAAAAGAAAGTTCTTAATCCAACCGTTACTCTTATGGAAGTTAATGCGCCAATAGTCGCTAAAAAAGCCGAACCTGGTCAATTCATAATTTTAAGGGTAGATGAAGAAGGAGAAAGAATCCCGTTAACCATTGCAGATTTTGATCGCGAAAAAGGTTCAATAAAAATCATATTTCAAATAGTAGGATCAACTACCGAAAAACTTAACCATTTAAATGAAGAAGAATGTATTCACGATTTAGTGGGGCCACTGGGTAAAGCTTCTAAATTAAATAATATTAAAAAAGCTGCTGTTGTGGGCGGCGGTGTTGGATGTGCAATTGCATATCCAATTGCTAAACGTTTACATGAAAATGGCGCTAATGTGCATTCAATTGTTGGATTCAGAAACAAAAACCTTGTTATATTGGAAGACGAATTTAAAAAGATATCAGATAAGTTCGTCATGATGAGTGATGATGGTTCTATAGGCGAAAAAGGTCTTGTGACCGACGCTTTAGAAAAATTGATCAAGTCCGATGAAAATTATGATGAAGTTATTGCTATAGGCCCCCTTGTTATGATGAAGTTTGTTTCCAAAATCACAAGTAAATATAACATTAAAACAACAGTATCAATGAATCCCATAATGATAGATGGTACCGGCATGTGTGGTGGGTGCCGCTTGACTGTTGGAGGAAAAACTAAATTTGCTTGTGTCGATGGCCCTGACTTCGACGGACATTTAGTAGACTTCGATGAAGCAATAAGCCGCTCTTCCGTTTACAGCGACTTTGAACGCCACAGTTATGAAAAAACATGCAATCTTTTTAAAGGAGCAAATTGAATATGCCAAATATGAGTCTTAAAAAAAATAAGATGCCACTTCAAGACCCAAATGTTAGAAACAAAAATTTCAATGAAGTAGCTCTTGGTTATACCGAAGAAGAAGCTGTTGATGAAGCCAATAGGTGTCTTAATTGCAAAAATAAGCCTTGTGTCTCAAAATGCCCAGTTTCTATAGATATTCCTAGCTTTATATCAAAAATTAGAGAAAGAAAATTTGAGGAAGCTTATCAAATAATTAATAAAACATCTTCACTCCCAGCAGTTTGCGGACGCGTTTGCCCTCAGGAAGTTCAGTGTGAAAGCTCTTGCGTTAGAGGCATAAAGGGCGAAAGTGTTGCAATTGGCCGACTTGAGCGCTTTGTTGCAGATTGGCATAATAAAAACACTAAAATAGACCCACAAACCCCTAAAAAAAATGGCTATAAAATTGCTGTTGTTGGAGCGGGACCATCAGGTCTTACATGCGCAGGAGATCTTGCTAAAATGGGATATAAAGTAACAATTTTTGAAGCTTTGCACATACCTGGTGGTGTGCTCGTATATGGAATTCCCGAATTTAGGCTGCCAAAAAGCATAGTTGAAAAAGAGGTCGAAGAGCTAAAAAAAATAGGCGTGGAGATAAAAACCAACGTTGTAATTGGCAACAGCATTACTATAGATGAATTATTCCAGCAAGGTTTTCATGCCGTGTTTATCGGGTCCGGTGCTGGTCTACCCCGATTTATGAATATACCAGGCGAAAACTTAAAAGGTGTTTTTTCAGCAAACGAGTTCTTAACTCGCATAAATTTAATGAAAGCTTATAAAAAAGATGCAGATACTCCTATAGGTAATTTTAAAAAAGTTGCTGTTATAGGTGGAGGAAATGTTGCAATGGACGCAGCAAGATCGGCAAAACGCCTTGGCGCTGAAGATGTATATATTGTATATAGAAGAAGCGAGAAAGAGATGCCTGCAAGACTTGAGGAAATTGAACATGCAAAAGAAGAAGGCATTATGTTTAAAACGCTTTGCAATCCTATAAAAATTCACGGAAACTCTGACTATTTCGTAAACGGCATAACATGCGTTGAAATGGAGCTCGGCGAACCAGATGAATCTGGCCGCAGAAGACCTGTCGAAAAACCAGCAAGCGAATTTATGCTTGATGTTGATTGCGTTATAATGTCAATTGGAACTATGCCTAACCCACTAATCAAAAACACTACTCCCGGGCTTAAAACTCAAAGTTGGGGAGGCTTAGTTGTCAACGAAGAAACGGGACTAACATCTAAAGAAGGTGTTTATGCCGGCGGAGATGCGGTAACCGGTGCAGCAACCGTTATATTAGCAATGGGTGCTGGGAAAACTGCCGCTAAAGCTATTGATGAATATATAAACAATCGTAATAATTAATGTTTATTTAATAAATTAGTTGTTAATATAATGATATTAATTTGATGGAGGAGTTTAATGAGAGCAGTCATAACAGTAATTGGAAAAGATAAAGTCGGAGTCCTTGCAAAAATCAGTACTGTTTGCGAAAACTATAACGTAAACGTTTTAGAAGTAAGTCAAAGCATAATGCAAGAACTTTTTGCTATGATCATGCTGGTTGATATTGATAAATTAAATGCCAATTTGCAGATTTTCACAAAAAAACTCGAAGATGTAAGTGCTCAGATAGGCATGAAAATTCATGTTATGCATGAAGATATTTTTAATGCCATGCACAAAATATAATTGAAAGGATAATTATATGCTTAACGTTAACAATATCCTTGAAACCATAAATATGATCGAAAATGAAAATCTCGATATAAGAACCATTACTATGGGAATATCTCTCCTTGATTGCATCGATCCTTCTATAGATATTGCTTGCCAAAAGGTTTATGATAAAATTTGCAAAAAGGCCGAAAATCTTGTATCTGTCTGTGATGAAATATCAAGTAGATATGGCATACCTATCATAAACAAGAGAATTTCGGTAACACCAATATCAATTATTTCTTCTTGTACGGGACAAAACCCTATTAAATTTGCATATGCCTTAGAAAAAGCAGCAAACACATGTGGCGTCAATTTCATAGGAGGCTATTCTGCTCTTGTACAAAAAGGTTTTTCTGTTGGCGATAAAGAACTTATTGAATCTATACCATATGCGCTTGCAAAAACCAACTGCATATGTTCTTCGGTAAATGTCGGTTCTACTAAAACCGGCATAAATATGGATGCTGTCTCGCTTATGGGTAAAATAATTAAGCAAACCGCCGAAATGACTGCAGATAAAGACTGCATAGGAGCCGCTAAACTTGTCGTATTTTGTAACGCACCGGAAGATAACCCATTCATGGCCGGCGCCTTTCATGGTACCGGCGAAGCAGACTGCATTATCAATGTCGGTGTTTCAGGGCCTGGTGTTGTTAGGGCAGCAATTGAAAAATACCCAACCGCCAATATAACCGAAATTGCTGAAATTATTAAAAAAACTGCATTTAAAATTACAAGAGCGGGCATGCTTGTTGGAACAGAAGCTTCTGAAAAACTCAATATACCATTTGGCATAGTTGATCTATCGCTTGCACCTACTCCCGCAATAGGAGACTCTGTTGCACATATACTTGAAGAAATTGGTCTGGAACAGTGTGGATGCCCGGGCACAACCGCTACACTTGCAATGTTAAACGATGCTGTGAAAAAAGGTGGAGTTATGGCATCTTCAAAAGTTGGTGGGCTATCAGGTGCATTTATACCCGTAACTGAAGATGCCGGCATGATTGATGCTGCACGTTCCGGCTCACTTTGCATTGAAAAATTAGAGGCTATGACGGCCGTTTGTTCGGTAGGCCTTGACATGATAGTAATACCTGGCGACTGCAGTCCCGAAACCATTTCCGCTATAATCGCTGACGAAGCTGCGATAGGCATGGTTAATTCCAAAACTACTGCTGTCAGATTAATCCCTGCTATAGGTAAAAAGCCCGGTGATGAACTTGAGTTTGGAGGTCTGCTTGGTTCAGGTCCTATACTGAATGTAAAGAAAGGTTCTCCCGCTAAATTTATATCAAGAGGTGGCATAATCCCTGCGCCTATACAAAGCCTTAAAAACTAGCTGGATGTTAAGCTTTATTTATTATAATAATTTAAAAGTAACAAAGGCTGATTTATGACAATATGCTTTCACATTGCAGCAAGTTAGAGAATGTTTGTTAAAAATTTTGACAAATCTCAGCTTGTTTAGGTTTTTACTGGAACTATTATAGTTGTCTAATTAAAATTTCATCACTGATATTTAAAAAGCATATTAAATAAAATATAAAGTTATAGAAACTTTATTACATAGAATTTTTGAAAATATACTCCAATTTGCTTATATATTTATATTATGATATCTATATCTTTTCCCCTTAAAAATTAGATCTATCTTACTTTTTAAATTTTTAACATTTATATCTTACCAAAGAATCATATTTTTTTATTTCTTGTCTTGTTTAATTTATCTACACCTAACACTAATTTATATTATTTTAATTCTTGTTTTAACAAATAAAGTGTGGTAAAATACATTATATTCTACAAATTTCTATAAAATTGAGGTACATTCTATGGATGAATTATTAAATAAAATTTTAGAAATTGATAAAATTGCACAAGAGAAAATTAAAACTGCAGAAGAAGAAAATGATAAATTTCTCAAACAAGTCAATGACCATAAGCAAGAAATAATTAATAATATGCAAAAAAAAGCCGATAAGCGATTATGCGATCTAGAAGAGAATGAAATTAAAAATTCTGAAGAAGAAATCCTTAAGCTTGAAAAACAACAAAAAGAATACATTAAAAAACTCCAAAATATATATGACGAACATTGTGAAAAACGTGTTAATGATATAGTAAATCGAATATTATCTTAAGATATGACTTCCTTTTAGAATGAGTAACTAAACAAAGGATGGTTAAGATGAGTATTGCTTCAAACAACGCAGTTATTGCAAAATCGCGTGCTTTATATGGAAAAAGGCTAACTAATGAACAATATGACGACCTTGTTAAATGTAAGAGCGTTCCGGAAATCGCAACATATTTAAAAACTAATACCATATATTCAAAAGCTCTTGAAAATATAAATGAAGTCACTATTCATCGTGGACAGCTTGAGGTATTGCTTCAAAAAGAAGCGTTCAATAATTATGCACGACTATATCACTATTTAAATAAAACTGAGGACAACTTGTTTCATCTTATTATAGAAGAATTTGAACTTCAAGAAATTTTACGCATGATTCTTCTTTTAAAAGCCGATAGCCCAAAAGATTTTATCGTATCTCTCCCAGGATTTTTGATATCAAGGTGCCATATCGATCTTTTGGGCCTTGCAAAAGTTAGAAGCTATGATGAATTGTTGAATTTTCTCCGAGGTACCGACTATTATGAAATACTCATAAAGTTTAAACCAACTAAAGAAGAACCTCATATAAACTACGTTGGGTGTGAACATTATCTATATGAACGGTTCTTTAAGCGTTTATTCAACCTTGTCCGCAGGCATACTAAAGGAACGGAAAGGTTAGAGCTTAGGCGCGTTTTTGGCATAAGACTCGATCATTTAAATATATGCAGCATATATCGTTCAAAAGTGCTATTTAAGGATGATCCAAAAAAAATCAAGCAGAGAATATTCCCCTTTTATAAACTATTAAGTAAAGAAAAAATTGATGAAATAATTTCTACTACAACAGATGAACAAGTAATTAATTTGCTTAAAAATTTGTTTGTTTCAAAAAATATAATTAACAAAGTAGCTAAAAATGAAAATTTTTATATAGAAAGTTATGCTTCAAGACTTAACTATAGAATTTGCAAAAACTACCTGCATATTTCTAAAAATGTATCAACTGTATTTTACGCTTTTTATACATTATCTCAAATTGAAATTTCAAATCTCATTTATATCATAGAAGGCGTTAGATATAAGTTACCTTCAGGCGAAATTGAAGATTTACTTGTAAGATAAGGAGATGTAATTTATGCCTATAGAAACCATGTCTTTGGTTAATATAATAGGAAAACTGTCAGATTTGGATGAAACTTTAATTAGAATTGCTAACTGTGAGCTATTTCATCCGGAAAATGTTACCAATAAATCAAAGGCCGAAGGTTTTGAGCATGTTAACGAACAAAATCCATATGTAAATTTGCTGCAAAAAACAGATGATCTGCTGCAAAAATTGAATATTCCAAAAAAATTTAATGATTATTCCTATTTAAAAATGAGCATAGAGGAAATAGAAGCGTTTATAAACGATATTTTCTATAAAGTTAACAATGATTCCAAAGAAGTTTCCCGCCTTGAGAGCGTAATTAACCTTAGAGAAAAATCACTAGTCGAAATTAAACACATGATGAAATTAAATACTAAAATCGATGATATTCTTACTTCTAATTATATAACCGCTCGTTTTGGAAGACTTCCTATTGATAGCTATATAAAACTTAGTTATTTTAAAGAAAAAATCTTTTTTTTCTTGCCTCTTGATGAAGATAAAGACTATTGTTGGGGCATTTATGTTACCCCTAACAAACACTTAAGCGAAACAGATAAATATTTTAATGATATGTATTTTGAAGAATATTGCATACCCGATTATGTTCATGGAACACCTCAGCTTGCAATAGAAAATATAAAACATAAAATAAAAAGAGAGAAAAAATCTTTACAAAATATAAAGTCTGATTTAGAAAACTATAAACAAAAATATACTTATAAACTTCTTCTTATATACTCCAAAATTAAAATGTTACATGATTCTTTTGCATATAGAAGATATGCGGTAATTGGAAATAAAAAATTCTATTTAAACGGATTTGTCCCAAAAGAGAATCTTAATGAATTCATAGAAATATTTGATGATATGTCTGGTGTTATCATTGAAAGCCTTTCTGCCGACGCAAACAAAGAATTAACGCCGCCTGTCAAATTAAAAACATGTTGGTTATTCAGACCGTTTGAAATGTATGTAACAACATATGGGTTGCCACAGTATGGAGACATTAATCCGTCAAGTTATATCGGTTTAATATACAGCATATTGTTTGGAATAATGTTCGGCGACGTAGGCCAAGGAATTTGCATATTCATAGTTGGATTGCTTATTTGGAAATTTAAAAAAATGATGCTTGGTCTAATACTTACCCGCTGCGGAGTTTGCAGCATGATAGTGGGTGTTATGTATGGGTCGTTCTTTGGCTTTGAAAACCAATTTAAAGAGTTTTGGCAAATGTTAGGTCTTGGTTCTTTGTTCCCTATTGATGTTTTAAATCCGTCAAGCTCAATGAATATGTTAATATTCTCGCTTGGCATTGGTATATTATTAATTTTAATTTCCATGTTAATGAACATATTTATTAATATTAAAAACAAACATATTGGAAATGCGATATTCTCAAATAACGGCCTAGCCGGTTTGGTTATGTATGGAGGATTAGCTCTTGCGATTGTCCTTTTAATGGCATTAGACGTTAATATATTTAACCCCATATTTTTAATATTAGTAATTATAGTTCCGCTAATTTTGATTTTCTTTAGTGAACCACTATCAAATTTAATTCAAAATCACATCAAACAAAGAAATGCAAAAAAGGAAAAGTTTAGTCCAGTTAATGCCATTTTTGAAATGGTGGACATACTTCTTAGCTATTGCACAAACACATTATCTTTTTTGCGTGTGGGTGGACTTGTGCTAAGCCATGCTGCTTTAATGTTAGTTGTGATGAAGTTTGCACACATGGCAGGAAGTTTCGGAAGCCCTTTCGTAATTGTTATAGGTAACGTTTTTGTAATGGGCTTTGAAGGTTTGATTGTTTCAATTCAAGTTTTAAGACTTGTATATTATGAAATGTTCAGTAGATTTTATAAATCTGAGGGTAAACCGTTCAAGCCGGCTAAAGTTGTTTTTGAAAGCAGCAAAACAAAGAAAAAATAATTTGTTTAAAAATAGGCTATGCCTGGATTTAAAAATATAAAAACCTAATTATTGGAGGATTTAATCATGAATGCTTTATTATTTTTATTACCACTAATTGCAATAGGTCTAACCACAATTCCAATAGTTCCTATTCTAACAAATGCAAAAACTGGTACAACTGCAAAAAATCGCTTTATTCTTCACCTTTGTTTGTTTTTTGGAGTTATGCTTTTAATGGTTGTTTTGATGATAACAACCGGCATGGTTTCAGCTGCAGAAGCTACTAAAGAAGCTCAATCTGCCGCTTCAATGAATGATGGACTTAAATATATAGGTGCAGCCCTTTCAACCGGACTTGCTTCAATCGGGGCAGGAATAGGTGTTGGATGCGGATCTCCGGCTGCTATAGGCGCTTGCAGTGAGGATCCAAAAGCCTTCGGAAAAGCAATGATATTCGTTGTTCTTGGCGAGGGTATCGCTATTTACGGACTTGTTATATCATTCCTTATATTATTTACACAATCATAAGTTAGCAGATTCTTTTAGGATGTGATTGTTATGAAGTTTTTTTGCATTAGTGATAATATTGACACACAAATTGGTATGAGACTCGCTGGTATTGAAGGAGTAGTAGTTCATACCTCAGAAGAAGTTGACGAAGCTCTTAACAAAGCTTGCAATGATAAAGAAATTGGCTTGGTTCTCGTTTCTCCTAAGCTTATGAATTTATGTCCAGATAAGATTTATAATATAAAGCTTCATTCAAAATATCCACTTGTTGTGGAAATTCCAGACCGCCATGGCGATGCAAAAATAAGTGAAACAATCACTGAATATGTTCGCAAATCAATCGGTGTAAAAATATAAATGAGAAGAGTGTGTATATATGGCTTATGATGAGCAAAAGCTTTTGCGCTTTAAAGAATCTGTTTTGAATGATGCAGATAAAAAAATTGCACAGATGAAATCAGATGCTTTAAAATATGAGCAAACGGAATTAGAAAATATCAAAAATCAAAATTATGATAAAATATTTAATTACATGCAAAATAAAGTACGCGATATAAAGTGGAAATATAGCCGCAAAATCACTAAAAAAAGCCTTGAACTCAAAAAAGAAACTCTTGTTTTTAGAAATGAACTGGTAAATAAACTATTCAAGCAGTGTGAACAAGAAATAATTAATTTTATAAATTCGGATAAGTATAAAGAATATTTATTGAATCTTGTCAAAAAGTCATCTTCAGATTTTGTTTGCGATAATGCCAAAATTAAAATTAGAAAAGAAGATTTGAAATTAAAAGAAGAGCTTCTTGAACTACCTGGTATATCAAAAGTTGAAGTTGATGATGAAAATCAGTTTGGCGGATTTAATCTTATCGATGAAAAATGCAATCTTATGCTTGATGAAACAATTGCAAGTAAACTTGACAGCGAACGAAAGTATTTTTACAAAACTTCTATGCTAACAATAATAAATGATTGAAATGAGGTGATGTGATTTGAGTAATAAAATTTTCTCCATAAATGGTCCTATCATTAAAGTAAAAAATGCCAAGGATTTTTTAATGACAGAAATGGTATATGTAGGTAAGAATAAAATTATAGGAGAAGTCATTTCAATCAATGAAGATGAAACTACTATTCAGGTTTATGAAAGCACAACAGGATTGAAACCTGGAGAACCTGTCTATTCAACCGGAGCTCCATTGTCTGCTACTCTTGGCCCCGGTATCCTTTCAAATATATTTGATGGAATTGAGCGACCACTTTTAGATATGGCAAAAACTGAAGGCGCCTTTATAGGAATTGGTTCGGATATTCCAGCGCTTAATCAAACTAAAACCTATGATGTGACAATTACCGTAAAAGTTGGGGATATATTAAACCCGGGTGAAATTTATGCTACCTGCCCCGAAACACCGATGATAACTCACAAATGCATGCTCTCACCACTACTAAAAAAAGGCGGCGTTGTCAAAGAAATAAAACCCAACGGTAAATATAAAGTAGAAGATGTTGTAGTTGTAATTGAAGATGAAAACAACAAACTGCACAATCTTACACTTTGTCAAAAATGGCCAATTCGTGTAGCAAGGCCTGTTAAAGAACGTCTTTCAATTTCAAAACCGCTCATTACAGGACAGCGTATAATAGACACTATTTTCCCTATCGCAAAAGGTGGAACGGCTGCAATTCCTGGAGGATTTGGCACCGGAAAAACTATGACACAGCACTCGCTTGCTAAGTGGTCAGACGCTGACATGATAGTTTATATAGGTTGCGGCGAGCGTGGAAACGAGATGACGCAGGTCCTTGAAGAGTTTTCCGAATTGATAGATCCGCGCACAGGGAACGCACTAACTAATAGAACAACTCTTATTGCAAACACTTCCAACATGCCTGTTGCAGCAAGGGAGGCGTCTATTTACACAGGCATAACAATTGCGGAATATTATCGAGACATGGGATATCATGTTGCTATAATGGCTGACTCAACTTCACGCTGGGCGGAAGCTCTAAGAGAGATATCAGGAAGGCTTGAAGAAATGCCTGCTGAAGAAGGCTTCCCTGCCTATTTACCTTCTAGGTTGTCGCAGTTTTATGAACGCGCAGGATATATGGAAACTCTTTCTGGAAATGAAGGCTCTGTTACAATAATAGGCGCCGTTTCACCACAGGGTTCTGACTTTTCTGAACCTGTTACACAAAATACAAAAAGATTTGTTAGATGTTTCTGGGCTCTTGACAAAGCACTTGCTTATGCAAGGCACTACCCTGCTATAAACTGGATGACAAGTTACAGCGAGTATTATGAAGACCTTAAAAACTACTATGATAATGAAGTTGGAGAAGACTTTTTAGAAATAAAACAACGAATCTCAACCATACTTGCTGAAGAAGCAAATCTCATGGAAATTGTAAAGCTTATTGGCGCTGATGTCCTACCTGATGATCAAAAGCTTATAATAGAAACCGCTAAAGTAATCAGAGTTGGCTTTTTACAACAAAATGCTTTCCACAAAGATGATGCTTATGTTACCCTTGAAAAACAAAGGCAAATGATAAAAATTATCATTTATTTTTATGATAATGCATGTAAATTGATAGCAAATAACATACCCTTTTCTGTGTTAGTCGAAAGTGGTATATTTGCTAAACTATCCAGGATAAAATACGATATCCCTAATGATGATATTGATAAGTTTAACAGTTACTATGAAGATATTGATTCGTTTATGACAGATAAATTAAACAGCTAATATTTAAATATCATATTATCTGGAAATTAACAGATTGGAGACAAAGACACCATGGCACTTCATCACATAGGATTAAAAGAAATAAACGGCCCATTAATCGTTCTTGATGATGTAGAAAACGCCGGATTTGACGAACTTGTAGAAATACACCTACAAAACGGCGACAGAAGACAAGGACGCATAGTCCAAATAGAAGGTAAACGCGTAATAATACAGGTATTTGAAGGTACAAATGAGCTTTCAATGGAAAACTCAACTACTCATTTTACTGGAAAGCCACTTAAAATACCTCTATCATTAGAGCTGCTCGGACGCATATTTAATGGTGCCGGAAAACCCATTGATGGCTTAGGAGATATATTTTCCGAAAAGTTTGCCGACATTAATGGATCTGCAATTAATCCTGTCTCAAGAAGTTATCCAAGAAACTATATTAGAACCGGCATATCATCAATTGATGCTTTAACTACACTTATAAGAGGTCAAAAGCTACCTATCTTCTCAGACTCCGGCTTGCCACATAATAGATTAGCGGTTCAAATAGTTAGGCAAGCAAAAATAGCCAATAAAGAAGGTGACAATAAATTTTGCATAGTGTTTGCTGCCATAGGTGTAAAAAACGATGTTGCTGATTACTTTAAAACTAAATTTGAAGAAAGCGGTGTTTTAGAGCACGTTGTTATGTTTACAAACCTCTCAAACGATCCAATCATTGAAAGAATTTTAACTCCAAGATGTGCTTTGACAGCAGCCGAATATCTGGCTTATGAAAAAAATATGCACGTGCTTGTAATATTAACTGACATGACTTCATACGCAGAAGCTGTCAGAGAGTTTTCTTCATCAAAAGGTGAAATTCCTGGAAGAAAAGGATATCCCGGATATCTTTATTCCGACTTCGCTCAACTATATGAAAGAGCCGGCGTAATAAAAGGATCAAGCGGCTCTGTTACACAAATTCCTATATTAACCATGCCAAATGGTGATATTACAAACCCAATACCAGACCTCACAGGCTATATTACCGAAGGCCAAATAGTTTTATCAAAAGATCTGTCTCAACAAGGTGTTTATCCACCAATATCGGTGCTCCCTTCCCTTTCACGACTCATGAAAGACGGCATTGGAGAAGGATATACTCGCTTTGATCACCAAACAGTTGCAAACCAACTATTTGCATGTTATGCTAAAGTGCAAGATGCAAGATCTTTGGCATCAGTTATTGGTGAGGAAGAGCTCTCAGAAACCGATAAGGCTTACCTCTCATTTGGTAAAAATTTTGAGTCTCAATTTCTTACTCAAGGCGAGAATGAAGACAGAACAATTGAACAAACGTTAGACTTAGGCTGGGATTTGCTTTGTCTGCTTCCAAAGGACGAGCTTGATAGAATTGACAGTGAACTTTTGGATAAAATATATAATCCGGACAGAGCGGCGCGTTTCAAAACTAAAAGCAACACTTTATAGGAGAAAATAGTATGGCTCTTGCAGTATTTCCTACAAAAGGAAACTTAATTAACATCAAAAGGTCTCTAATGCTGGCAAAATTGGGCTTTGACCTAATGGATAGAAAAAGAAACATCCTAGTTAGGGAGATGATGTCTTTAATAGATACGGCGAAGTCCATAAGAGGTGAAATTGAGACTATTTTTGATCATGCCTACAAAGCTCTTCAAACTGCTAATATAACCTTAGGTGTTTGCGACAGCATAGCAAAAGGTATTGAAGTTGAAACCGGCTTGGAAATAAAATATCGCAGTGTTATGGGAGTGGAAATACCTAAAGTAACATTAAACTCTAAATTTGACAGTGGCGCTTATGGATTTTCCGGTACAAACTCTCAGTTTGATATAGCTTATATTTGCTTTGATAGAGCAAAAAGAATAAGCATTGTACTTGCCGAAGTCGAAAACAGTGTATATAGACTTGCTAACGAAATCAAAAAAACTCAAAGACGCGCCAATGCACTAAAAAATGTAAATATACCTCAATTTGAAAGAACCATAAAATATATATCCGATGCTTTAGAAGAAAAAGAACGTGAAGAGTTTGGCAGACTTAAAGTAATTAAAAAAGCCAAAACATAGTGAATACCACACAGAGAGGGTTAAATAAAAGAAGTAAGAAAAAATGGCGGATTTAACTGTAGCGTTTATCCGTTTATATTTATTTTATTTTCTAATTTTCTGCATTTATTTCTTACATTAAAAGTCAAAAAATTCACATTAATCCAACCTATAAAACCTAAATCATATTAAATATCAAACAATAGTCTAAAATATACATTTTTTCATAAATTTATCTTTTATATTTATAAAGCTACTTTTAATTATACTGTAACTGTTTTCATCGTAAAAATTGGTAGATCTTCTGTTAATTCGTTTTCGAAATTTTTATCGCTTATCTCAGTTTTTCTTTTGCTGCCAATATCATCAGACACATCTTCTAATTGTGATTTAAGCGAAAATGGCTCGTTAAAGAAAAAACAAGTCAAACGGTGGACACTAAACACATCCCATAAATTAGATTTAACTAGGTTCAATGATATGCATGAAGTTATATGATCTCCAATATGAGAAATAATATCTCCGTTTATTCTGTAGTTTAATATCTGTTCTTTTTTCAATTTATAAAGCTCATTCATTACGAGCTTGTTCGTATTTTTGCCAAGACCTAAACCATTGAATGTAATTGTTTTAACAAAATGTTCACAAATTTCAGGATACTGCATTAAAACTCCGGTTCCGTATAGAGCTAAATATCCGCCTAAAGAGTGCCCACAAAAATATATTTTGCAATCTTTATCTTTAGCAAGAATAGGAACAAGCTGACCAACATATTTTTCCATATATTTTGCTTGAGAATGTTCATTTGATATTAAATATTTCCAGTTCTCAGTGAACATTCCTCCATCGGTACCTCTTGGTGTAATAACTATATTTTTGCCTTTTTTAAATACATATATTGAAAAGCCGTCTTTTGAAGAGTTATCGTTTATGTCAAAGTCAAGAACTGTCCAACCTCTGACTTCATCTTGAGAAACCATACCAGAGTCCCACTGATAGAATTTTATCATATTGTTCGTTAATTTAACTTCTCTTCCAATTTCTTGCTCATTTGAATAAGAGATAACCGTCAGTAATAGTAACTCACGTTCTGAAACAGTGTCATCACACTGAGCTACGAAAGTTATATTGATAAATGAGCTGAATATAAATAATATTAATAAAAAGGCTTTAAAACTTTTTCTGATCATCAATATACAAATCCTTTCTTTATAAATAAAGTTAAAATAACTGATAATAATTTTTTAATTCTTATGATTAAAACAATTTATTTTAATAAAAAATAATTCATGAATATACCATATCATGAATTAATAAATTAAACAATAATTATTATGTAAACAAATAATGAATATATTGTTAATTTTCTAATTTTAATGTTTTGTACAATTTTTGGGAACATTATTTATTCTATAATATCCTACCGCAGTATATGGGCATGCGTGGTTTGCTATAAGACCAGACGACTTACAAAATTTCAACTGTTTAGCATCCGAACATGAAAATTCCTCTTGCTTTTTCCCTTTTAGAAGTGAGCTCATTACTGTTTTCCAAACTTTTGCCGGACTAACAGTGTTGTTTGGAAGATCTTCACCGTTAACATTACCAATCCATATACCTGCAACATAATCATGAGTCAAACCAACAAATGTAAGATTCTTATTATCATTACTCGTCCCGGTTTTGCCAACAACTTCAATATTCATATTATCAAGACTAGCTGCTTTACCCGTACCATTTGTTATAACATTTCTAAGCATTCTATTCATAACAACAGCCGTGTCAGAAGAGATTGCTTGTTTGGGAGTTGATTTTACTTTTAAAACATTCTCACCTGCAACATTTGAAACATGTGTATAGGTATGAGACTCTGTAAAGTGGCCACCATTTCCAAAAATTTGATATGCATTGGTTAATTCAGTTAATTTAACTCCATTTGTAAGTGAGCCCATTGCTATACCCGAAGACTCAAAGCTACCATTTTGAGGATGGCTTGGATCTACCAAAGTAGATATTCCAAGATTGTTGCTTAAAAAATCACAAACATTTTGAACACCCAATTTTTCAACTATCTTAGTTGGTATAGTGTTAAGTGATTTTTCAACCGCATGTGCAACAGTTACTCCCCCACTGTAATTCTTATCGTAATTTTTAGGCCAATCATTTCCATCTACTTTTTTAATAGGTGTATCTTCAACAATAGTAGAATAAGTTATATTATTTTGTTCAATTGCAGGTGCATATGCAGCAATTGGTTTCATTGTAGATCCAGGTGATCTAACGGCAGTTGCGTAGTTATAAGTTGATCTATCACCAGGCGGTTTTTCACCTGTGCCACCTACACAAGCTTTCATGTTACCGTTAAGATCATAAACCACAAATGCTGATTCAGGTTTGGATTTAAACGATCCCCATCCAAATGTCGATGGATTCTCATATAAAGTCTCTAGTTTTTCTTGTAAATCTATATCTATTGTGGTATAAATGTGAAAACCGGCTGATTTTATTCTATGGTTTGCATCATTCCAACTACTTACATTATATTCACTCATATAGTCCGAAACCACTTGATTTAGAACAGCATCAACAAAATAGCTTTGATAATCTTTATCTTTGGTATTTCCAACAATTTTTCCGGGATGGACCTCAACATGAGTGTTTACCGCTTCATCATACTCATCTTTTGTTATCATATTAAGCTCAAGCATACTTTTTAAAGTTTCATCTCTACGAGATTTGTTATGTTCGGGATTGTTTATTGGTTCATAGAAAACAGGAGCATTAGTAATAGCAGCTAAAGATGCAGCTTCAGCAAGAGTTACATCTGCAATATCTTTGTTATAATAGAGCTTGGCAGCAGCTTGAATTCCCTCATAATCACCATTATTGCCGCCAACCGGTATAATATTTAAATAGGCTTGAAGTATTTGGTCTTTACTGTAAGTTTTCTCAAGACTCATAGCTCGATAAATTTCCCTAGTTTTCCTTTTCATCCCACCAATTCCACTTGTATCTCTGTCATTCGTAAGATTTTTAATAAGCTGTTGAGTGATGGTAGACGCACCTTGATCGGTACTCCAAAAATGCAAAAACATATTCAAAAATGCAAGAAATGTACGACGGAAATCCACTCCATCGTGTTGATAAAATTTTTTATCTTCAATAGCAACGATAGCATTTTTCATAACAGCAGGAACATCGCCAATGTCTACCCAGATACGTTTGGTTCCGCTAGAAATTCTAGTCAAAGGCACAACACTGCCACTTGAATTAGTTCCATATACAACAGTTACCCCGGTATCCATAATATTTTCTTTTTCAAGACTTATGCTGGAATCTGTGTCTGTAGCTTTCATAACATAAACTGTCATGCCCGTAATAACTATACTAAGACCTATTACGCAAATTAACGTAAAACAGATAATAAGCTTACCAATAAGCATTAAAACATTTTTTGCAGTGTGTATTTTACCATCATGAATTTTTGATTTCCAATTAAAAATGGACTTTTTGGAACTGCTGGAAATATCTTTCCCATCATTGGAATAACTAGTTTTTTTTGAACTGCTAGAAATATTTTTAACCCTTTTTTTCATAGGGTATTAGCCTCCCTTAAAGCAAAAACATAACTTTTTCAATAATGAAATCATTATATCACACATAAATAAAAAAGTGAAATGTTTTTGAGAAGATAAAAGCAAATATTAAAATAAGGTATCTAAATTCTACAATTTACTGCTCATTTCCTAAAATAAATATTAAAACCACCAAAAAATTAGTCTTTAAGTGGTTTTAATTTATACCCTACCATTTTATTAATTTATTTTTTATTTTATTTAAGTAATTTATTGGAATCATTATTATATAAGAAGCAACCAAACAGATAAACAATCCCCATAATACTACCAAAATCGGATTTTTGGGCAAATATAAGAACCATTGTGTATATTCTTTGCATGTATTAAAAAATATACAGTGAATAAACCACATAGATAATGAGTATTTTCCAATCATAGAAATAGGAAACAATATTTTTTTATTCTTTATTAATTTCGTTATACTAATTAAGCCATATATAAATAATGGTGCATAAACAAAATCATAAAAAGAAAATGCTACTTTTGTAAAAAGATCTCTATCTAAAATATATTGTGGAGTAAAATATCTTGCTAAAAAAGGAACAATCATAAAACCACAACTAATTAATACATTTAAAGCAGTATATTTTGTTTTTACTGTTTTTGATATGCTAAAAAATAATTTGTGTTGTGCAAACACATAACCAATAGCAACACATGGGAACCAGCACATATCTTCCATTAACGTGCTTATAATATTTACTTTCTCAAAAACAATTTTATCAAAAATTGGAGAAAGTATTACTGAAAAAACGAGCATAAGAAAAAATGTGATCAAAGCATTTTTTTCAGACGCTTTAGAATATAATGGCAATATTAACATAGCAAAAAAATAAAATGCTATATACCAACCAAATATCATTGTTGGCGTATAAAGACCAAAGCATTCAAATATTAATTTGATAAACGAAAAATCGTATGTTTTTAATAAAATAGCAGTGATAAGAAAAATTATAAAAGTAAAAAAATAGTTTACCCATACATCAGTGCATTTTTTTAATGAATAAGAATAATTCTTCTTTTTTGTAAAGAAATAAAAATAGCCTGTCAAAAATGCAAAAATAGGAACGCAAATTCTAAGTGGAGATTGAAATACATTTGCAAATCCTAGCAAATATGGATATGATATTCCATCAACATACCATTCAGGAAAAGTAAAAAGATGATGTATAAACATAAAAATTAATGCAACACCTTTAATAGTATTTGTAGATTTTCTGTGTATAAAGTTATCTTGAATGTTATCTAAATTTGTATTCATTTTCTATACCTCCAAACGTTTTATTAATACTAAAAATTTGAAATCCCTCGTTTTTAACTCTTGTCCAAATTTTTACGTTAAGATTATTATATCACATATAAATAAAAATGAATATTCAAAATTGTGCCTTTAAAAATAAAAATATTAAAATAAAAATCTCCATGTTATATTATTTTATTACATTATTGTACATAAAAACACAAAAAACAATTAAACTGGTATTAGGATTCCTTCGTCGAATATTACGAGTCAAATTAGTTCTTACTCAATATATTGATTGGGATGATGAGGTTTATGAGACTTGTCAGCAAGAGAATGTAATGAACCGTCATATCTTTTTAACCAGCGATAAATATATTGTCGATTGGTACGATAGTGAATAGCTGCTTTAGTAACACCATGGTTTTTTAGCATAAAAAATCAAAGATTGACGATAAAGCATAGTTTGTGTTATCTTATTCATAGTGAATAGGACACTTATCTTTCGTTTTTTTGTAACTCAACCTTAACACAGATGGCTCCTATTTGCTATCTTTTTTCTTTTGTCACATATCATTGTAACACCTACACTCCCCACCCTTTATCTACCTTGACAATTAATTTCCAGAACGTTAAAATATTATTTGGTATGCCTATATATGATGTATCAAATTTACAATACAATTAAAAAGGGGATTTTTATGAATATTTTAGTTATTAATGCAGGTAGTTCATCCCTTAAATATCAAGTTATAGACATGAACAATGAACAAATTTTAGCAAAGGGAAATTGCGAGCGAATAGGAATAGATGGAGCAGTTACTCATAAAACCAGTGACGACCGCATTTTTGAATCGAACTTTGATTTGCCCTCTCATAAAGATGCCTTTAGAATTTTATCATCATTGCTTGTTGATAAAAAATATGGCGTTGTAAACAGCTTGAAAGAAATAAGTGCTGTGGGCCATCGTGTAGTTCAGGGCGCTGAAGAATTTAAAAGTTCTGTTATTGTAACTGATGAAGTTTTAAAAAAAATTGAATCACTTTCCGTGCTTGCACCACTACACAACTCAGCCAGCGTTGAGGCTATAAGAGCTTGTCAAGCTACTTTTGACAACTCAACCCCTCAAGTAGTTGTATTCGACACATCATTTCATCAAACTATACCTGAAAAAGCATATTTATATGGATTCCCTTATGAATGTTATGAAAAATATAGAGTTAGAAAATATGGTTTTCACGGAACTTCTCATAGATATGTAAGCAAACGAGTGGAAAAAATTCTTGGTAAACCGCCAGAATCTTTGAAGATTGTAAGCTGTCATTTAGGCAACGGTTCATCTATATGTGCCATTTTAAACGGAAAATCAATCGATACCACTATGGGACTTACCCCGCTTGATGGAGTGATTATGGGCACAAGAACCGGTAATGTTGATCCCTCATGCGTTACATTTTTAATGAACCAAATGCAATATAATGCACATGATATGGATATTTTCATGAATAAAAAATCAGGCCTTTTTGGCATCTCCGGTATAAGCAGTGACTACCGCGATATTAAAAAAGCCGCTGATTCCGGAAATAAAAGAGCAAAAATAGCTCTTGACATGCTTTCTTATCAAATCAGAAAAGGCATTGCATCATCTGCCGTTGCAATGGATGGTATTGATGTTTTGATATTCACTGGTGGTATAGGTGAAAATTCACATTGTTTACGCGAAGATATATGTAACCATTTAAATGTTTTTGGAATAGAAATAAATAAAATGGCAAATGCTGAAACTATCCATGGAAAAGAGGGTATAATAAGTACAGAAAACTCAAAAGTATCTGTATGTATCATCCCAACAAACGAAGAATTAATGATTGCAAAAGACGCCCTTAAACTCACAACAGGTAATTTACATTTATAATTTAAATTATAAAATTAGTTATTGTTGTTATTCAAAAAGAAGGAATAGTTATCATGATTAAAAAAATAGGTATCTTAACAAGCGGAGGAGACTGCCCCGGTTTAAACGCAACAATTAGAGGTATAGCAAAAGCATTATATCAAATCTTTGGAAACAATATCCAAATAATCGGTGTACTTGACGGATTTAGCGGTCTCATAAATGACAATTGGAAAGAAATGCATGCTGACGATTTTAACGGCATATTGACTAGAGGAGGTACTATTCTTGGTACAAAACGAACTCCTTTTAAATTAATGCGCGTTGTTGAAGAAGATAAAGTTGACAAAGTAGCAAAAATGAAGGAAAATTATCATAAAATGAAACTTGACTGCTTGTTTTGTCTTGGAGGAAATGGAACTCATAAAACAGCTAACTTGTTATCTGAAGAAGGCCTTAACATCATCGCACTTCCTAAGACAATTGACAATGATATATGGGGCACTGATGTAAGCTTTGGTTTTCACACAGCAGTTGATATAGCTACTGAAGTGATTGACCGCATACACACTACCGCAACAAGTCACCGCAGAGTTATGGTTATAGAACTTATGGGCAATAAAACCGGTTGGCTGACACTATATTCCGGTATAGCAGGCGGTGCTGACATCATCTTAATTCCAGAAAAACCATATGACATAAACAATGTAGTTTTAGCACTAAATGAACGCTGTGCAATAGGAAAAGGTTTTTCCATACTTGCAGTTGCTGAAGGTGCATATGATATAAAAGAAGCAAAAATGAAGCGAAAAAAACGTATGGCTCTCAGAGCGGAAAACGGCGAAACAACTGCAACCAACAGAATAGCAAAACAAATTGAAAAATTAACCGGCCTTGAAACACGTGTTGCAGTACCTGGTCACATTCAAAGAGGCGGTTCTCCTTCTGCTTACGACAGAATACTTACGACTCAGTTCGGAACCTATGCGGCAAAATTGGCTCAACAATCAAAGTTCGGCGTCGCAGTTGCTATGGTAAATAATATAGTGGTAGATCATCCACTTTCTGATGTTGCCGGTAAAACAAAATTTGTGCCTTTAGACGGTGGTATGGTTAAAGTGGCAAAACGCATGGGCATAAGCCTTGGATAACCTTGAGATAAAATTATAAAGGAAGTTTTAAATGTTTAAAAAAGTCAGAACAAGATTCGCTCCTTCTCCAACAGGCTATATGCATGTTGGAAATTTAAGGACAGCTTTATATGCATACCTTCTTGCAAAAAAATATAATGGAGATTTTATACTTAGAATTGAAGACACAGATCGCGAAAGATTTGTAGAAGGTGCTGTTCAAACCATTTATGATACCCTCAAAACTGCCGGCCTTAAATGGGATGAGGGCCCCGATATTGGCGGAGACTATGGACCATATATTCAAAGCGAACGTATGCATATGTTTAAAGACTATGCTATCGAGCTAATAAATAGCGGGCATGCATATTATTGTTTTTGCAAAAAAGAACGTTTAGACGAATTAAAGGATATGCAAAAGTCTTCCGGCATAGCACCTAAATATGATGGTCATTGCAGAGATTTAAGTCCAAGTCAAATTAAAGAGAATCTTGAAGCCAAAATACCGTATGTTATAAGACAAAAAATGCCAAAAGAAGGCAAAACAACATTTCACGATGAGGTGTTTGGAGACATAACCTTTGACAATTCTGAGCTGGACGATCAGATCTTAATTAAATCTGACGGTATGCCTACTTACAATTTTGCAAATGTGGTTGACGACCATAATATGAAGATATCACATGTAATTAGAGGCAGTGAATATCTTTCTTCAACTCCTAAATATAACTTGTTATATGAAGCATTCGGATGGGACAAACCCATCTATATCCACTGCTCTCAAGTTATGAAAAATGCTACAGAAAAGCTTTCAAAAAGAAACGGTGATGCCACCTTTGAGGATCTGCTAAAAAAAGGTTTTCTACCAGAAGCTATTATTAATTATATTGCTCTTTTGGGTTGGTCTCCAAAAGGTGAAAGAGAAATCTTTAGTTTAAGCGAACTTATAAATGAATTTGATATATCCGGCATTTCAAAATCACCTGCTATCTTTGATCCGTTAAAATTAAAAGCAATTAACAGTCATTATATCAAAGGCATGACAAATGAAGAATTTTTAGAGCATGCAAAACCATATATTGACAGTGCTTGCAAGCGTGATATTAACAAAAATTTACTTGCTGATATTTTAAAACCGCGCATTGAAATGTTCAAAGACATAAAAGAACAAATTGACTTTATAGATCAGTTACCAAATTATGATACATCTCTTTATATTCACAAAAAAATGAAAACTAACGAAGAAAACTCACTTTCGGCTCTTAAAGAAATTTTACCTTTGCTTTTAGAACTGAAAAGTTGGTCTATCGAAAGTTTGCATAACGCTCTATTTGATTTGATAGCAAAACTCAATCTAAAAAATGGTCGCATTTTATGGCCACTTAGAGTAGCTCTTTCAGGTAAACAATTCACCCCTGGCGGCGGCATAGAACTTGCAGCATTGCTAGAAAAAGATGAATCTATAACACGTGTAAAAAAGGGCATTGAAAAACTTGAATCTAAATTTAGTAATTAACAGTTAAATTAGCGAAGTGCACAAATTGAGCATTTTTCAAATGGGTTTTCATTATTCAAAAACAAAAAGGTACTGATATAACATCTGATTATCTTATTTTTAGTACTTTGAAATTAACTGGATAATTAAAAATAAATCTATTAAAAAGGTGAACAAAGTTAATGGTTAAAGTCCTTTTTATCGGAGACATAGTATCCATACCAGGATGCAACACCATAAGAAAAATATTGCCGAAACTTAAAAGTGAACAAAAAATAGATATTGTAATTGCTAATGCTGAAAATTCAGCTAGTGGCAACGGAATGTCTAAAAAGTCTGCTATGCATCTTCTGGACAGCGGCTGTGACATACTTACTGGTGGTAACCATAGCTTTAAACGCCATGAATCGTATAATTTTTTGAATGAAAGTGAAATTGCACTAAGACCGGCTAATTTCCCTAGATCTTGTCCCGGTAAAGGTTTTTGTATTTATGATAAAGGTAGGTTTTCAATTGCCGTAATAAATCTTATAGGTCGAGTTTATCTTGAGCCAAACAATTCGCCTTTTGAAGAAATTAACAAGTTGTTAAAAAAAATAGATACGCCTCTTGTTTTGGTTGATTTTCACGCTGAGGCTACAAGTGAAAAAGGAGCTATGGCCTACTATCTCGATGGCAGAGTATCAGCAGTTGTCGGTACACATACTCATGTTCAAACAAACGATGCTAGAATATTAAAAAATGGTACTGGTTTTATAACTGATGTTGGCATGGTTGGACCATATGACTCAATTCTCGGAGTAGATGCTAGTTGCATTATAAGAAAGCTCACTACCAACTTGCCAACGCGCTTCGAAGTAAAAGATAATCAGTGTATTTTCAATGCGGTTATACTTGAATTGGATGAAATCACAGGCAAATGTGAAAAAATATCTGCTCTATCCATTATATGTTAGGTATTGTATTATTTTCAGTAATAGTTTAGAATATATATGAGGCAAATAATATATAATTAAAAACTATAAATACCCAAAGGAGATAAAAATATTATGGATATTTTAAAAGTTTCATCTAGATCAAACCCCAATGCTGTTGCCGGAACAATATCTGCATTAATGAAAAGCGATAATGAGGTTGAAATTCAAGCAGTTGGAGCAGGCGCAATAAATCAAACAGTAAAATCGATCGCAATAGCAAGAGGATATCTGGCACCAACAGGTTTAGACATTGTTTGCATACCTGCTTTTACGAATGTCGACATAGACGGTGTAGAACGCACGGCTATTAAATTTATTATTGAAACAAAGTAAACATATTTGAAAATTGGGAACAAACAGCCCTCGTTAATTTTCACTAAAGCATTTATACATAATAAAAATTCATAAATATAATACCAAGTCTATTTTAAAATAGGTTTTATTAAATGACGAAAAGCTAGAATATTTTTGGTGAAATAATGAATAAACAATTAAAATTACCCATTAATTCGCTCAGCGGCGTAGGGAAAAAGAGATCGATGCTTTATAATAAACTCGGCATTTTTGATGTGCAGGGTTTATTATATTATTTTCCACGCACTTATATTGACTTTACAAATCCTTTAAACCTATCCCAAACCAATTTATATGAAAAATGTTGTGTAAAGGCAGCTATTACAAAAAAGGAAAATCCGATTATAAGACATCGAAAAATGTCCATATACACTGCATCTGCTATAGATTGTAACGAACAGCCATTAAAAATCATTTTTTTCAACAATCCGTATGCGTTAAAAGATCTTATAGTTGGAAAGGAATACTTGTTTTTTGGCAAAATAGGCGGTAATATGCTGCTAAAAGAGATGATTGCACCACAAATAATAAATTTAGATTCTGCAGGCCTCATCCCACAATATCCACTAACAGCGGGGCTCACATCTAAAATGATAATCTCAAACGTAAAATATGCATTAACACTTCTTAACGATGAAGATTCGCTACCAAAAAACTTAATAGAAAAATATAACCTCATAAGCCTTAAAGAGGCTCTTAACGATATACATTTTCCAAAAACAAATGATCAACTAAAAAAGGCAAGAGATCGTTTAATTTTTGAAGAATTGCTCTGTTGGCAGATTGGTTTATGTTTAATAAGGTCAGGAAGAGCTGACAGAACCAAAGAACAACTAACAAACACCGACCTAAGTCCGCTTTTAAAAAGTTTACCTTTTGAACTAACAAAATCGCAAATTGATGTTATAAATGAGTGCATTGCCGATTGTTTGAGATCCACTCCAATGAATAGACTAGTTCAAGGTGATGTAGGGTGTGGCAAGACAATGGTAGCGACAGCTCTTTCCTACCTCTTTGCAAAATCATTTATGCAGTCGGCCATGATGGCACCAACAGATATTTTGGCACGGCAGCATTTTGAAACGTTCAAAAAAACTTTAGAACCACTTGGTGTTAGAATTGGTTTACTTGTTGGTTCGATGTCAAACAAAGAAAAGCAGGAAATAAGGAAACAGCTTGCAGATGGACAAATAGACATTATACTTGGAACTCATTCTTTGTTTCAAGACAAAACCATATTTTCACATCTTGGTTTGGTAATAACAGATGAGCAACATCGATTTGGCGTAGAGCAACGAAAAAAACTAACCAAAAAAGGCGCTCATCCTCATATGCTCGTCATGTCAGCAACGCCCATACCAAGAACGCTTGCACTTATTGTTTACGGAGACCTTAACATTTCGAACATAAATGAACTGCCACTTGGAAGAAAACCGGTAAAAACAGTTTGTATTCCGTCTTTTAAACGTGGTAGGGCGTTTTCATACATAAAACAGCAGCTAGACGAAGGGCACCAAGCCTATATTGTATGTCCTGCAATAGAACAATACGACCAAGAGATCGCTTCTGTATCATCATATGTAGAAAAACTTGAAAAAACCAAATTAAAAAACTACTCTATTGCTATGCTGCACGGTAAAATGTCAAGCGAAGAAAAAGATGAACTAATGCAAAAATTTGGATGCGGCAAAATAGACCTGCTCGTTACAACAACCGTCATAGAAGTTGGTGTAGATGTTCCAAACGCTACAGTAATTATGATTGAAAACGCAGAACTTTTTGGGCTGTCTCAGCTTCATCAGTTAAGAGGCAGAATTGGAAGAGGAAGTTTTGACTCGCTTTGCATCTTAGTTTCTGATTTAAAAACTCTCGAAAATAAAGAGCGACTCAAAACCATATGCAACACAAACAATGGCTTTGAAATAGCCGAAAAAGACCTTGAAATTCGTGGCCCTGGTGACTTTTTTGGAGACAAGCAACACGGAATGCCCAATTTTAAAATAGCTAATTTAATAAGTGATAATAAAATACTTAAAATTTGTAAACAAAATGCAGAAGAAATAATAAAACATGACCACACACTAGAAAACGATAAATATAAATATCTCAAGCAAAATGTAAAACAAATGTTTATGAGCAACCAATCTGTGCTATAAATGTTTTTATTGTGAGCAACTATATTGTTAATAAACAAAACTATCACAGGCAAAAAACAAAAGTAAAATAGAATTTATCAGCTTAATATAAGAGCACTATTCAAAATTAAATTGAAAATATTTAAAGAAAATTAATTTTTGTCGATTTAATTTTTATGCATTATATGCTATATTTTTTATACTATCTACAGATTTCAATATATAAATCATATAAAATAACTTATACATTTTTTGGATTTTTAATATATTTCTTTACACAACTTTTGCATTCTATTTATATGATTAATATTATAAAAAACCAACAGCTATTTATCCTGATGGTTTTTTTATATTTCATTTATATATTTACACTTTCTTTATATGCCAAATATTTTCTGCATAATCGGCAATTGTTCGATCTGAGCTAAATTTTCCGGCATTTGCAATGTTCATCCAACATTTTTTAGCAAATTCTTTTAAATCACAATAATCTCTATTAACCTCTAGTTTTGCACGAACATAATCCTTAAAGTCTGCAAGCAGATAATATTGATCTGGATTATGCCAACTAGCGCCTTCTAGAATGGACTCTTTAAGTTCTGAAAAAATGCCAGTTCCGCCATCATCAAGCAATCCATTATCTAATGAATCAAGAACGCGCTTAATATCTTTATCACCTTTATAAATCTTCATAGGATCGTATTTCGGAGCTAATTTTACAATCTGCTCAACTGTATTTCCAAAAATATAATTATTTTCTCTTCCCGCTTCTTCCACAATCTCAATGTTAGCTCCATCAAACGTACCTAAAGTGACAGCGCCGTTTAACATAAACTTCATATTACCAGTACCGGAAGCCTCTGTACCTGCTGTGGAAATTTGTTCCGAAACATCGGCTGCCGCCATTATCTTCTCTGCATATGAAACGTTATAATTTTCTACAAAAACTACCTTTATAAACTTGCTAACCACAGCATCTTTTTCAATTAATTTAGCAACTGTGTTTATTAGTTTTATTATACCCTTTGCACGGTCATATCCTGGTGCAGCTTTGGCACCGAATATAAATGTTGTTGGATTGAAATCTTTGATTTCACCATCTTTGATTTTAAAATAAATATGCAATATAGCTAAAATATTTAATAGCTGACGTTTATATTCATGAAGCCTTTTTACCTGCACATCATAAATGGTATTAGGATCTATTGATATACCATCATGATGTTGGATAAATTCTGCAAGCTGTTTGCGCTTTTTAAATTTAATATCAATAAACTCTTTGATTACATTATCATCATTAACAAACTTTTCTAAATTTTTAAGTTCAGACAAATTTTTAGCCCAATTTTCATTTCCTAAAAGGCGTGTAATTAGCGACGATAACTCACGATTGCAAAGAAGTAACCAACGTCGCTGTGTAATTCCGTTTGTCTTATTTTGAAACCTTTCAGGATAAATAGAATACCAATCTTTTAGCACATCATTTTTAAGGATATCTGTGTGAATCTTCGCAACACCGTTTGTATATGAAGATGCATAGACAGCAAAATTTGCCATGTGTATTGTACCACCTTGAACAATAGCAATATTATCAATAATATTTTTTGATATGCCAAGAGTTTTCATTTCATTTTCAAATTCTTTTTGAATTAAAAGAATATATTTAAGAACTTTAGGTATAACACTGCTCATTAACTTTTTAGACCACTTTTCCAAAGCTTCTGCCATGATTGTGTGGTTTGTATATGCAAAAGTTTTTCTTGCTATATCAAATGCTTCATTAAATGACAGGCCTTCAAAATCGCACAACAATCTTACAAGTTCAGCAATTGATATAACAGGGTGTGTATCGTTTAATTGTATAGCATGCATAGACGAAAATTTAGAAAAATCACTTCCATGCTTGACTTTATATTTTTTAATAATATCCTGAAGTGATGCCGAGCAGAAGAAATATTGTTGTTTAAGTCTTAAAATTTTACCGGGTTCTGTATTGTCATTAGGATAAAGGACACATGAAATATCTTCAGCGGCATCTCTCTCTTTAACGGCATCTTCGTATTCGCAATTATTAAAAGCTTCAAAATTGAAGCGATTAACAGCTTCAGACTGCCAAAGTCTTAGATTGCTAACGTGATCTGTACCATAACCAATTATTGGCATATCGTAAGGAACAGCTATAACAGTTTGATCTTCAAATTCAACACGAACAGAATCTTCTTCACAACGAAGAGCCCAAGGATCACCATATTTAGTCCAGTCATCGGGATACTCAACTTGAAAGCCATTTTCTATGGCCTGCTTAAACAAACCATATTTATAACGAATCCCATATCCATCAAGTGGAAGATTGAGTGTAGCGGCACTATCAAGAAAGCATGCAGCTAAACGTCCAAGACCGCCATTACCGAGTGCAGCATCTTCAATTTCTTCTAGCTGGTCAAGCTGAAACCCTTCTTCGCCCAACAACCACTTAACATCATCATAAACACCGAGACATATTAGGTTATTAAATATAGCACGTCCAACTAAAAACTCAGCTGAAAAATAACAAGCTCTGCGACCGTCTTGATGAGATTTTATGCTATTATCCCATCTATCGGAAAGCAGTTCTACGGTAGCGTTTGAAAGTGCATTGTAAACCTGTACGGGTGTTGCATCTTTTATAGTTTTGTGATAGTTTGCTTTTAAATATTTTTTTAGCCCACTAATTATATCAGAACTGTTCATAGTTGCATGCTCCTTTTTAAGTCTTATTTATTTGTTTTATTTCGAGGTACGCGACCATACAATTCGGTCATATTATATATTTTTTTAGCTAATTTTTCCGTAGCTGCACCTTTTTTCATCCTCCACTTCCAGTTTATACCCACTGTTGAAGGAATATTCATTCTAGCTTTTGCTCCAAGGCCTAAGAAATCCTGCATTTGCGTTATAGATAGATTAGAAACACTGGACATTGAGCCTCTTATCATTCCCCAGTTAAAACCTTCAAATAACCCAATGTTTAAGTATTTTTTGCAAAAAATTCTTGTTTCAGCATCAACTTCGCGAGACCACCCAATAGCAGTATTATTGTCATGAGTTCCAACATAAACAACCGAGTTTGAATTATAGTTATGAGGTAGATAGTCGCTTTCTTCTCTTGAGTCAAAAGCAAACTCCAATATTTTCATGCCCGGAAATCCACACTTTTTAACAAGATCTCTAACTGATTGAGTTAAATATCCTAAATCTTCGGCAATAATATCAAATTCGCCAAGTCTTTTTTTCATTACTTCAAAAAACTCATAACCAGGTCCTTTTACCCACTTGCCATTAACAGCAGTTTTCTCATTGGCATCAATTGAATAATAGCTGTCAAATGCTCTAAAGTGGTCGATTCTTATTACATCAAATATCTCTGTATAAGCCTTAAAGCGTTTATACCACCACTCGTAGTTTTCCTCTTTCATTTTATCCCAATTAAATATAGGATTACCCCAAAGCTGACCGCTTTTCGAAAATGCATCTGGTGGACAACCAGAAACCTGTATTGGGTGCATTGTTTCATCTAAACAAAAATCTTCAGCATTTGCCCAGCTATCTGAGCTATTACCCGAAACATATATTGGTAAATCTCCTATAAATTTTATACCTTTATCATTAGCATATTTTTTTAATCCAAACCATTGTTCAAAAAATACACACTGTGTGAATATCCAAAAGTTGATTTCGTCTTCATTTTCAGATTTAAATTCTTTAAGAGCAACCTTATCTCTAAATTTAAATTTATCTTCCCAATCCCACCAAGTTTTCCCATGGTTTGCATCAAGCAAAGTCATAAACAATGAATAATTGTCAGTCCATTCATATTTTTCTATAAATTTTTCAAGCTTTAACTTATTGGTTTTAATCCAATTTTTATATGCTATTCTCAAGATATTTAATCTATTTGCATGAATTTTATCATAATCAACTGCACCATTATCTTTACCCCAATTTATATTAACATAATCCGATTTACTTAAATATCCATTTTGTTCCAATAAGTCTAAATCTATAAAGTAAGGGTTGCCTGCAAAAGTTGAATAAGATTGATAAGGAGAATCTGCAACATTTGGAGGACAAATAGGAAGAAACTGCCAATATGTTTGTCCAGAATTTTTGATAAAATCTACAAAATTATAGGCTTCCTTACCCATAGTACCTATTCCATAATCAGACGGTATTGATGAAATATGCATCAATACACCACTGCTTCTATTGATCATAATTATTACACTCCTTTCAAATATCGCTCACAAAAATTAAAACCAACTCACATTGATATTTTATTTTCATTGTAAAATTATATATTTTCAAACATATCATGATGCATTATTAACAACATAAAATCATATAAAAATTTATGTTAAAACAGTATAGTTTTATTTTTAAATATTAAATATAAATACTCCCTTTAAATTGTTCAACGCTAAAATAAACGTATTAAAATTATATAATTTAGCATTTAACAAATATGGTATTTAATATAAAAATTTTTGCTGTTACATGGTTAATTATATTAAAATTAAACTAAATTGTCAATAAAGTTAAAAATAAATAAAACAATTGCTTATATAAAATCTAATTGTTAGCAGCAATATAAACTAAAACAAACTGAAAATGCAGTTCCAAAAAAATGGCCTAAAACAAAAAATTAATGTTTTATGTTTTTTATAATTTTTTGAGTAAACTTTAAAGTTTTGCTTGTGAATTTACAATGTTTATATTCATGTTCGGATTAGATAGCCTTATATTATTTTCATTTAATTTTGATTTTATTTGTTCAATCATATCAAAATTCAATTCACTATAATTCTCAGTTTTGGTCCATAATCTCACAAACAAAACAATTTTACCTGGAATATTTTTACCTGCACGTATGTTAGGTTTTGGAGTTTTAAGTACAAAAGGATGCGGTGCTATAACATCATTAATAGCTGTTTCAATCTTATTAATATCATAGTCATAATCTATAGTAAATTCAAGGTCAAGTCTTCTTATTGGTTCTTTTGAATAATTAATTATTTTATCTTCAGTGATAATATGATTTGGAATCATAACCAATTTATTATCATCGGTATTAATTTGTGTATAAATTACTTGTATTTTTTTAACTGTGCCAGATGTGTTATTAATTTCTATATAATCACCGACACCATACGGCTTTGTAATAATTATTTGTATGCCTTTGGCTATATTTGAAAGGGTATCTTTAAGAGCAAGACCAAGAGTTAAACCAGCGGATGAGATTATAGCAAAAATGGCGGTTTCCAATATTTGAAACTTAGTTAATATAACCATTATTACTATCAACCAAATAACATATTTAATACATTTTACAACTGTTATCATGGCAATAGAATCTTCTCTATCTACTTTTTTAAAAACTTTTTTGATTAACCCATTTACTTGCTTGGTTAAAATATATCCAATTATTATAACCACTATTGAATATAAAATGCTGCCGCCATATTGATTCCATTTTTCTAAAATAAAGTTTAACACTTGTTGTAAAATATCCATAGTTACCTTTCCTTTATTTTGGTTGTTCTTAATTTATAATTACATTTATATTGTATTAAAAATATTAATAAAAAACAAATTGCAACTGTTATAGGGTTGCAATTAAAATTACAGATATAAAATTTTTCTATATTGTTTAATGAATTTTAAAGTTGATTTTAAGCATATATTATAATAAACTTAATCCAGTAAAATTAATGAAAATAGCTAAAAAGAACAGAGTTTAAATTAATATATATAAACTTAGATTTTATAGTTATAATCATGTTTAAAAACAAAATTGTTTAAATTATAAATTATGTAAAGTTATTTATCATTTGGTTCATAACTTTTCTGCAAATCTGCTATTGCATCTTTTCTTGATAAATTTATTCTACCTTGAGAATCAATCTCCACAACCTTAACCACTATCTGGTCGCCTTCATTAACAACATCCGTTACATTATTAACTCTATTAAAATCAAGTTTAGAAATGTGCACTAATCCTTCTTTACCAGGGGCTATTTCAACAAATGCACCAAACGCCATAACTCTTGTAACTTTACCACGATATATTCCACCGACTTCCGGATCATTAACTATTGATTCAATAACATCTTTAGCAGCATTAACATTATCGCGATTTATTCCTGCAATATAAACATGACCGTCATCGTCAATATCAATTTTAACATCGTGATCAGTGCTGATCTTTTGAACTACTTTTCCATAAGATCCAATCACATCTCTGATCTTATCAACAGGTATAAGCATTTGCTCAACCTTAGGTGCATATTCGGCGACATCAGCACGAGGTGAGCTTATGACCGGTGTTATTACATTATCTATAATGTGTATGCGTGCATCTCTGGTTTTTCTAAGAGCTTCTTCAATTACTTCTGTACTTAAACCATCATTTTTAATGTCCACTTGAATGGCAGTAATTCCTTTTTTAGTACCACCAACTTTAAAGTCCATATCGCCAAAGAAATCTTCAAGTCCTTGTATATCTATCATTGTCATAAAGCTGCCATCTTCATCGGTGATCAAACCACATGATATGCCAGCAACAGGTGTTTTAATGGGAACCCCAGCATCCATAAGCGCCAATGTTGAACCACAAATAGATGCTTGGGATGTAGAACCATTAGATGACAAAATTTCTGACACTACTCTTATTGCATAAGGGAACTCATCTTCAGACGGAATAACTGCATCAAGCGCACGCTCAGCAAGAGCACCGTGGCCAACTTCACGTCTTCCGGGACCTCTGCTTGGTCTTGTTTCGCCAACAGAATATGATGGGAAATTATATTGATGAATATATCTCTTTGTTTTTTGTTCATCCAAACCATCAAGCTTTTGCTCATCAGAAAGGGGTCCAAGTGTAACAATTGAAAGAGCTTGGGTTTGGCCTCTTGTAAACATGCCCGAACCATGTACTCTTGGCAAAAGAGCAACATCACAAGACAAAGGACGCATTTCATCCATCTTTCTTCCGTCAACTCTTTTTTTATCTTTTAATAACCAATTTCTCACAATAGTTTTTTGCAATTTATATATGCACTCATCAATGAATTGAATATTATCAGGGTATTGTTCATCATATTTTTCATGCATTTTGTCTATAATTGGTTGCATTTTCTCATCGCGCTTATTTTTATCATCAGTGTCAAGAGCTATTTTTATATCTTCAAAGCAATCATTTTTTATAGAATCCAAAAGGTCAAATGGCAATTCTATAGCTTCATAAGAAATTTTTTCTTTCCCACATTCAAGAACTATTTTGTTAATAAATTCAATCATCTTTTTAATTTCTTCATGCCCTGCAGCAATACATTCCATAACCCTTTTTTCTTCAACTTCTTTAGCGCCTGCTTCAATCATAACAACTTTTTCATAGCTAGCAGCAATTGTAAGATCAATTTCAGATTTTTCTCTTTGTTCCTGATTTGGATTAAGCACAATATTGCCATCAACTATGCCGATGCCAATTCCTACAATAGGGCCATTCCAAGGAATGTCTGACGTTGAAAGTGCGACTGCTGCTCCAAACATAGCACAAATTTCAGGGCTATTGTCAATATCCGTAGCAAGTACAGTTGAAACTACAGAAACATCGTTACGCATCTCTTTTGGAAAAAACGGGCGGATAGGTCTATCAATTAAACGAGATGTTAGTATAGCGTGATTTGTTGGTTTTCCTTCTCTTTTAAAAAATGATCCAGGAATTTTACCAGCGGCATATAATTTTTCTTCATAATCCACTGACAGTGGGAAAAAATCCACCCCTTCTCTTGGTTTAGCAGACATAGTAGCATGTGTCATAACAACAGTGTCTCCATAACGTATCCAACAAGATCCATTTGCTAAACAACTTGTTTTTCCAACTTCAACAGTAATTTCTCTTCCAGCAAAATCTGTAGAAAATTTTTTATAATTCATGTTAGATTTCTCCATTTCAAACTTTTTACTTTAAAAATTTTATTATAATATATAAAAGCAAACTAATTGATATTATACATCTTTCAAGCAACCTTTGCAAGTTAGGGTTTATAAGAGTTTCTCACAGATAAGATTAAATGAAAGAAAAAAGTGTAGATTTAAGTTAAGAGTGCATTTAAAAATTGTTGTATTGGCGCTGTCTAACTATTAGTTAATTTTTGAAATTATTGAAGGAATAGAAAGTATTTGATGCATAAAATTCCACTAGTTATCCTTGCAGTAAGAATAATTTACTTTTCCATTATTTTTCTAAGTGATGGTTTATGAGCCTTTACTATTTAACTCAAATCCGCTTTTTTCTCCTTTTATATAATTTCATTTAGGACACTATGTTTATTAGTAATCACTTGAAATATTAGTGATTTATGATATAATCATGATTGTTATATCAGTGTTATATCAATTTTTTAATGATTGAGAGGTTATTAGAGTGAATTGGGTTGGATTTCCTAATCTTGGAATAGACAAAATTGAAATATGTCCCTATTTAACTGTGTTTGGGTTTAATATATATTGGTATGGAATTATTATAGCATGTGGAATGTTAGCTGCAATTGTATATGCTTTTTTTAATGCTGAAAAATTTGGCATTGATAATGAAAAGATGATAGATGTCATTATTATGGGTATAATTGGTGGTATAATTGGTGCAAGGTTTTATTATGTAATATTTACTTGGAATATTTTTAAGAATAATTTATTGAGCATTTTAGATTTAAGAACCGGCGGATTGGCAATATACGGTGGGATTATATTTGCGATATTTACAGGTTGGATAATGTGCAAATGGAAAAAAATTAGATTTCTTCCCATGCTTGATTTGGCAGGTATAGGATTTTTGCTTGGTCAGGGAATTGGTCGTTGGGGTAATTTTGTGAATATAGAAGCTTATGGTGGGCACACAGATCTTCCGTGGGGAATGACCGCAAGCAGAATAAATGCCGATATTCAGCCTGTTCACCCAACTTTTTTATATGAATCAATTTGGTGTTTAATTGGATTTTTATTTTTTGCATTATTTGCAAAATATCGCAAATTTGACGGGCAAGTGTTTATTATGTACTTAATATGGTACGGATTTGAGCGCTTTTTTGTAGAAGGATTAAGAGTTGACAGTTTGTGGTTAATTCCAGGATTAATAAGGATATCTCAACTTTTGTCTTTGATATTATTTATTGCGGCTACTATAATTTTAATTTATATGATTTGTTATTATATGAAAAAGAATCCCAACAAACAATATCTTTATGTTAATTCTTTAGAGTGGCAAAATATATTGAGAAAAAAGAAAGAAAAAGCATTGAAAGGTGATTAAATATGACAAAAATAATTGATGGTAAATTGATTTCAGCAAAGCTTAAGGAAGAAGTTAAAATCGAGGTAGAAAATCTTAGAGAAAAAGGAATAAGCGTATGTTTAGCTGTTGTTATGGTTGGAGATGATACAGCATCTAAGGTTTATGTTAGAAACAAAAAGCGTGTATGTGAAGCTGTCGGTATAGTTTCCAAAGAGTTTATTTTAAATGCAAATATTTCGCAGCAAGAGTTAATTGATCTTATTGATTTATTAAATAAAGATAGAAAAGTTAATGGTATATTAGTTCAGCTTCCTTTGCCAAAACATTTAAATGAAAAAGATATCATATCTTCAATTGTTCCGTCAAAAGATGTTGATGCTTTTCATCCAATTAATGTTGGTAAGATAATGCTTGGAGAATATGATTTTTTGCCATGTACACCTGCTGGGATTATTGATTTAATTTATGAGACTGGTATCTCGATTGAAGGTAAAAATTGTGTGATAATTGGTAGGAGCAATATTGTGGGTAAACCTATGTCAATGCTTTTATTACAAAAAAATGGCACAGTTACAATATGTCATTCTAAAACACAAAATCTTAAAGAAATTACAAGCAAGGCTGATATTTTAGTTGCTGCTGTTGGTTGCCCAAATTTTATAAAAGATGATATGATAAAACCGGGCGCTGTGGTTATAGATGTTGGGATTAATAGATTGAAAGATGGTAGTTTATGTGGAGATGTTGATTTTGAAGGTGCAAAGAATGTTGCGGGATACATAACGCCTGTTCCCGGTGGCGTTGGTCCCATGACTATTGCAACACTTATGAAAAATACATTATTAGCCGCAAAACTCCAAAACCATAATTAGTGGATTATTTGAAATTGAAAAATTAAAAAGCCTATGTTCTCTTGCAAAAAGTTGTAAAATTCTAAATAAAATCAAATATATGCTATATTTTAGTTTTGGTTTTTGCGATAATATTTTAATGGGAGTACCCCATAGATAGGTTTAAATAAAAGAATTTGAGTGATGAATGCAAGAACTTAGCTAGGGCAAATTTATTAAAAGCATGAAAAAATATTTTAAAGACAGCTTTTGCAGTATCTATGGGTCTAAAGAAACATTTAGATTTCCTATGCAAAGGTGCTATATATTTCATTAAATCATAATTTACTTCTTCTACGGTGTAAGTTTGACTTTTGTTTTTTAATGATTTATGTTTCTCATAATAGTATACTTCAGAATATGCGCCGAAATAATAACACTCTGCCTTTGGTGATTTGTCTACAAGTTTTTGCATCATTTCACGACTTTTGTCATATGGCTATATCATACCATACTATTTGTCTCAATTTTCTCTACTTAATAATGTTATCACATATATTATGTTTTTTCATTTCCTATTTCCTTAGCGTATTTTTGTAACCAGCGCAAACATGTATTTTTTTCTACTGTTCTTCCGCCGCTGTATACTTGGCTTACTGCCTTTGTTTTTATTTATCTTCTTTTTTACATCTTTCACTTATAATTTATCTATTATATTATCTTCTTTTATGGTACCCACTATTTAACTGAACTTTATTATAATTTATTAAATAATATAATTATATGTAAAAAAGATTAAATATAAAAAACTACTTCACTTTAATATAATTAAATTTTATTTTTAAAGCTAAATTAATCACCCAAATAATTTTTTACCATTATTTGAAGAAGTTCATCTCGATCAATTTTTCGAATTAAATTTCTTGCATTATTATATGTTGTTATATATGTTGGATCTTCTGAAAGTATATAACCAACAATTTGATTGGTTGGATTATAACCTTTTTCTTTTAGTGCATCATATACAAGAGTCAAAATTTTTTTCATATCATTTTCTCTGTCGTCTTCTAAAGAAAAAGTTATAGTTTTATCTTGCATATTATACCCTCCGTTAATAGAACATAAGAAACAGTTAAATTTTAACCAATATTAATTATTAATTATAATATATAATTATAAAAATATCAACAATATAATAAAAGGGGAAGTGTCCAAATAAAAGATAAAATGCCCTAAATGCGAGAACGAAAAAGTATGGAAAGCAGGAAAACCGAAAGGTAAACAGCAGTATTAGTGTAAAAAGCGCAGAAGAAAATTCATAACAGAATTAAATTATGATTAGGAGTTAAAAAAGAAGACAATACAAATAATTTTATAAAGAGAACAGTATAAGAGCAATAGGAAGAATATTGAAAATAAATAAATCAACAGTATACAATTGGATAAAAGCATTAAATAATAAAGTAAAAAAATAAAAGAGGAAGAAAAATAAGAAGGCTCTAAAGAAATAATGGAAATGGACGAACTCTACAGTTATGTAGAGAGAAAGAAAGAAAAATTATCTGATAACGTTTGTAACAAGGAAACCGAGGCAAATTGTAGGATCTAATATTGCGTTTGATAAAAATGAAAAAAGGATACAAAATATAGCTGACAAAGCACCGAAAGCAAAATATTACTATTCTGATGCAAATCCAAGCTATTCAAAATGTATGCTATAGTGGTAAGCATTGCTATTTCAAAGATAAAAGTCATACTTTCAGAGTAGAAGGAATTAATTCAGATATTCGTAAATACATAGATGATTTACAAAGGCGATATAAATGCTTTTTTAGTTCAATAGATACTTTTAAAATTGTCATGAATATTTTTGTGTATGCTTATAAAAGATTTGGAGAGTTTAAGCTTTGTTTTCCTCTTCTTAAAAATTCTGCCTCTCTTATTGACTTTCTTCCCTGTCTTTAATTTGGGAAATCCCCCAATTCTTTCCTACTTGATAACTAATATTCCATATGATATAATAAAAATAATTCGTATCGCATAGTAATTCATTTGTAAATTGGAGCATTATTTGCATGAAAATCATTGGTATAGATCCAGGATATGCCATTGTAGGATGGGGAATTATGGAATATAATGGCACTAGATTTAAGACCCTTGATTATGGCGCTATTACAACTTCAGCAGATACCGCTTTCCCCCAAAGACTTGGTACGATTTATAATGAACTTAATAGAATTCTAACAATATATAAACCAGAAAATATGGCAATAGAAAAAATATTTTTTTCATCAAACCAAAAGACCGGAATCGATGTTGCTCAAGCAAGAGGAGTTATTCTTTTGTGCGCTGAGCATCATAAAATTGATGTTAAGCAATATACTCCCATTCAGGTCAAACAAGGTGTAACTGGTTACGGCAGAGCTGAAAAAATCCAAGTTATGGATATGACGAAAAGACTGCTTAGACTAAATAAATTGCCAAAACCAGATGATACGGCAGATGCTCTTGCAATCGCAATTGCTCATGCACACAGCAATTCATCTAAACTTATGGTTAAGTAAAAGGAGAGCATTTATGCTATATAGTATAAAAGGCAAATTGGTGCATATACAACAAACAGATGCTATTTATCAAATTGCCGTTGAATGTGAAAGTGGAATTACTTTTGAATTAAAAACTACAATGGCAACAGCAAAAAAATGCCAAAATATTGGTGAAATGGTTAAACTTTATACTTATTTTGCCATGAGAGAAAATAATGTTGATATTTTTGGCTTTTATGATCAAGAAGAAAAAAACAGCTTTAAAATGCTCATATCAGTTTCAGGCGTTGGCCCAAGTTTTGCTCTTTTAATATTATCGTCTATTTCACCTGCTCAATTAGCTATTTGTATAGCTTCGGGAGATAGCAAGACCTTGACGCAGTGCAAAGGCATTGGTGCTAAGACTGCACAAAGAATTATATTAGAACTTAAAGATAAAATTGGCAATATTGAAATTGAAAAGTCTGAGGGTGCATTAGATAATGTCAATAATATAGACATTAAATCTGACAATTTTGCAGAGGCAATTAGTGCCTTGGTAGTGCTTGGTTATAGTAGAGTTGAAGCGTCAAAGGCAGTCTCCGCTCAACCTAAAGATAGATCTGCTCAAAATTTAATAAAAGAAGCTCTTAAATTATTAGCAGTAAATTAGATTAATTATTAAACAATTATGGGAGGTTAATAGAATTGTTTGACAGAGAGACTGATTTTGAAAGTAGGTTGACTGAACCAGAATTTACAAATGAAGATGTCGATTTAGAATTTACCTTAAGACCAAAAACCATAAAAGAATATATAGGCCAAGAAAAAGTAAAAGATAATTTATCAATATATATACAAGCAGCTCGTCAAAGATCAGAAGCCCTTGATCATGTTTTGCTTTATGGACCTCCAGGGCTCGGAAAAACAACCCTTTCAATAATAATTTCAAATGAATTGGGTGTTAATATACGTACAACATCCGGTCCGGCTATTGAAAAACCGGGTGATCTTGCAGCACTCTTGTCTGGATTAACTGAAAATGATGTTTTATTTATAGATGAGATTCACAGGCTTCCAAGGCAGGTAGAAGAAGTATTATATCCTGCTATGGAAGATAATGTAATCGATATCATAATTGGAAAAGGACCGTCTGCCAGATCTATAAGGCTTGATCTTCCAAAATTTACTCTTGTTGGTGCTACTACAAGAGCTGGGCAACTTTCTGCACCATTAAGAGACAGATTTGGTGTAATATTACGTTTGGAACTATATAAACCTAATGAGCTGCAAAAAATAATAATGAGAAGTGCAACTTTGCTTGGCATAGATTGTGAATCTGATGGTGCATATGAACTAGCTAAAAGATCTAGAGGTACGCCAAGAATAGCAAACCGATTGCTTAAGCGTGCAAGAGATTTTGCCCAAGTGTTAGGCAATGGAGTAATTACACTGGAAATAGTAAATATTGCACTAAACCGTTTAGGAATTGATGAGCTCGGTTTGGAACCTTTAGACATAAAAATGCTTAAAATGATGATAGATAATTATGATGGAGGACCGGTAGGTCTTGAAACAATTGCTGCTCTTTTAGGGGAAGAATCTGTAACTATTGAAGATGTTTATGAGCCATATCTAATGCAACTTGGTTTTATCTCAAGAACTCCAAGAGGCAGATGCATAACATCAAAAGCATATAAACATCTAGGCATTGAGCAGCAACCTAAACAAACTAATTTATTATAATTTATAATTATAAATTCAAGGGGTTACATATATTATGGGAAGACTTTTTGGTACTGATGGAGTTAGAGGTATTGCAGGAACAGAACTTTCTTGTGAACTTGCAATGAAGATTGGAAGGGCAGCAGCATATGTTTTGACTAAGCATAGTTCAAAAAAACCTGTCATTTTAATTGGGCGCGATACTCGAATTTCCGGTGAAATGTTAGAGGCATCTTTAGTTGCGGGTATTTGTTCTGTTGGTGCTGACTGCTGTTTAATAGGCGTTGTTCCAACTCCTGCGGTAGCTTTGTTAGTTGGAAAATATAACTGCAAAGCCGGCATAATGATTTCGGCATCTCACAACTCTATGAAGTTTAATGGAATAAAAATATTTGATGATAAAGGGTTTAAGCTTTCTGACGATTTGGAGCTTGAGATTGAAAAATATGTGCTTGATTTTGAAGACAAAATACCACACAAATCTTGCGAACAAATAGGCAGATGCTTTTATTGCAAAAAAGCAGTTGATGATTATGTTAAATATATATGTGAAACCATTGACGGTGATCTGTCAGGGCTTAAAATTGCTGTAGATTGTGCTAATGGCAGCGCGTCTGCTACCGCAAAAAATTTGTTTGAAGCCTTAAGCGCCGATGCGAAGTTTATTAATGATAAACCAGATGGATGCAATATAAACAAAGACTGTGGTTCAACTCATATTGAACAATTTGCCGACTATGTGAAAAAAGGTGATTTTGATGTAGGTGTGGCATTTGATGGCGACGCCGACAGGTGCTTGGCCGTTGATGAAAACGGAGTTCTTATTGACGGTGACCAGCTTATTGCAATATTTGCAAAGCATATGAAAGATGGTGGTTTGTTAGACAACGACACTGTTGTTGTAACAATAATGTCAAATTTAGGCTTTTTCCATTTTGCAAAGAATAACAATATTAATTGTGAAGTGACGTCTGTTGGCGACAGATATGTTCTTGAAAATATGCTTAAAAACGGACACAAAATAGGTGGAGAACAATCGGGACATATAATTTTTAAAGATTATGCCAACACCGGTGATGGGCAATTGACTGCTGTGCAATTAATAAAATGTATAAAAGACAGCAAAAAAACATTTTCTCAACTTGCAAGTTTAATGGAAAAATTTCCACAGATTTTAGTAAACATAAAAGCAGACGCAATACAAAAAGAAACCTACTCAAAAAGTGAAAAGATTAAAAATTATATAAAAAATCAAGAGAATATTTTAGGAAATGATGGAAGAATTTTAGTAAGATGCTCTGGCACCGAACCAATAATTCGCGTTATGTTAGAAGGAAAAGATATGGATTTAATTAAAAAAATATCCAATGACATAGTGAATAAGATAACCAAGGTTTTAGAAATATGAGACTAGCTGCTAATTGGAAAGATTATGAGCTCATAGATGCTTCTTCCAACAACCGTTTAGAAAGATGGGGCAACAAAATTTTAATTAGGCCAGACCCACAAGTTATATGGAATACTCCAAAAAAAAATTCACTATGGAAAAAAGCCGATGCTTGCTATCATCGATCATCACAAGGAGGTGGAAATTGGGAATATTTCGGCGATGAAATTAATTCTCAACAAATTTGTTGGCAAGATTTAAAATTTAATGTTAAACCAACAGGGTTCAAACATATGGGCCTGTTTCCGGAACAAGCGGCTAATTGGGAATTTTTTATAAAAAAAATTAAAGACACAAAAAATAAAGTGTCTGTATTAAACTTGTTTGCATACACCGGAGGAGCAACTTTAGCGTGTGCTAAAGCCGGAGCATCGGTATGTCATGTGGATGCTTCAAAGGGCATGGTTTTATGGGCTAAAGAAAACGCCAAATCGTCGGGTTTGGAAAAATCACCTATAAGGTGGATAGTGGATGATTGTGAAAAATTTGTTCTAAGAGAGATACGCCGCGGCAGAAAATATGACGCAATCATTTTAGACCCACCTTCTTATGGCAGGGGACCGAGTGGCGAAATTTGGAAAATAGAAGATAAAATATATCATCTTTTAATCAACCTTTCTCAATTGTTGTCGGACATGCCATTGTTTTTTGCACTTAATTCATATACTTGCGGTTTGTCACCTTCAACAATGAAATATTTGCTTGATTTGACAGTTTCTAAACTATTTTTAAATGTTTCATGCGATGAAATAGGGCTTAAAGTCAAAACCACTAATTTCGAACTGCCTTGTGGAAGCACAGCTCTTGCTTTCAATTAAAAAATCATATTAGATATGAGAAAAGAGGGCAAAAATGAACGAATCATTAATTGATGTTAATAAACTTTATTTTTCATATATTAACGATAGAAATGAAATCAATGTGCTTTATGACATAAATTTGGAAGTAAAACAAGGCGAATTTATAGCAGTTGTAGGTCATAATGGAAGTGGCAAGTCTACATTTGCAAAACTCTGCAACGCGATACTTACACCCACCTCCGGAACTATAATTGTAAGTGGTTTTGATACTTCAAACGAGGAAACAATTTTTGAAATCAGGAAAAATGTTGGTGTGGTTTTCCAAAATCCGGATAATCAAATTGTCGCAACTTTAGTTGAAGAAGATGTCGCTTTTGCACCTGAAAATTTAGGGATTGAGCAAAGTGAAATAATAAGGCGAGTCGATGAATCACTATCTGCTGTTGGAATGTATGAATACAAAGATCATGCGGTATATAATCTTTCAGGAGGACAAAAACAAAGAGTAGCTATAGCCGGAATTCTTGCAATAAAACCAAAATGCATAGTGTTTGATGAGGCAACCGCTATGCTAGATCCTGTTGGAAGAAAAGAAGTCATTGAAATAATGAAAAAACTCAACAAAGAAAACGGTACTACAATAATTCACATTACTCATTATATGGAAGAGGCTGCTTTTGCTGATAGAATAGTAGTTATAAGCAATGGGAAAATTATAAAAAACGATTCCCCAAAAGAAGTTTTTGCTGATGAATATGCCTTAAAAAAAGCTCATCTTTCGGTGCCTCAAGTAACACAACTAATAAATGAACTATCCAAAAACAATTTTATAAAACCAAAAGTCGTCTTGAATGTAGACGAGTGTGTAAATGTTTTAGAAAATTTATTGGGAGGTTAGGTTTTGTCAGCAATTGAACTCAAAAATTTAACCTATATTTATGGTGGCGCTAACAATAAGAAAATTAAAGCCATAAACAATATATCTTTAAAAATAGAAAAAGGATGCTATGTGGGCATAATAGGACATACCGGTTCCGGAAAATCCACTTTGATACAACACATAAACGGCATTCTTAAGCCTACTTTTGGCAATGTTTATATAAACGGTGAGGACATATGGGCTAGCAATAAAAAACTTGCAAACATAAGAACTAAAATAGGGCTTGTCTTTCAATATCCTGAATATCAGTTGTTTGAAGAAACAATTGAAAAAGATATTGCTTTTGGCCCCCAAAATTTAGGATTGAATGATGATGAAATAAAGAAAAGGGTCCATGATGCATGCATAATGGTTGGCCTTTCAAAAGACATTTTACATAAAAGCCCTTTTGAAATTTCTGGTGGTCAAAAAAGACGAGTCGCACTTGCAGGCATTATAGCAATGATGCCTAAAATACTTGTACTTGATGAACCAACAGCGGGTCTTGACCCTATGGGCAGAGATAAAATATTGGATATGATTAAAGATTATCATAAAAAAACTGAGTGCACGGTACTTCATGTAACACATAGCATGGAGGATGTGGCTAAATATGCCGATAAAATAATAGTGATGAATAAAGGCCAAATTTTTGATTATAACTCAATTGAAAATATATTTAAAAGAGCTAATGAGCTGCAAAAAATAGGTTTAGATATACCTGAAATATCTCAAGTGTTTATAAAATTAAAAAACCGCGGGTTTGATGTGCCCACAAACATATATACAGTAAAACAGGCTATTAAAGTTTTAAATAGCTTGATTGCAAAGAAGGCTGAACAATGATAGGCGATATTACTATTGGTCAATATTTTACCGGCAATTCGGTACTCCACAAAATTGATCCAAGGACAAAAATAATTCTCACAATAGTTTATATTATTATTTTATTTATTGTTAATAATCCATTTGCATATTTAATTAATGGCATATTTATTCTGTCTTTATACATTATCTGCAAAATACCGTTTAAAATGATTTTTAGTAATATGAAGCCAATTTTGCCAGTTTTATTTTTCACTTTTCTTATCAACCTATTTTTTGTTAAAACCGGAGATATAATATTTAGGTTTTGGATATTTTCAATAACAACTGGAGCAATAAATCTTGCGCTAATAATGATTGTAAGAATAGTGCTTCTAATAGCGGGATCATCACTTCTTACCTATACTACCCTGCCGATAGATTTAACTGATGGTATTGAAATCCTCTTAAGCCCGCTGAAAAAAATACACTTCCCTGTCCATGAACTTGCAATGATGATGACAATATCAATGCGCTTTGTACCTACATTAATTGATGAAACAACAAAAATCATGGCCGCACAAAAATCACGTGGCGTTGATATGGAAAACGGCAGCATTATAAAAAGAGTAAAGTCAATCATTCCGATATTAATCCCTTTATTCGTATCGGCTTTTCGAAGGGCCAACGAACTTTCAATTGCAATGGAATCTCGGTGTTATAGAGGCGGCGATGGAAGAACTCGCTACAGAGCTTTGAAATATAGCTATTTAGATTTTTTATCTATAATTTTTATGATATTGTTCTTCACAGTTTTAATATGTTTAAATATATTTACTTAAAATTAAATTGACGCAGGTAAGGTGACTGATGGTTAGATTGCTTTTTTGTATTAGTTACAACGGATCGGCTTATCATGGTTGGCAAGTGCAACAAAATGCTATAACAGTTCAAGAAGTTGTTCAAGATTCAATAGAAAAAGTAGTTGGTTCAAGAACAGATATAGTAGCATGTTCTCGCACCGATGCAAAAGTTCATGCTAACAAATTTTATTTCCATATGGATATTGATGTAAATATACCAAAAGAAAATCTAAGAAGAGCAATAAGCACATTTTTGCCCTTTGACATAGAAGTCATATCAATAGTTGAAGTCAGCCCAAGTTTTCATGCCCGCTATTCCGCAAAATCTAAAGAATATTTATATAAGATACACAATTCCAAAATTAGAAACCCTTTTTTAAAAGATCTTGCATGGCACTATGACAGAAAATTAAATATTGATAAAATTAAGCTTGCTGCAAAAGAATTTATTGGCGAACACGACTTTACTTCGTTTTGTTCCTCTAAATCATCAGTTGTCAAAAAAACTCGCAATATATATAATATAGAATTGTCACAAGATAGAGAAATGGTTATTTTTAAATTTATAGGCAATGGTTTTTTACACAATATGGTCAGAATCTTGGTTGGAACACTAATAGGTGTATCTGAAGGCTTGATAGATATAGATGACATTAAAAATATTATTATTGCCAAAGATAGGAGTTTAGCAGGAAAGACTGCTCCTGCCAAAGGATTATATCTCAATGACGTAAAATATTAAGTTAGATTAACTTAGGAGTAAATTTTAATATGAATGATAGATTAAATATTAATACCTATAAAAAACAAAAAAAGAGGAAAAAACTAATTAGATGCATCAAATGGTTAATTGTAGCCTTTGGACTATGTCTATTAGGAATTTTTATATGGGTTTTACTTATAAAACCTCAATTTTACAAAGATAATTCAACTGGTTTGCTAGTTTCACTTTCAGGAGACCCCATTGTTGATTGCACTAATAGCGAATCTAAAATTGTAGTTCTTACAAATAAAGAGCTAATTTTCTACTCAGATAAAGGAACAAAACTCAGAACAATAAATCATAGTGCCATTTCCCCCGTTATAAACAACTGTGGTGATTATATAATGCTATATGAACAAGGCGGCACAAATTATAGTATAGAAAACAACAACAATACCATATTGAGTGAAACTGTAGAAAATAAAATAATGCTTGGCAAGATTGCAGAAAATGGAAACATTGCAATAGTAACTGAAGATGAACGATACGCTTGCAGTTTGACTGTTTATGACAAATCAGCCAATCAAATATTTAAATGGAATTTAGCAGAAAATTTAATTGTTGATCTTCAGTTCACAAACAAAGGTAAAGGTTGTGTTGTTGCAACAATTGGCGCTAGTGAAGGTTTCACTAAAGGTGTTGTTTATGGGCTGAATTTTTCTCAGAGTCGCGAGTTGTTTAAAACAGATATTGAAAATTCTATGCCAATTTCTATAGGCTTGGAAGGCGGATATATTCATGCTGTATGCGATAATAAAATGGTTGTTATGGATAAAAATGGGAGCAAAATAAAAGATATTATATATACCCAAAAATTAAAGCAATATGTTACAACGCAAAATAATTATACCGTACTTTTATTTGGAGAAGAGGTTAAATTTAACTGCAATATTGTAGTATACGATAAATTAGGAAGTATTATTGGGCAAATAGAGTCAAACAATAACATTAGGTGTATAAAAAGCGATGGGAATAATGTGCTTGTTTTAAGTGATAATTCTGTAATTTGTTATAATATGAAGTTAGAGACTTTAAGCACACATGAAAATAAACAAAGCGCCGTAAAGTTAGTATACATAGGTGCATTTGGATATGACATATCACAAAATCAAATAAATAAATTTTATATTTATTAAGGAGGATAATTAATGCATTTAATGACACCTATTATATTAGACGCAATTGTCATTTTTATATTGATATTTAGCGTGATATTCTCATACCGCAAAGGTTTTTTGCGTAGTATATTATCAATTGCAAGTTATGTTGTGAGTTTTTTCATCGCAAATTTTATTGGAAAATTTATCTCGCAGCTAATATTCGATAATTTACTTGCCTCCTCAATTCAAGAGAGCATTTCAAATACACTATATTCCTCACTTAGTGCGGGCAATTTATCAAATGGCTTGTCGGAACTTTCTAATATAGTGCCTGATTTTTTAACTTCCTACTTATTGGGAGGAAAAACTATAGATGATGTTGCAGGCGTGTTTATAGCTCAACAAAACATATATGCAGCAGCTAACGCTATAACAACTCAAATTGTTAGGCCATCTGTTATTTTAGTTATGTCTTTATTGCTGTTTTTTGTTTTATTTATACTATGCAAAATATTGTTTCATTATATATATAAATTAACAGGAGTTTTAAATAAAGTACCTATAATCGGAATGCTAAACGGTCTTTTAGGCGGACTTTGCGGAATTGTAAAAGCAGGAATTATTATTTTTATAATCGCAATAATTTCTTGGGTTTTAATATTAATAACCAAAGATCAGCTTAATTTTTTAAATACAAATATAATTAGCGATACGCATTTGTTTTTTGTGTTTTACAAGATTAATCCGTTTGCAATTTAATATATAACAACGCAACATGTTTATTAAAATGTTATTAATTTGTTCATATAATATGCTTGAATAATCTGCTTGAAAAAAATATAATTATATAGCATAATGATATTAGCAACATATAATTTTATTTTCGCAAAAATCAAAGAATTTTTATTTAATAGAAAGGGAGTATATAATGCTCTGTAGTAGATGCAAAAAACGAATGGCAGTTATTTTTGTCAGTCGAGAAGTTGATGGAAAGCCTGTGTCAGAAGGGCTTTGTTTCCAGTGCGCAAAAGAACTGAATATACCACAAATAAATAATATAGCCGATAAAATTGACATAGAAGGCATAGAAAATGTAAGCAATCACATTATGGGTATGCTTGGCGTAGAAGATTTTGAGCCTGGTGGTGCAGACGTTTTGAATCCTTTTACAGCGGCATTTGGAGTCAAAAGCAACGATCAGCAAGCGGATTCAACAAACAACCAACATCAAAATGGTAACTCTAAGTCCAAAAATGATAAATCAAAACAACCCAATAAGCAAAAATTTAAATATCTTGCTAATTTTGGTTTGAACCTTACACAAAAAGCCAAAGAGAATAAACTTGATCATGTTATAGGCAGAGACAAGGAAATATATAGGGTTATACAAATTTTATCGCGCAGAACAAAAAACAATCCTTGTTTAATTGGTGAGCCCGGTGTAGGTAAAACTGCAATCGCCGAAGGGATTGCACAAAAAATAGCTGATGGAAATGTGCCATATAGATTGTCAAATAAAGAACTATATCTTTTGGATATGACTGCTCTTGTTGCAGGAACTCAGTTTAGGGGTCAATTTGAAAGTCGTGTTAAGGGTCTAATTTCTGAGGTAAAGCAAGCAGGAAATATTATATTGTTTATTGATGAAATACACACACTCATTGGAACTGGTGATTCTGAAGGGTCAATGAGCGCTGCTAATATATTAAAGCCTGCTTTATCCAGAGGAGAGATACAGCTTATTGGCGCCACAACATTTGGAGAATATCGAAAATATATTGAAAGTGATTCTGCGCTTGAGCGACGTTTTCAACCTGTTACAATTAATGAACCTAATATCAATGACAGCATAAAAATACTCAAAGGTATTAAAGCTTACTATGAAAAACACCATAAAGTAAAAGTTAGCTCACAGATTATTTTTGATGCCGTTATGCTTTCTGAGAGATATATTAATGACCGATATTTGCCAGATAAGGCTATTGACCTTTTGGATGAAGCATGTGCTTGTAGGTCACTAAGAAGTAAAGAAATAACAAAATACGACAAAATTCTTGATGAATATAACAATCTTATTAAAAAAGAAGAAGCTTTAAAATCGGAAACCGAAGATCCCGACTACCAGGCTATAGCCGAAGTGAAATCAGAACTTAGTCGCATTAAACAAGAAAAAGATAAGATGGAGCCACTTGTTAAAGACATATATGTTGAGCAACAAGATTTAACCAAGGTAATAGAGCTTTGGACAGGTATTCCAGCATCAAAAGTTGAGCATAGCGAAACATTAAAATTGCGCAATCTCGAATTAGAACTTAAGTCTAAAATAATAGGACAAGATAAAGCAGTTGAGGCCTTATCAAAGGCTATTAGGCGTCGAAGAGTGCAGCTTGCAAAACGCCGCAGACCAGCATCTTTTATATTTGTAGGACCAACCGGTGTGGGTAAAACAGAACTTGTAAAGGTGTTAGCTGATGTGCTATTTGATGGTGTTGAACCATTAATACGCATAGATATGTCAGAGTATATGGAAAAACACACCGTTTCCAGGCTTACCGGTTCACCTCCAGGATATGTTGGTTATGATGACGCAGGTCAACTTACTGAAAAAGTACGTCGCAGACCATATTCCGTCATTCTTTTTGATGAAATTGAAAAAGCACATCCTGATGTTATGAATTTGCTGTTACAAATTTTGGATGAAGGCAAAGTGACAGATTCACACAGCAGATCGATTAACTTTGAAAATACAGTTATTATAATGACGTCAAATGCTGGAAGTGCTGATAAATCCGGAATTGTCGGTTTTGATAAAACTCAAGATCAATTGGAAAGTGATAAGGCAAAAAAAGCTTTAGAAAAATTTTTAAGACCTGAGTTTATAGCTCGCGTTGATGAGATAATAGTGTTTAATAAACTTACAAATAAAAATTTACAGTCAATTGCAGGATTAATGCTTGATGAGCTTAAAGAAGTTTTGTCTGAAAGAGGAATTGAGTTTAGTTATGATAAAAAAGCAACCGCTTGTTTAATAAAACCTATTGAAAATAGCAAATATGGTGCTCGCAATCTGCGAAAACAAATTAGAAATAAAATTGAAGATCTCATTGCCGGCGTAATAATTAACTCTCCACAAGCGTTAGAAAAAATATCAATATCAGCAAAAGGAGATAATATAATTTTCTCTTTGAATGATAGTGATATGATACCAAATCCGCTTGGGCTATTCGTAAGTAAAAATGCATAAGTTATAATAAAAGACCACATTGTAAGTCGGTGGCATTTTCAAGTGCTTAAAAAACGTAGCTTTTGTCTACGTCTTTTAAGCGTTTTTATTTAGTCCGATAGTTGTCTATTTAAACATATCTGTCTATTATTTAAGTTTGATTCTAATAGTGCAATTAATTCTTATTTTCTATTTGTGCTATCTTATAATTTATAACAAAAAATTTTTATTATACTTAAATTATTAAAATAAACTTGGAGTTTTTAAATAACAATAAAAAATATAATGAGATAATATTTGTAGAAAATTTAAATAACTTAATATATTTTCTACCTTGTCAGCTTAAATTTTTAACTAAACCATTCTTGTATAACATCAAGTACTTTAACCAATTATTCATTTTCTGCTATAATGTAAGGAACAATTGCATACATATAATTTAAAAATGGACGACTAAAAACACCGCGCTCATAAGCAAATTGCTGATAACAATTTAAAAAATCTTTGTCATAAACCTCCACAAAAACAACTCCTCACATTATAGGGAGTATCCAAATAAAAGATAAAATGCCCTAGATGCGGGAACGAAAAAGTATGGAAAGCAGGAAAAACCAAAGGTAAACAGAAGCATCAATGTAAAAATTGCAGAACAAAATTTATAACAGAATTAAATTATGATAAGGAGTTTAAAAATAAGACAATATAAATATTTTATGAAGGTATCAATGGAAAAGCATTAAGAATAATAATGAAAATAAATAAATCAACAGTATATAATTGGATAAAAGCATTAAATAAGAAAGTAAAAAAATAAAGAGGAAGAAAAATAAGAAGGCTCTAAAAAAGTAATAGAAATGGATGAACTTTACAATTTATATAGAGAAAAAACAAAAATTATTTGATAATATTTTTAACAAGAAAACCGAGGCAAATTGTAGGATCTACTATTGCGTTTGATAAAAATGAAAAATGGATACAAAATATAGCTGACAAAGCATCGAAAGCAAAATATTACTATTCTGATGCAAATCCAAGCTATCAAAATGTATGCTATAGTGGTAAGCATAGCTATTTCAAGGACAAAAGTCATACTTTTACAGTATAAGGAATTAATTCTGATATTGGTAAATACATAGATGCTTTACAGAGACGATATAAAATGCTTTTTTCGTTCAATAGATAACTATTAAAATTGTGATGAATATTTTGTGTATGCTTATAAGAAATTTGGAGAGTTTAAGCTTCGTTTTCATCTTCTTAAAAATTCTGCCTCTATTATTGACTTTCTTTCCTATCTTTAATTTGGTCACTCCCCACTTTTAAATAAATTTGATTTTTATCGCCAAAAATGATAAAATAATTTTTATATAATACTTGCCAAGGAGCAAAGTGGATGATTTATGAACTTCAAAATGATGTAGCTCTTCACATACCTATGAATTATTGGTCGATTTTGAGTGTGAATCAAACTATTGAAACTGTTAATAACATAAATGCTAAACTAGTTAATCATCTTAGTTTGTCAATGAATCTCATTAAAATTGAAAGTTCTGAAGTTGTACCTATCTCAAGTGATTTTGATGAAATAATTAACATATCTGACAATGAAGAATTTGTTATTCCAAAAGATATGTCAAAATGGAATAGATATACCATTAAAAAATATGGAATTTCTCCTGACAGCGGAATTATTCATCTTTCGAAAACCAAATCTACTAAAAAGTCGGATAATTTTCATTCAGACATTGAAACTAATATTTGTTGGGAGAGGTTAATTAAAAAGCAAGAATTCTCTCTTTTAAGACTTGAAGAGGAATTGTTTTTTGTAATAAATGGTATTTATTTAGTTTCTCAGGATATCATGAGAAATTATTCTATTTTAAATGATAATTTAAAAAATAACATATTGTGTATAACTTCACAATATCTTGAAAACTTATATCCTAAGTTGACTCCAAGTCAAAGAGAATATAAAATTTGCAAAAAACTTGGCATGGTTTTTATTGAAAAAATAGGTGTTGTTTTAGACAGTAACTTAGTGCATATGCGCTGCGAACCTGATGTTGATGATTGTAATATTAATGCATATTGCTAATTTGGAATTCGATATTTAATTGTCCTCATATGGCCGCTAAAATAGGTATTAGAGTCTCGTGGAATAAAATGTGCAACAATTTAAGGAGTACAATTGCCGTGTTCCTAATTTACTTTTTCATAGGCTGTTAATGCAAGACTTTTTGCCTTTAAAAATTGGAGGAAGCATTAATTTAGGTGCTTTGAGTATGCTATTGTTAAAAAAAGCTCATATTGGCGAAGTTTTGCCGTACGTTTTTGATGATAAAGTTATTGATGAATGTGAAAAAAGAGGCATAAGTTTGCTTTAAAAATATATTTGATTTTTATAATTAATTATTTGTGTTTACAATTTTGAAAGGAGTTTTATTTGTGGATTTATTGAAAGATTTTGGCTCAAGAGTGTTTAGTGATGATATTATGATGAAGCATTTACCTTCTGAAATATATAATAGTCTTAAAAAATCAATAGAGTTATCACTTCCACTTCAACCGGAAATTGCATCCATTATAGCAGCAGCTATGAAAGATTGGGCAATTGAAAACGGCGCAACACACTATACTCACTGGTTCCAACCAATGACTGGAATAACTGCTGGGAAACACGATAGTTTTATTAGCTTAAAGTCAGGTGAAATAGAATTTGAGTTTTCAGGAAAAGAATTAATAAAAGGAGAACCCGATGCATCATCTTTTCCGCATGGTGGTCTTAGAAATACTTTTGAGGCACGTGGATATACCGTTTGGGATTGTACATCACCGGCATTTATAAAAGGAAAAACCCTTTACATACCCACAGCATTTTGTTCTTATAACGGCGAAGCTCTTGACACAAAAACACCTTTGCTTAGATCCATGGAAGTAATATCTGAACAGGCAATCAGAATATTAAGAGCTTTTGGAAATGACAATACAACCCAAGTCATTCCGACAGTAGGAGCAGAACAAGAGTACTTTTTAATTGACAGACAAAACTATGAAAAACGTTTAGATCTAAAAATTTGTGGAAGAACAATGTTTGGAACCAATCCGCCAAAAGGTCAGGAAATGGATGATCATTATTGCAGTCGCATCAGAATTCGCATTTCTGATTATATGTATGAATTGGATAAGGAATTATGGAAATTTGGCATAGGATCTAAAACAAGGCATAATGAAGTTGCACCTGCACAACATGAAATGGCTCCTATGTTTGAGTCATGTAATGTAGCATCAGATCACAATCAACTTACAATGGAAACAATGAGAACTGTTGCGAAAGAAAAGCAGCTTGCATGTTTGCTTCATGAAAAACCTTTTGCCTATGTAAATGGTTCTGGAAAACACAACAACTGGTCTTTGTCGACAGCTAATGGTAAAAATCTGTTGGACATAGGGAAAACAAAAAAAGAAAATTTGCAGTTTTTAGTATTTCTGTGCGCAGTTATTCGAGGTGTTGATATGCATGCCGGCCTTTTACATTTGACAGCTGCTTCTGCCGGGAACGATAATAGGCTCGGAGCACAAGAAGCTCCACCATCTATTATTTCAATATTTTTAGGTAAACATCTCACTGATATTTTAAATAATATTGCTTGTGGTAAATCAATTTCAGACGAAAATGATACAGATGTGTTGGTTACAAATGTTCATACTTTACCCAATCTTCCAAAAGATGACAGTGATCGTAACAGAACATCTCCTTTTGCTTTCACCGGCAATAAGTTTGAGTTTAGGATGCTTGGCTCATCCGCTTCAATATCTTTATCCACAACTGTTATAAACCTTATTGTTGCGGAATCTTTAGAATATTTTGCTAGTATTATTGAAAACAGTGATAATTTTGATAAAGCAATCATTGATATCATAGAAGAAACTATGAAAAAGCATGGTCGAATTATATTTAACGGTAATGGCTATACAGCTAGTTGGCAAGAGGAAGCTAAAAAAAGAGGATTGTCAAATCTTAAAAATACTGTAGAGGCAGCAGGTGAGTTTATAAACGAAAAAAGTGTGAAATTATTTGAACACTTTAATGTTTTATCAAGATGTGAATGTCAGGCAAGATATGAAATAATGCTTGGTATTTATTGCAAAACTTTAAGCATTGAAGCAAATACTATGCTTGAGATGGTTAATAGACAAATCTTACCAGCTGTAATAAGATATGCTAATGAGATAAGCAAAACATATATTTATATGGACAAGTGCGGTGTAAGAAATGACTCTTTAAAAGATACTTTAAAATCATTATCAAAGTCTATAGATGATATTACAAATGCAAAAGATCTTCTTAAAGCATCGGTTGAAATTAAAGATTTCAATAATAAATTGGAGAAAGCTCAACACTATTGCAATTCCGTTTTAAATCTTATGAATTCTCTTAGAGAGTCTGTTGACAAAGTAGAACATATAATTCCAAAGGATAAGTGGCCTATGCCATCTATAACTGACTTGCTTTATAGAGTATAATTTTGTAAACGATTATATTTTTTCGAAATAGGAAAAGAGGAAATTATCATCGAAAATATATCTAAATATAAAAGACAATATTTCATGCCCCCTGTTTTAAGTTATGATTGGATGAAAAAAGATCATATTGAAAATGCACCTGATTGGTGTTCGGTTGATTTGAGAGATGGGAATCAAGCGTTAATAGTTCCTATGGGTTTAAAAGAAAAACTTGAGTTTTTCAGTTATTTGGTAAGTCTTGGTTTTAAAGAAGTTGAGATAGGATTTCCTGCAGCGTCCGAAACTGAATTTGAATTTTGCCGCAAATTAATTGAAGATAATTTAATTCCTGATGATGTTATAATACAAGTTCTTACTCAAAGCAGAGAAAATATTATAAAACGCACATTTGAAGCGTTAGATGGATGCAAAAATGCAATAATTCATCTTTACAATTCTACTTCTGTTGCTCAAAGAAATCAGGTATTTAAAAAATCAAAAGATCAAATAATTGATATTGCTAAATTCGGTGCGAAATTGTTATTAGACTATTCAAACAAATATAAAGGTAATTATAATTTTGAATATTCACCTGAGAGTTTTACGGGCACTGAAATGGAGTTTGCACTAGAAATTTGCAATGAAGTTTTGGATATATGGAAACCAACACCAAATAAAAAAGCTATTATAAATCTTCCGGTTACAGTACAACTATCTTCTCCGCATGTTTATGCATGTCAAGTTGAATATATAAGCAAAAATATAAAATATAAAGACTGCGTTAGAATAAGTTTGCATCCTCATAACGATAGAGGATGTGCTGTTGCTGATGCTGAACTTGGATTACTTGCAGGGGCAGATAGAGTAGAAGGAACATTATTCGGTAATGGAGAAAGAACTGGCAATGCAGATATTATTACGCTTGCGCTTAATATGTATTCTCAAGGTATAAATCCAAAATTAAATCTTGATGATATGCCTACTGTTGTAAAAAAGTATGAAAAATTTACTAATATGTCAGTTTATGAACGGCAACCTTATGCAGGAAAGCTTGTGTTTGCAGCATTTTCAGGATCACATCAAGATGCAATAGCAAAAGGAATAAACTACAGAAAAGAAAACAATTTAACAATTTGGAATGTTCCATATCTCCCAATCGATCCAAGTGATGTGGGCCGCGAATATGAAAATGATGTAATTAGAATTAACTCACAGTCCGGTAAAGGTGGCATTGGTTATATACTAAAAACCAAATTTGGACTTGATATACCCAAAAATATGAGAGAGGATTTTGGCTATGCTGTAAAAGCTATATCTGATAAAAGCCATAAAGAAATGCAACCGGATGAATTGTTAGAGATATTTAATAGGCGATATGTCAATTTAAATAGTCCAGTGAGCATTGAAAAAGTACAATACGAGCAAAATAACGGCATATCATCTCATGTATGTATAAACATAAGCGGTAATGTTTATAATTGCAAAGGTTATGGCAATGGAAGACTAGATTCTGTCGTTGAAGCTATTAATCCTGTGCTTGATTTTGCTGTTAACATTAACGATTATTTCGAACATGCTCTTGGTTTTGGATCCAATTCCAAAGCTTGTTGTTATGTTTGCATAATGGTGGAAGAAGAGTTGTTTTGGGGAGTGGGAATTCACAATGATATAATTAATGCATCTGTAAATGCACTTGTTAGTGCAATAAACAGATACGAAAATTTTAGAAATTAGTTATATGGTATGATTTAATAAAAAATTAGCATTATTTATGATGGTTGGTGTAACAAAGAAATTTGCGAAAGAGGAGTAAATATTTCCTTTTTCGCAAATTTTATATTTTTAAAAGCAAAACCACAAAACCTCGTAAAAAAAGACTTTGGCTTTGTTTACAATATTAAATATATGAAGTTATAATCTCAATAGGGTGAACTATTAAAAAATTTTTATTAATCATTTTTTGATTATTTTAAACTATTAGAATATATGGATTACAAGAAGATTGTAATTTGGACAGATATTTAAGAACATTATCTTTATCTGTTCCTATACAACCTGCTGTTGGAGAATGCTTAATATGGAAGAATATAGCAGAACCGGCATTATATATAGCTTCTGTGTTATAATCTATGACAAATCCATACTCATATGCTGTTGAATAATCAATCATATGCTCTGCTGAATTCCAATCTTTATTTTCAGTTCCCTCAACCCGTTTATTATAATATATAGAATTAGGGTCATCTACCCAATATGTATTATCTGTTATTTTAAATGTAGATAAACCTGTGCTTGGCATACTATAAATATAAAAGGCATCTCCAACATGATATAACCCCTTCGGAGAAGCAGTACTATCTTCACTCATATATTCTGTAACACCATTTACTCCAACAAATCCTGAACAAGACATATTTCCGTCAAGAGACCATACATTATTTTTTAATGTATAAAAATCAATCTGTGCTTTTGATCCGTTTGAAGAAACTGTAATTAATTGACTACAATTAAGGCCAATTAATTCATCAATGGTATTACCATTTTTTAACATCAAATTTAGTATAGTATCAGGTGCTTTAATCTTAGAATTTATATATGTTAATGCACAAAAAAATGAGGTAATAATTAATGTTACTATAATAATTGCCGATATGCCAAAAACAAGCTTTTTCTTTTTCATAAATATCACTTCATATTAATTTTAATTAATCGATTTTTATATACATCTATTTGAAAGTAGGTCTTTTATACTACTTTATATTTATTAAAATCTCCAAATTTTGATAGATAAAGCCTCTCAATCCTATTGCAAAACTATATTCATATCATATATTATCAGAGGAAAATTCATTTCTTTGATAATTTGTGATTTTTTAAATTTAACAGAGTAAAATTGATTATGTAACTGATTGTCCAAATTTTTACTTATCAAGTGGTTTCATTGTCGGGAAAAGGAGAACATCGCGTATGCTGTTGCTATTAGTAAGAAGCATAACCAATCTATCTACACCCATGCCCATACCACCGGTTGGAGGCATCCCATATTCAAGTGCAGTTAAGAAATCTTCGTCAACATCGCAAGCTTCTTCATCTCCTTGCTTTTTAAGTTCTGCTTGTTCTTCAAATCTTTTTCTTTGATCTATAGGATCATTTAATTCAGAAAAAGCATTAGCAAATTCTCTTCCAACAATAAACAACTCAAATCTTTCGGTTAGGTTCGGATTTTTAGGATTGCGCTTTGCAAGAGGAGAAATTTCAACAGGATAGTCTGTTATGAAAGTTGGTTGTATAAGTTTTGATTCAACAAACTCATCAAAAAAAAGATTTAATATATCCCCAATTTTGTGACGATCTTCATAAGCTATATTATGTTTTTTTGCAACTTTGCGGGCGTCATCTAAAGTATCTATTTTGGAAAAATCCACATCTGAATATTTAAGAACTGATTCTGTCATGGAAATTTTGCTAAACGGTTTGCCAAGATCTATTTCATAATCACCATATTTAATTAAAGTTTTTCCGAGAACTTTTTCTGCTATAGTTCTAATCAATCGCTCTGTTATATCCATCATACCTTCAAAATTGGTATAAGCTTGATATAACTCAAGCAGCGTAAATTCAGGGTTGTGTTTTGTATCGGTACCTTCGTTGCGAAAAACTCTGCCAATCTCATAAACTTTGTCAAAGCCACCTACAACTAATCTTTTAAGGTGCAGTTCAAGAGCAATGCGCATAAACATATCAATGTCAAGTGCGTTGTGATGAGTCATAAATGGTCTGGCAGCAGCGCCACCAGCTTGATTGTGAAGTACGGGAGTCTCAACTTCCAAGAAATTTTCTTTGTCAAGAAAGCGCCTTATTTCAGTTATTATCTTGCTGCGTTTTACAAATGTTTCCTTAACTTCTGGGTTTACTGTCAAATCAAGATATCGTTGCCTATATCTAATGTCTGTATTTTGCAATCCATGAAATTTTTCGGGAAGTGGTATTAATGATTTTGAAATAAGGATAATTTTTGTTGTTTTAACAGAGATTTCTCCACGTTCAGTGCGACACACTTCACCTTCGACACCTATAATGTCACCAATATCAAGCTTTTTAAATTCGCGGTAATTTTCTTCGTCCATACATTCTTTTTTAATGTAACACTGGATATTCCCATAAAAATCTTGCAAACCGGCAAAACTAAGTTTACCCATAACACGTTTGCTCATTATTCTACCGGCAATGCTTACAGATTTGCCTTCCATGTAATCAAAATTATTTTTAATATCCTTGGTAGATGAATCAACGTTAAATTTTGTTATAGAAAAAGGGTCATTTTCCAAATCTTGTAAATTTTTGAGTTTATCTCTGCGAATTTTTAGTTGTTCTCCTAAATTTTGTACTTTATTATTTGACAATTAAAAACACTCCCTTAAAATAATAGCATGTCCTTATATATATTAAAATAAGAAGCGATTTTCGCTTCTTATAATTATATTAATTTAGCGATCTATTGTTAAGATTTCGTATTTTACGATACCAGAAAGTGTATCAATTTCTACGATTTCACCAACTTTATGTCCTAACAAAGCTTTACCAACAGGAGATTCATCGGAGATTTTACCGTTAAGGGGGTTCGCTTCTGTGGAACCTACAATTCTATATTCAACTACATCTCCAAATTCCAAATCATTTAGTTTTACCTTGCTGCCTATGCAGACAATATCGTTATCAAGTTCGCTTGAATCAACTATTTTTACATCTTTTAAAATAGTCTCTATTTGAGCAATTCTTGCTTCTACTTTTGCCTGTTCATTCTTTGCTTCATCATATTCACTATTTTCTGAAAGATCGCCAAATGAAAGAGCTGTTTTTATTTTATCCGCTATATTTTTACGAGTTTTTGTTTTAAGTTCTTCTAATTCATCTTCTAGATTTTTGAGGCCTTCGTTAGTAAGGACGGTCTGTTTATTTTTATTCAAAATATATCTCCTCCATAACCATTGATAATAACGTTATTATATGTAAATAGTTATAAAATGTCAAGTTTTATAAAATAAAATTAACACTATAATTAAAGTTTATTAATATTATGTTATGATAATTTGATAAAAATGGTAATTTGATAAAACAAAGAAAGAAAAATTGCAAATTTTAGTGAAGGCACACAAGAACTTAGCTAGATTAAAGTTATTAAAATTTAAAGACAGCTTTTGCAATACCTATAGGTCAAAAAACATTTGGATTTCCTAAAATTAGAATTTAAACCTTTTACGGTGTATGTTTGACTTTTGTTCTTGAAATAAGAATTTTTACCAATATAGTATGCATTTTTATAGCTTGAATTTGCATCAGATCTAATGCTCTTCCACTGTTCCCTTTCATATACAATTTTATTACCTTTTTATTTATTTCTTTGCTATAGCTCATTTCTTTTTTACATATTTCACATTCCATTTCTTTATTATATTATTTTTATTTCTTTTTTGCATCTTATTATACTCTTTTTGGGCACTCCCCTTTAACAAAAATATTGCAAATTGTCTAATTTTGATGTATAATTTATTTTGTATACTATTATAAACAACATAGTCATGGTGGTGATTAAAAAATGGGGAAAATTAAAAAGTTAATGATATATATTTTAACAGGATTAATTATTATCTTTCAAACACCTGTTTATATGAACATAAATGCAGAAACACAGTACGATAAAATATTCATAAGCGATAGTATAGATGCAAAATTAATTTTTAAATTGCCAAAATGGGAAAACGACTACTGCACATTCCCGAATTTGGAAATTATATCAACAAATCAAGATTATAATGAAATTAAAACCATAAAAATATCATATTCAGGAAGCAACACTGAAAATGCAATTATAATGGTCCCGGAAGATATCCCAGGCTTCACAGCAAACCCTAATAATACACCCACTTTGTTGACATATAACGTGAACTCACAAACAATAGCTGAAATACAAACATTTTTGCGATGTGTACAATATAAATGCGAAAATTACCAATCAATAAACATAATTTTAAGTGAATTTGAAATTCCAAATGACATACACTATTTTCCAGGTACCGGCCACTTTTATAGATATGTCTCCAGTGAAGGTATTTCTTGGATTGATGCCTATAAAGAAGCTTTAAACAGTAAAGTGTTTAGCTGGAATGGCTATTTAGCCGTAATTACATCAGAGCAAGAAGATGAATTTTGCAAAAAATATTTAACAAAAACTGGAGTTGTTCCAAATGGATGGCTAGGAGGAACGCGCTATCCAATGATCAATATGGGAACAACTTCGGCTAATTTTATTTCTACTCCTATAGCCGGCGCTAATGACGATTTAGGATATTGGTACTGGGCATGTGGCCCTGAAAGTTGCTTTATTCCATCTGACTCAAGTTGGACTGCCCCAAATATGATAGATAATAACAATATTCCAAACGGGAAATATGGAGATTGTAACAACACAAATGCTATCTTTTATGAAGAAAGCAAAAGCACTAATAATAATTTAAATAAAACAGCAAGATATAGCTATGCCCCTTGGCAATTGGGTGAACCAAGCGACTCTGGCAATGAAGGTTGCCTTTTGACAATTAGTTCTAATGGCGAATGGAATGATTATGCCAATAATAACACTAGTGTGCTTGGCTACATAGTAGAATATGGCGATAGACTGTGGGGAAACAGCACAGATATGGCAAATTCATTGATAGCAAGCACTGACATTGGAAAACAAATAACGATAAAATATCACGTTAACGAGGCTATTTTGGAAGATATCAACGACATAAGCGACGATATTGTATATTACAACCAGGAAATATCATCACTCCCAACTCCAAGTGCAATATCTGGCTATAATTTTTTAGGTTGGTATACTGACCCAGATAACGGTGAAAAAGTAGAACCTAACGACAACATAATAAACTTGCTATCCGACAACCACAGTTCAGAACTAAATTTATATGCACATTGGTATATTAAAGATGTCACGGCTCCGGAGATAAAATCCGTTGCCTTAATAAACGATGACGGAACATATTATAACGCAGGTGATTGGACAAATCAAGATATAACTGCGACATATGTTGTCGAAGATCCAAATGTTGATGGAGATTATACCTCTGGTGTGGATATTGAAAGTTACTACATCTCTTTAGATGGCGGTGCCAACTATTATAACGCTTCTGCCAGCCCTCCAACAGGTGTAACTGTAAATGTTATAGAAGAAAATAAACTTGAATTCAAAGTATCCTTAGAAGGTCAATTTGATTTAAAAATTAAAGCTGCAGACAAAAGAAATAACTATACCGAATCGGATATTGTTTCTCTAAAGATCGACAAAACACCTCCGTTAACTCCAACTGAAGTCAATAGCCCTGCTGAATCATATGTAAATACAGATACTCCTTATATCTATGGTAAGGGTGAAGCAAAGTGCATAATCACCATTAAAGAAGACGACAAAATTTTAAAAACCATATTGGTAGAAGATTCTGGCGATTGGTCTGCCAATCTACCTTATCTTGAAGATGGGATACATAATCTTTCAATAGTTCAAACAGACCTTGCAGGAAACACTTCAGAAGAAACAAATATTACATTAAAAATAGATACCACAGGGCCAACCGGAGAAATACGTATAAGAGAAAATAGATTCTTCGCTTTTTTAAACGAACTTACTTTTGGGATGTTTTTTAAAGATAAAATTGAGATAAGCTTCATTGCTTCAGACGAAAAAGGCGGCAGCGGTGTAAAAAGTCTTGAGTATATCATAACCGATTCTGAATTTAAAACAAAGCAAGACGCAATAAATTCAACCGATTGGATTAAGCTCCCTGAAGGACAAACTTCTTTTAATACAGAAATTTTAGATGAAGATTTAAATAAATTTATAATATATGAACGAATTACTGACAATGCCGGAAATATAACATGCATAGACAGCAACGGTGTTATATTATATAAAGATAGCGAAGCAATAACCGATGAATTAACATTTACTAAAACTTCAAAAAACAATCTAGAAGCAACCGTAAAATTAAATGGAAACACAATAGATAAAATTGTAAATTCTACAAATAACAAAACTCTTACAGAGTTTATTAATTATGAAATTAAAAATAGTACGATCATATTTTCATACTCATACCTTGATTCTCTTTTTGCAGGTGAATATTTTTTAAATGTTTATTACAAACCATTAGGCGAAAATTATGACGTTGCCCCAACAGTTGATAGCGATGCTCAACCTACAACTCAAATCAAATTAATAGTGAAAAAAGATGCACAGTCAAAAATAGTTATTGATGGCATTAATTCTCCATACACATATGGTGATAATTTTTTGGTTAATGCAGAAGGCGGAGATAGCACAGGAAACATAACATATATATCAAGTGATGATTCTATTGCTTCAATTGATAAAAACGGTCAAGTCATAGTGCAAAAAGTAGGTAAATTTAGAATAACTGCTATTAAAGCAGCTGATGAAAATTATGAAGAAACGACCACTTTAAGCTCTGAGATTGTTGTTAATCCAAAACATGTGCATATAGAAAATCTTGGTGTTAAAGACAAAATCTATGACACCACTGAGGTCGCAGATATTAATTATGACAGTAATGCAATCATTAATGGAAAACTGGAGCAAGATGACCTCACAATAAATTTCGAAAAAGCCAAAGCATATTTTACAAATAAAAATGCGGCTGCCAATAAAAAAGTAATTTTTTCCGGATTCTCTCTTAGCGGAAAAGATGTTTTGAACTATACTCTTTCCAATCAACCTGCTCAAGCATCTGCTACAATTCACAAAAGACCGGTTACAATTCAAGGTGTAAGCGCTTATGATAAGATATACAATGGAACTACAAATACCGAAATAAATCAAATTGGAGCAAAAATTATCAACAATTTAGACGGTAACAATTTAAACTTGATAAAAGGAACAGCTAATTTTATAGATCAATATGCAGGAAGCCACAAAAGTGTAAAATTTGAAGGTTTTTCACTTTCTGGTTCTGCCTCTTCAAACTATATTATTGCCACTCAACCAACATCGGCATTTGCTGCCATCTATCAAAAGCCCATTACCATTCAAGGTATTAGCGCTTGCAGCAAAACTTACGATGGAACTACAAATACCGAAATAATGGGTCAAGCAACATTTAATAAAAATGATAAAATAGACGGTGATGATCTTACCGTAATAAGTGGCACAGCTAATTTCTCAGATAAAAATATAGGTAATGATAAGCCAGTATATTTTGATGGATTTGCTCTTGCAGGTTCTGCTGCATCGAACTATACTCTTGTAAATCAGCCAGAACAAATACGTGCAAATATTAGTCCTAAAGATCTTACAATTACAAATTTATCTGTAAGTGATAAAGTTTATGACGGTTTAAATATTGCAAAAATTGATAATTCACCATCTTTAGAAGGAATAATTAATGGAGATGACGTATCTATAGTAAATGGTACTCCGTCATTTATCACATTGAAAGTTGGAGAAAATATTCCTGTTGAATTTACTGAATTTTCAATTGAGGGAGAAGACTCCGAAAATTACTATATTAAAAATCAACCGACCGGTATTACTGCCAATATCACACCTAAAAAACTTAAAATTAAAAATCTTAAGGTCAAAGACAAATTTTTTGACGGATATGATACTGCAGAATTTGAGGAAAAACCTGCTTTAGATGGAGTTGTAGGTTATGATGATGTGGTATTAATGATGGGTGAGCCATCGTTTTGCACAGAGGACGTATCTCAAAATATACCAATAACGTTTAGTTCTGACTTTGGAATTTCCGGTAGAGATTCTTATAATTACTTACTGCTCCCACACGATCAAGTTTCAGCTAACATTAATCCATCTGAGACATTTAACCAAATTGATCCTTCAACAGGCTTTTGGATTGAAGCTCCAGCCGGTGTTTTCCCTTATGGTTCTAGATTAATAGTTGAAAAAAATCCCGAAAATTCTACGCAATATAAAAAAGTTTTTCAACATATTGATGAAGATAATAAACAATTTTCTGAACAAATGAGTGTATATAAAATTAATGTTGTGGATATAAAAGGTAAAACTGTCAAACAAAATTATAAAAATGATCTTGTTACTGTAAGAATTCCTATTTCAGATAATTTTATCCAAAGCACTTCGGAAATTTACAAATTATTATTTGAGCCAAATGATACCGATTTTAATGAACAAGTTGTAAAAATAAACGGAAACTATTATTGCGAGTTAAAAACAAATCACATTAATCCTTACATTCCTTTAATCAGCAACAGAAAAAATAATAACAATTCATTTATAATTATAATCTCAGTTTTAATTTCAATTTTGCTCTTAGCTGTATTATCCATTTACATCTATAAAAAATTTAAAAAGCCAAGACATGAATAAATTCCTTGTTTTTATAAGTTAAAATTATTATAATAGCTGTGTTCGACCGTTAATCCGAGCATTCCTACTTAATGAATTATTGCTCGGATTGGTTTTTTGTATGCTTAAAAAATATATACTAAATTTATATAAAGATAATTTCCTATATTTGTGCTTGCAACTCATTATAAATTATATGTTTTTAATGACTTTTTATTTAATAATATTATAGGTTTGGTTATAAGCTTTAATATCTTTATACAAAAATTACTACGCATAAAATGTAGCTAAATATTATTGTTTTTTCACCAAAATATTTTATGTTGAGCTCAAAATTTTCTATAAATTATGTTTTGTCATCAGTTAAATAATATTTTTTACACATAATAAAACACATAAATAAATGCCAAGAGCCCAATAATAAGCTTTTGACATTTAAAAATAAATTTATATAATATTAATTGTTTTATATTTTAAGAACAACAACAGCTTGTTTCCCTAAATCATTAAATCTTTGGTTAACTAAATCCTTGTTATAAGCAATCACTCCATGGTTCTTATATGGATCATTAAAATAGTAATTATCATCATCATACCCTACCAAAACCAAACAATGCTCCCCTGCTATCCATACAAATTCATCGCCTATCTCATATTGAGAATTTTCATCAACATAATCTATAATCCAAGAATCACCTTGTTTTGGTTCTCTCATATCCATAGTAGCCCAAATTAAAACAGGTATGTCTCTATCAATATAATTTGCAACAATATCACTTAATTCCATACCAATAATTACTTTGGTTTGGTGCCTTGCAGGATATAAAACTTTATCAATAGAATTAGCAGTTGATGACGCATAACTGCCATATCCGCAGTTATCTCCGCTAGCTATATATGGATTGCCAGGATATGCTGAATTAGGATCAGGTCCATAAACTTTACCATCAACATCTATATAAAAATCCTTTTTTATCAAATATTTATCTGTAAAATCTTTTTCTGAAATTTTATAACCATAGTACTGAAGAACCATAGTGGAGCTTACCGCTTCACAGCCATAAACTATATCATTTTGGTTTATATAAGGAACATTTATTAATTTAGTAGGCAAAGCATAAGCAATGTTAAAAGAAGAAGATATTAAACACAAAGTTAAAGATAAGATGATTGTTTTTAGAAACTTTTTTGCCATTTTATATAACCTCCATTTATTAAAATTATAATATAAATTTATTAATATTGTCAATATTTTATTTATTAGGTGAATGCCCTAAAAAGTTTATAGAAAAGGAAGAAAGAAAAAATGCAGATTTAAGTGAAGGATATAAGAGCTTAGCTAGAGCAAATTTATTAAAAGCATAAACAAATATACTTTTGCAGTATCTATTGATCTAAAAAAGCACTTGAATTTCCTATGCGAAGGTAATATATAATTCCTTAAGTCTGAATTTACTCCTTCTACGGTGTATGTCTCACTTTTGTTTTTAGTGATATATGCGTTACATAATAGCATATTTCGGAATATACAGAATAAGCATCAGAATAATAATGCTCTGCCTTTGGTGATTTGTCTAACAGCCTTTGTATCCTTTCACTACTTTTTTCATATGCTATATAATATCATACTAAGTGTTATCATATATATTTTGTTTTTTCTCTCTATGTAACTGTAGAGTTCGTCCATTTCTATTACTTTTTCTCTCTCCTTTGCTGCATTTTTAAATTCTATTTCCTTCGCATATTTCTTTATATAATATAGACACATATTCTTTCCTATTTCTAATATCCTCCCTACTGCTATTCCACTGTTTCCTTCCATATACAATTTTATTGCCTGTCTATTTATTTTTTGCTATAGCTCCTTTCTTTTGAATTTAGTTTATATACTTTTTCACAGTGTTTACACTTATACCTTTGGCTTCCTGACCTTGTTTTTCCGGATTTTACTTGTTGGTTTTCTTTTTTACATCTTTCAGATTTCATTTCTTTATTATATCTTTTTTATTTCCTTTTTGCATCTTATATACTCTTTTTGGGCACTCCCAATTTTATTTTAATATTGATTTTTTCAAGTTTATATGATAAAATATTTTTTATTGGTAATCATCTTAAGCATGTTTTAATTATAAATAAAGTTTGAATTGCCTTAAAAAATAATCCGTAGCTTTTAGAACTATAGTTACGATATATAATTAAAGGAGGTGTTTTACATGGCTAAATGTGATATTTGTGGAAAAGGTGTATCATTTGGTATAAAAATATCACACTCACATAAGCGCACTAACCGAATTTTAAAACCTAATGTAAAACGTGTTAAAATTGTTCGTAACGGTACTCCATGTCATGTTCATGCATGTACTCGTTGCTTACGTTCAGGTAAGGTTACTCGTGCTAATTAATTATTAATTTTTAAATATTGTAAAACTCCCGTTAATGAAAATAACGAGAGTTTTTTTGTTGTGCTCATTTAAAATTTTAACGATTTATATACAATGTTCATATAATAAAAGTAAGTGCCACAACGAAATAATTTAAACATAATTAAAAATATTATTAAAACATAACATATCCCAAAATTTATATTAACTTTTTTATCTTTTACACTATTAATGCAATATATATTTATCACTTTCTAATAAAATTTAAAGTAAATCTAATGATGATAATAATGGAGTTCAAAAAACATTGCCTTATAATTAAATATGCTTATGTATCTATAAATTCAAGTATGAAATAAGAAAAATTTTTTAGCAAAAAGTATGTAAATTTAAATCTAACCATAATATAACCACAAATTGATATTTAACATAAATTGGATGCACCTAAACTATATTGCTTTTTACATTGATCTGTCTTTATTATGTAACTTTTTATGAGATAAAATATAGATTGAAATATAAATTAATATGAGTTATAATCATAGTATCATTTCTTAAAAAAAAAGGAGTATATCAATGTTTGATTCTATTATTGATACTATAGGTTTTGTAAAAGATAATGATCCTTGTGTTGGCGAAGCTATGGAAAAAGAACTTAATCGCCAACATAATAATCTAGAATTTATTGCAAGCGAAAATTTAGTATCTCCAACTGTCATGGCTGCCATGGGATCTGTGCTTACAAACAAATATGCTGAAGGCTACCCTTCTAAACGTTATTATGGTGGTTGTGAATATGTTGATATTGTAGAAAATATTGCCATTGACCGTGCTAAAAAATTATTTGGTGCAAAATTTGCAAATGTACAAGCCCACTCTGGGGCTAATGCTAACAATGCAGTATATTTTGCATTTTTAAAACCTGGTGATAACGTTTTAGGCCTTAGTCTTGCTGAAGGCGGACATCTAACCCATGGCTCACCGGTAAACATATCTGGCAGTTACTATAACTTTATACCATATGGCCTTGATCCCAAAACGCAATATATCGATTATAATCAAATTGAAAAACTAGCCATAAAAAACAAACCAAAACTTATAGTTGCTGGAGCCTCAGCTTATCCTAGAATTATTGATTTTAAAGCAATCTATTATATTGCCAAAAAAGTTGGTGCTCTTTTTATGGTTGATATGGCTCACATAGCTGGCCTGGTCGCCGCCGGGTTACATCCATCCCCAATACCATATGCTGATGTTGTAACATCTACAACTCATAAAACACTTCGTGGACCAAGAGGCGGTTTTATATTATCTAACGACGAAGAAATTGCTAAAAAAATTAATAAAGCTGTTTTCCCAGGCACTCAAGGTGGTCCCTTAATGCATGTAATAGCCGGAAAAGCTGTTTGCTTTGGCGAAGCTCTTAAAGACGATTTTAAAACATATCAAAAAAATGTCATATTAAACGCTAAAACTCTTGCAGAAGAAATGCTAAAAAAAGGATTCTCACTTGTCTCCGGAGGAACCGATAATCATCTTATGTTAGTTGATCTTCAATCGTTTGGCATAACTGGAAAACAGTTTGAACATAACCTTGATGAAGTTCATATTACTGTAAACAAAAACGCCATTCCAAACGATCCACAAAGTCCATTTGTAACCAGTGGCATAAGAATTGGCACACCCGCAGTCACTACAAGAGGTCTTAAACCCGCTGATATGGAAAAAATTGCAACCTGCTTCTATTTAACCGCAAAAAACCATATATCTAATATCAATGCATGCAAAAAAATTGTTGCGGATTTATGCGAAAAATATCCTATTTATTAATATAATATTATACTAAGCATTTTTATTTTATAATAGGAGGTTCTGGTTTTGCCACTCGCAGATAATATTCGACCTCAATCTTTAGATGATGTTGTTGGTCAACACCACCTTTTAGATAAAGGACAGCCATTAAGAGCTATCATAGAATCAAATAATCTTCCAAACATGATATTTTATGGTCCTTCCGGTACTGGTAAAACTACTGTTGCAAGAATAATTGCTAAAAACGCAAACATGCGCCTTCATAAACTTAACGGAACCAATGCTTCACTAGCTGATATCAAACAAGTCGTGTCAGAGCTTAACACAATTGTAGGTCAAAACGGCGTTTTGCTTTATTTAGATGAAATACAATACCTTAACAAAAAGCAACAACAGAGCTTGCTTGAATATATTGAAAATGGCAGCATCACTTTAATTGCTTCAACTACCGAAAACCCATATTTTTATATATACAATGCAATTTTAAGCCGAGCTACCGTTTTTGAATTTAAACCTATAAAAAAAGATGATATTATTCTGGCAATAAAAAGAGCTTTTCTTTATATACAAAAAGAACTTAAAACGGATATTATTTATGATAATGATGCTATATCTCATATTGCCTACAGCTGCGGAGGAGATGTCAGAAAAGCTATAAATACAGTTGAACTTTGCTCTATAGCGGCTAAAGATTCACACGTAACTTTGGAACTCGCAAAAAAATTATCTCAAAAAAGTGGCAATAGATATGATCGTGAGGGAGATGAACACTTCGATCTTCTATCGGCTTTTCAAAAATCTATTCGAGGAAGCAATGAAAATGCGGCAATCCATTACCTCGCTCGACTTCTCGAAGCCGGAGATTTAATCTCACCTTGCAGAAGACTGCTTGTTATAGCATGTGAAGACATAGGTCTTGCTTATCCAAACGCTATATCAATCGTCAAATCCTGCGTTGACAGCGCAATCCAGTTAGGACTACCCGAAGCTAGAATACCACTTGCACACGCTACTATATTACTTGCAACCGCTCCTAAATCCAACAGCGCTTATGTTGCAGTTAACAATGCAATATCTGACGTCAAAAAGGGCAAAATTGGCGAGTTTCCACGCTGCCTGCAAAATGTTCACTTTGATGGTGAAGGAAATGAATATAAAGGCCAAAATTATCTTTATCCTCACGACTACTCCAATCACTATGTAAAACAACAATATATGCCAGATATTTTGAGTGATGTAATTTATTATAAATTTGGAGATAATAAAGCTGAACAAGCTGCTTTATCATATAGAAAAAAACTGCTAAAGGAGTAGCTCTAATGTTCTTTGAATCTATAGCTATTTTAATTGTTATACTATTGATACTTATAATATTTATCCGCGAACACTGCAATGAATATGCTAAAACAGCGGTAATTTTAATGATATTGCCCGGGACGTATATCTTAAGTTATATAATTACTTTATTTGTTGATCGTTTTTTTCATATTCAAAATTATTATATAGTTTTTGTTGGAATAATTATTGGTTTAATTATCACCTGTTTTCTAATAGGATTGATGGCATATCATATTAAAAGAAAAAGCCTCAAAATAATGTATATTTGCATGAACGGTCTTTTTCTACTGTCCCTTACTATAATAATGCTGCTTGATTTATCATTTGTATAATTCAAAGACTCTAAGTTGCACAACAGTTTACAAAAGATCACTTTAAATTAGTGCGATTCTATTTTCAATCAATCTTATTATTTTTTTAATTTAGTTAACTGCAAATAACTTAAAGTGCTAATATAGATATTTTAAATATCCTAACCATTTATTAATCTTTAATTAAACAAATCCTACTTTTGGTTTTTACGATTCTAAAGTTCGCATCTATTTTACCAAAAGCAGGATTTTTATTATTTTCTTAATGTACCAAATTGCATGGTAGGGTTTTAGACAATGTCTACACAAGACAATAGATTTATGATATAATAGAATCATTAAATGTAGGAGGTCGAAAGACATGAAAGCATCCTATCATAGACACGACATAAGTGACGAAGTGTGGGCTTTGTTAGAACCCCATCTGCCAGGGCAGCGCGGTCAATGGGGAGGAATTGCGCAAGACAATCAACGTTTTATTAATGCAGTATTTTGGGTGCTTCGTACAGGCGCACCCTGGCGTGACCTGCCGTCCGATTACGGGAAATGGGGAACAGTGCATCAACGGTTTATCCGGTGGCGAAGAAAAGGCATTTGGGAAAAACTACTGGAGATTCTAATCGACGAGCCGGATTACGAATGGCTCATGATTGACGCAAATCATATTAAGGTACATCCACACGCCGCGGGAGCGCGTGGAGGCAATCAGGATATGACTCGCACAAAAGGGGGCTCAACACCAAAATACATTTAGCCGTGGATGCACATGGTATGCCAGTCAGAATCCTTGTTACAGAAGGTACCAGGAGCGGATTGTAAAGAAGCTATCCACCTGATAGAGGGTATTTCTGCCAAAGCACTGCTGGCTGATCGCGGCTATGATACAGATGATATTGTAGCCTACGCGCTTTCACAAAGAATGGAGCCTGTTATTCCGACAAAAAAGAATCGAAAAGACCAACGGGAATATGACAAATATTTATACAGGCTTCGCCATTTGGTCGAGAACTGTTTTCTGCGCTTAAAACGCTGGCGTGGTATTGCTACACGCTATGCCAAAACCACAGACGCGTTTATTGCTGCTGTTCAAGTTCGTTGCATTGCAATTTGGGCAGCTGTTTTAGCATAACTCATGTAGACACTATCTAATTTCAAAAGCAGAAAAAAATAACCAAAAATAATTTGTACTTTTTCTTTATATAACAATATTTATATTAAAACACTCCCCTACGCCTTCATGGTAATACCTATTTTATGATTGATTACGGTTTAGCGACTATATTCACTAATTTATTTGGAACATATATTTCTTTAATAATTTGCTTGTTTTTAAGTTCTGCAGCAATTTTTTCATTTTCCTTTGCTAGCCTAATAGCATCTTCTTTACCCAAATCAGTTGGAATAACGAGTTTAGCCTTAATTTTCCCGCATATTTGGACTACAATCTCCACACTATCATCTTTGCACTTATTTGGATCATATTTAGGCCACTGCTGTTCGTGAACATATCCAGGATAGTTCATTAAACTATATAATTCTTCCGATATATGCGGTGCAAAAGGATATAGTAATATAAGCAAAATCTTAAATTCATCATTAGTTATAGATTTAGCATCTGAGACAACATTCAAAAATGCCATCATTGCAGATATTGCCGTGTTAAATTTCATATTTTCAATGTCTTCTGTAACCTTTTTTATCATCTTATGAAGCGCACTTTCAACATTTTTGCTTATTCCATCACCTTTTACAATATTCTGTAAAGCCCACACTCTGTCTAAAAACCTTTTGCAACCTTTAATTGAAGATGTGCTCCACGGAGCAGATTTTTCAAAATCACCAATGAACATTTCATATAATCTCATAGTATCTGCGCCGTACTCTTTAACTATTTCGTCCGGATTTACAACATTGCCTCTTGACTTGCTCATCTTCTCGCCGTTTTGACCCAATATCATACCGTGACTTGTTCTTTTATTATAAGGCTCTTTTGTAGAAACAACACCTATGTCATATAAAAACTTATGCCAAAATCTTGAATATAGCAAATGCAACGTCGTGTGTTCCATACCGCCATTATACCAATCAACAGGCAACCAATAATCAATTGCTTCTTTGCTTGCAATAGCATAATCACAATTAGGATCACAATATCTTAAATAATACCATGAAGAGCCTGCCCACTGAGGCATTGTATCTGTTTCTCTCATAGCCTTTCCGCCACATTTTGGACAAACAGTATTAACAAATTCAGACGCTTTAGAAAGTGGTGACTCACCATCTTCGGTAGGCTCAAAATTATCCAAATTAGGGAGCTTAAGCGGCAATTCAGACTCCAAAACAGCAACTTCTCCACATTTTGGACAGTGGATGATAGGAATTGGTTCACCCCAATATCTTTGCCTTGCAAACACCCAGTCTCTTAACTTATAATTTACTTTAGCTTTTCCTTTATGATTTTCTTCAAGCCAATTAATCATAGCTTCTTTTGCTTGCTTAGCAGTCATACCATTTAAAAATTTCGAGTTAACCATAGTGCCGTTTTCACAATCTGTAAAAGCTTCTTTTGAAATATCACCGCCCAAAACCACCTCAACAATATCAATGCCAAATTTTTTAGCAAATTCATAGTCACGCAAGTCATGAGCAGGAACAGCCATAATAGCGCCTGTGCCATAGCTCATTAAAACATAGTCTGAAACATATATTGGTATCTCTTTATGGTTTACCGGATTTATTGCTCTAATGCCCTCAAGTTTTACACCTGTCTTTTCTTTGTTTGTTTCACTTCTCTCAAGCTCAGATTTCTTTGCGGCATTTTCTTTATAAATCAAAACTTCATCTATATTTTTAATTAAATTGGCTTTTTGTTCAATAATTGGATGTTCCGGAGAAATCACCATATAAGTTACACCAAACAAAGTGTCCGGCCTTGTAGTATAAACTGCTAACTTATCATTAACTGTTGTATCAAAAACAACTTCAGCGCCATAACTTCTGCCTATCCAATTAATTTGTTGCGTTTTTACAGGTTTTATGTAATCCACAGTTTCAAGGTCATCTATTAGTCTGTCGGCATAAGCAGTTATTTTAAGCATCCACTGCGACTTGTTTTTGCGAACAACATCCAACCCACAGCGTTCACATTTCCCATTTACAACTTCTTCATTTGCAAGAACGCACTTACAAGATGTGCACCAATTGACCGCCATATTTTTTTTATAAGCAAGCCCTTTTTTAAACATCTGCAAAAATATCCACTGAGTCCATTTGTAATAAGATGGATCTGTAGTATTAATTTCTCTGCTCCAATCAAAAGAAAGGCCCAAACTTTTTAGTTGTGATTTAAATCTTTTTATGTTTTCTTTAGTTACAATTTCAGGATGTATGTGATTTTTAATTGCATAATTTTCAGTAGGGAGACCAAAGGCATCCCACCCCATGGCATATAAAACATTATAACCCTGCATTCTGCGTTTTCTTGCTATAATATCAAGCGCAGTATAAGATCTTGGATGGCCGACATGAAGACCTTTTGCAGATGGATAAGGGAACTCAACCAAAGCATAAAATTTGGGTTTGCTATAGTCATTTTCTGTGACGAAAGTATTATTATCATCCCAAAACTTTTGCCATTTTTTTTCTATTTTACTATAATCATAATGCATTTAAAATTAGTCCTCCTCAATTATATCATTAGTTGCTATTTCTTGACCATCTGCCCATAAATTTTCCAGATTATAAAATTCTCTAGCACTTTTATGAAATATATGAACTACTACATCTTGATAGTCGAGTATAATCCAATTAGAAGAATTATCTTTCTCAATCCTCTTGGGATTTCTCCCCTCTTTTTTTAATTCATACTCTACATCATCAACAAGACTTCTAACATGAGTTGCATTATCGGCGTCTGCTATTACAAAATAATCGCACATAATAGTTAAATCATCTAATTTAATAACTTTGATATCACTAGCTTTTTTGTCATCAAGTACTTTTACTACTGATTTCATCAAGATTTCACTATCCACATTAATTACCCCATTTAATTTGTTTTATCTGCACACAGTTCATTATAACAATTAACCGTATCTGGGTGCACCACACTTTTTTGCTCACAAAGATTTATTATAGTATTTTTCAAATGATAAAAAATTGCCATATTAAGATCTTTTTTTACCATTTCTCGTTCTATTTCGGCTTCTTTATATTTACGATCATCACTTATGCAATCAGCTATATAAATGATTTTTTCAAACTTACTCATACCTTCTTTTGCAGTAGTATGATATCTTATAGCATTAATTATATTTTCATCCTCAATTCCAAGGTATTTTTCACAATAAACTGCACCTACAATTGAATGCCAAATTTTAGGGCAATTTTTTTCAAGTTTGCTTAAAATTATATCATTTTCAGCCATAAAATGCAATAAAAATGCATTATCTTTTTCTTTCATAATATCATGCAGCAAACCAGCAATTTCGGCTTTTTTTTCATCTTCATTGTAAATTTTTGCAAGCTCTTTTGCAGCTTTTGCCACCATCAAACAATGATTAAATCGCTTTTTAGAAAGTTGATTTCTCACTGTATTATAACACTCAACAAAAAAAGTATTTTCTTTCATATAAATTTTCTCTTTAGATATATATTGCGCAACTTTTTTATTTAAATACTCAGCGCAACTTTCACCTTGCGCATACTTTATTCTTATATATGTTGACGACACTTTTAAAATATCCATCATAAAAACCGAGATATTTCCACCAAGTTCCTTTGCCTTGCTTGTCATTAGTTCATATTCATATTTTGACGAAGTTCCCGATAATATAGGAAATTTTTCGATAATGGAATTATATTCATACCACTTATCAAATGAAAGCAGCATGTCAGGCCCAATTATAAGATAAATTTCATCATTAGGGTAACTTTTTTTTAAAATTTTTAGTGTATTAGATGTATAACTCTTTTTAGATAACTTATATTCTATATCGCTAACAGCAATATAATCAATTTCTTCCGTCGCAAGCTTGCACATTTTAAAGCGCTCATTATTTGTCGCAAGAGCAGAATATTTATGTGGCGGTATATTTGAAGGCATCAAAATTACTTTGTCAAGGCAATATTTTTCCTTGATTTGCTGCAAAAACAATATGTGCCCGTTATGTATAGGGTTAAAAGTTCCTCCAAATAAACCAATCTTTGACATTATACATCCATTCCATCTTTCTTTTTAATATTTTTTATAAAACATAAATTTATTATTATAAACAAAACAATTTCAACATCTACTACATATCATTTTTTCTATTATAATATTTTTTTAAAACATAAGATTTTAACTCTATTTTTTGATTATACCAAACAAATAAAACAAATAAAAAACAATTTTTCATTAAAATATAACCACATATAAAAATATATTCGAAATCTAAAATCAGCTATATTCCTTAAACAACAAACTTAAGCTTTTGAAAAAAACATCTGCCTATTGCTTGATTGTTACTATTTCCATTTATCAATATTTTTTGCTAACTTTCTGAGAGCCTTGCCACGGTGGCTAACCAAATCTTTATCTTTTGGCGATGCGTTTCCAAAACTTACACCATTAAATTTAAACAAAGGATCATATCCAAACCCATCTTTGCCTTCAAGCTCTAGACCTATCTCACCTTCACAAGTTTCAACAATATCAAACATTTTGCCGTCTTTGTTTACAAAACACAAAGCGCATACATATCTAGCTTTCCTATTTTTTACACCATCTAATTCTTTTAAAAGTTTAGCGTTGTTGCTTTCACTTGTACATTTTGTTCCATCATCAGCCGAATATCTTGCAGAATATATTCCAGGCGCACCAAAAAGGGCATCAACCTCAAGTCCAGAATCATCAGCAATTGCTGGCAAACCAAGCGCTTTATATGTAGTCATAGCTTTAATTTGTGCATTTTCTATAAATGTAATACCTGTTTCTTCAATTTCATCTGTCATACCCGCGTTTGCACGTGAAATAACTTCGAATCCCAGTGGTATTAATATTCTTGAAAACTCTTTTATTTTTCCTTTATTTTCACTTGCTATTACAATTTTCATGATATATCCTCCACATCATTTGTATCAAACAAAGCCTTTGTAAACACTTTCGCATCAAACGGCTGCAAATCGTCTATTCCCTCCCCTACACCTACAAACTTTATTGGAAGTTCCAATTGTTGTTTTATAGGTATAACTATACCGCCTTTTGCCGTTCCATCTAATTTAGTTAAGATTATGCCGGTAAGACCTGCTGCTTTTTTAAACTCTCTTGCTTGGACAACGCCGTTTTGGCCAGTGGTCGCATCAACTACTAACAAAATTTCTACATCACAATCTTTGCTTTCTCTTTTTACAACATTGCTTATCTTTAAAAGCTCACTCATAAGGTTTTTCTTATTGTGAAGTCTTCCAGCAGTGTCACATATTGCAATATCAATACCACGTTTTTTAGCAGCACTTATTGTATCAAAAACCACAGCTGCCGGATCTGCACCTTCCCTATGCTTTACTACATGACAATCGGTGCGATTAGCCCACACTTCAAGTTGTTCTGTTGCAGCTGCTCTAAATGTATCGGCGGCACCAAGTATAACCGATTTTCCTTGATTTTTAAAATAGGAAGCAAGTTTTCCAATTGTTGTCGTTTTTCCTACGCCATTTACACCTAATACCAATATTATAGACGGCTTGGTGCTAACATTTAACTCTTCATCACCCGAAATAACTTCGGTAATTATCTCTATCAAAGCATTTCTTGCTTGCCCGCTTAGTTTAAGTTTATCCTTTTTCACATTTTCTTTTAGCATATCTATAATTTCAATAGAGGTGTCCATGCCAATATCAGACATAATCAAAATTTCTTCTAGTTCTTCATAAAGATCATCAGATATTTTTTCTGTCGATCCAAATGCCTGATCAAGCTGTTCTGTCATTTCTCCACGTGTTTTTGCAAGACCAAGTCTTATTTTATCAAAAAATCCCATTATTTTGCCTCCATATTGATAATATCAAAATAATTTCATATATGTCTATTATATCACAAAATTATGCGGGTACCATATTTTTGGAATCATGAGATGTAGTAAGTTTTAAAAGCTTAGACACTCCCTCTTCCTGCATGGTCACACCATAAAGTACATTTGCTTGTTCCATTGTTCCGCGACGATGCGTTATAACAATAAACTGTGTATCGTCATCTATATTGTTTATATATGACGCGAACTTGTTTACATTAACATCATCAAGTGCGGCTTCAATTTCGTCCAAAACACAAAACGGCGATGGTCTAACTTTTATTATGGCAAAATATATTGCAATTGCTACAAATGCTTTCTCTCCCCCAGACAAAGATGATAAATTTTTAATTATCTTGCCCGGCGGCTGCACTTCTATATTTATACCACTTTCCAATACATCTTCTCGATCCTCAAGCGACAACTCAGCTTTACCGCCATCAAATAGTTTGACAAAGATTTGTTTGAAATTATAATTTATTTCATTAAACGATCTTATGAACATATCTTTCATTGAGCTTGTAAGATACTTTATAATTTTTTCAAGGTCATTTTTCGATTTTTTGGCATCTTTTACTTGATTATTTAAAAAGTCATACCTTTCTTTGACCTCTTCATATTCTTCAATTGCTTCTAAGTTTATAGACCCAAGCTGTCTTATTTTTAACTTTATTGAAGCAAGTTCTTTTTTAGCCTCACTATAATCTTCAAAATTTTTAGCTTGTTCTTCTGCCTGAGATAAAGTTATATTATAAGCTTCCCACATATCCGATATTATTTTCTCATAATCCCGCTTTAAAATATTCTTTTGTTCTTCCAAACGCGTTAATTCTCTGCCTAAATTTTCTTTTGATTCTTGATGATCTTTTTCGGCATTTCGAATGAGTGCAGAGTTTTTTTCTGTTTCGACTCTTTTTTGCATAAACTCTTCTATTCGCTCATTTATTAAGTTTATCTCATTAATTCCTGCTTCTTTTGAAGTTTTTTCATCTTCAAGCTCTTTTTGTTTATCATTAATCAGTTTAAATTTTTCTTTTAACTGATCCTCCAACAAATCTAGCTTATCAGAGTTACCATTAGCACGAACATTCATATCGTCAATGATAGCTTTTAGGTGGTTAATGCCTGCTTCTATTTCATTTTTCTTGACATCTAATTTATATATATTGCTTTCAAGATCTTCTCTTTTTTCTTTTAAATTTTCTTGATCGCCCTGCAATGATGAAAGCTTCTCTTTAAGCGAATCAATCTGCTTTTTTGAATTTTTAAGCTTATTTTCAGATTCTTCTGTTGATTCAATCAATTCTTTAATTTGTTTGTCAGACTTATTAAGTTCTTCTTCTAATTCAAACAATATTTGATTTATATTATTTATAGAATCGGCAAATCTTTTACTTTCACCTAAATATTTTATTTTATCTTCAGAGCAAACTTTTAGCTCACTGTCTGCAGCTTTGATTTGAACTAAAATTTTATCGGTTTGTCCTGTAAACTCATCGCTTTTTGTTTTTAATTCTTCTTGTTCGGCTTTTAATTTTTTCATTTCTATTATAAACTTATCTATCTCATTTTTTCTTGAAAGTAAGCCAACATTTTTTGCTTTAGAGCCTCCGGTAATTGAGCCTCCTGCATTAATAACTTGTCCATCTAACGTAACTATCTTAAAACTATAACCATACTGCTTTGCCATTTGAATGCCACTTTTTAAATCATCAACAACAACGGTTCTGCCTAACATATTTTTAATTACACCGTTATATTTATCATCACATGCAACAAGATTGGAAGCTATACCTATAAAGCCATTACAATTCTTAAGACCTTGTTTTTCAATAATATTAGATTTAACAGAAGTAAGCGGCAAAAATGTAGCACGTCCTGCATTTTGCTCCTTTAAAAACCTTATTGCCTTTTGTGCGCTAGTTTCATCATCAACGACAATATTTTGCATGCCGCCACCAAGTGCGGTTTCTATCGCTATTGCATACTCTGATGGGAGCTCAATCAGTTGAGATATTGTTCCGCAAACACCTTCTAAATAACCACTTTTGGATAATTTTAAAACCTGCTTAACACTATAATAATAACCTTCAAGATTTTTCTCAAGATCATTTAAAATATCTATTCTTTGTTGTGCCTTAGAAACTGAGTTTTTGATAATATTTAAACTGCTATTTATCTCATCAAGCTTTTTCTTTCGCGAATTTAGTTTTATTTCATATCCTGCCTTAAAATTATTAAGTTCTTCAATTTTTTGATCAATCTCTTCTATAAGCAAGTTTGTTTCATCCAAATCTTTTTGCGTTTTACATTTGTCCGCCTTTTTTTTATTAATATTATCGCATATACTTTCTTTTCGTTCATTTAATTCACTAATCCTTACACTAAATGACGAAATATTTACAGTTGCCGTTGACTTTTCCAAAATAAATGAGTTAATAGAAGAAGCAAGATCAGAACAAACCAAGTCAACTCCGCTTCCTTCTTGATTAAATTTAAATAGATCATCACGCGCATCTTCTATTTCCTTATTTTTTTCTTCAAGCTGATGTTCAAGTTCTTTTAAATTTTCTTGCTTTTTTTTAATTTCTCTAAATAAATCTTCTCCACTTAGTGATAGCGTTTCTTTTTCATTTTCAATTCTTTGAATATCGCTTTTCGCATGATTTATATCACTATTTAAAACAGCAATATTAGTCTCTTTTAAAGTATTTCTTTCTGCTAATTCTTCTTTTTCACTGCGAGCACGCTCTATTTCTAACTGATAGTTTTGAATTTTATCATATATCTCTTGTGTTTTAATTGAAAGTTCTTCTAAATATTTTTCTTCATTTTCATAATCATTTTTTGTTATAAAAAGCTTATCTTCTTGATTTTTCAAACTGTCTTTTAATTTTTTTAAGTCATTTATCCATATTGATATTTCAAGTTGCTTTTTGCAAATATCAAGCTCTCTAAACTTTTTAGCCTTTTCTGATTGAATCTTTAACGGCTTAACCCTATTTCTTAATTCATCTAAAATGTCGGTCAACCTAACGAGGTTTTCTTCAGCAAGACTTAACTTATTTTGAGCTTCTTTTTTTCTATATCTATACTTTGTAATTCCTGCTGCTTCTTCAAAAATTTGTCTTCGTTCGGATGATTTTGCAGAAACAATTTCATCAATTTTGCCCTGACCAACTAAAGCATATCCCTCTTTAGAAAGGCCTGTATCCATTAATATCTCAGAAATATCTTTTAAAAGCACATTTTCACCATTAAGCAAATATTCACTTTCACCACTTCTATAACATTTTCTGGAAATAATAACTTCATCAGAATCGATATCAAGTGTCCTATCTTCATTGTCAAAAGTAAGAGATACTTTGGCAAACCCCTGCGATTTTCTATTTTGAGTTCCCAAGAATATAACATCCTCCATCTTCTGACCACGCAAATTTTTTGTAGACTGTTCGCCAAGGGCCCATCTTATGGCATCGCTTATATTACTTTTGCCACTCCCATTTGGCCCGACTACTGCGGTAAAACCATCTTCAAAATCTAAACGAGTGATATCAGGAAAGGACTTAAAACCCTGTAATTCCAATGACTTTAGCCTCATAAACTTCCTCCAAATATCCTTATAAACCCAATCTTAATATTCCTTTATCACATTTCTCATCACAAACAATCACAACATTGTAACCATCGCTTTTCAACTTTTTTAAATTACTCCTCTTATGGCCAATTGCTTTTGATAGTTCAAGCGAATTAACAAATATTTTATATGATCCGGGATTTTTACCATCAAACAATTTTGTCATTTTTCTTAAGTAAATTTTATTTTCACATAGTTCTCTGAATGCCGGGTGATATGCACCGCATACTATATCGTCCTCCATACTTTTTTGGGCATGAAGGCCAAGTCTTATTACATTAATATTATGTAAATTAAAATATTCAAGCAATCTAGAACACAAATCAACACTTGAATTTAAATCAAAAGGTTTGAATTCACCGCTATTATACCATTTTTCAAGCAATGTATTTTTTAAAACAACAACAGGATATATCCTAACAGTTTGTGGTTTTAATGACGCAATCTTTACAGAAGTATCAATTACACTTTTTTCATCTTGCAAAGGCAAACCAACCATCATTTGAAGACCAAGTTCAATGCCATAGTTTTTTATAAGTTTGCTTGCTTTTTCAGTCTGCTTGGCAGTATGCCCTCTAAGATTTTTTTCAAGCACGAAGTCATCCATACTCTGTGCACCAAGCTCTATGGCATTCACTGACTTAGCCTTTAAAATTTCAAGTATCTCTTCATCAATAGCATCAGGCCTTGTTGAAATCCTAATTCCAAAAAAGCCATCATAACCTATAAAATCCTGCACACAGTCTAAATATTTAATCATCAAATTGCGATTTATCGCAGTAAAACTGCCGCCAAAAAAAGCTATTTGTGCAGTTCGCTTTTGATCTAAGCTCATAGTTTTATAGACACTAAGACAGGAACTTCTTATCTCACTGATAGTTATAGCAGTTGTTTTACCTGATATGCTGTTTTGATTGCAAAATGAACATGAATTTTTGCAGCCCATATGAGGTATAAAAAAAGCTATGTTCGAATGTGTTGCCATTTAATTTACAGTCCCATTAAATAAAGTGCCTGCTTTGCAGCATTTTGTTCAGATTGTTTTTTGCTTTTGCCAATGCCTTTGCCTATCACATTAGAATTCAGATGCACTTCAGTCTCAAAGCGCTTATTATGATCGGGGCCACTTTCGCTTATTAACACATATTGAATTTTTTCCTCAGGATTTTGCTGAATAATTTCCTGTAACTGAGTTTTATAATCTCGCAAACGATCTATCTGACTCATTTCAATATTTTCCGGAACAAATCTCATTATAAATTTTCTTGCACATTTAATTCCTCCATCAAGATATATTGCACCAACTAGTGCTTCAAAGGCATCTTCCAAATTAGATGGTCTGTTCCTTCCGCCCGAATGTTCTTCACCTTTCCCCATAAACAAAAAGTTGCCAAGGTCAATCTTTTTTGCAAACTCAACAAGCGAATGGTCGCACACAAGCGATGCTCGGATTTTAGTAAGCTCCCCTTCTGTTTTGTCAGAAAAAATTTTATATAAGTGCTCAGTAACAACAAGCGATATAACAGAATCACCTAAAAATTCAAGTCTTTCATTATTTCGTTTCGATTTTCTTTCTTCATTGTTATAAGAAGAATGAGTAAGTGCAGTTTTAAGTAAAGCTCTATCTTTAAAGCAATATTTAATCTTTTCTTCGAACAAATCCATAATCATTCATCTCCCACTGAACTGCCAATATTTTTAGAAATTTCATCTATTACGCCTTGCTTTATGCACTCCCTTGCCTGCCTGATAGCATTTTTAAAAGCATTGGCATCAGAGTTTCCGTGAGCTTTTATAATAGGCTGCGATATTCCCATGAAAACCGCTCCACCATATTCGGTATAATCCATTCTCTTTTTAAGTTTCCTATTTTGTTTGCTCATAAGCGCTGCTGCAATTTTAGTAGCATTCGTCTGCATATACATATCTCTTAACGTTTTTACAAAAAAATTAGAGGTACCTTCCATTGTCTTAAGTATCATATTACCGGAAAGTCCATCAGACACCACAACATCGCACGCACCAAAAGGTATATCTCTAGCTTCTACATTTCCAATGAAATTTATATAATTGCACTGCTTAAGTAAAATATAAGCTTGTTTATGTGCCTCTGTTCCTTTAGAGGATTCAGCTCCAACATTGGCAAGGCCTATCTTGGGATTTTTCACACCCAACACTTTATTTGAATATATTGATCCCATTATAGCAAACTGCAACAGCATCTCAGGTCTGCACTCCAAATTGGCTCCGGCATCAAGCAGCATAAAACAACCTTTAGCGGAAGGCATTACCGGAGCAAGAGCCGCTCTTTTTACTCCTTTAATTCTTCCAACCAACAGCGATGAACCAACTGCAAGGGCACCAGTGCTGCCAGCACTCACAAACGCATCTCCATCACCCTTTTTAAGCAAATTCATACCAACCGCCATAGAAGAGAGTATCTTAGATTTGCATATCTCCATAGGGTTATCTTCAACATCTATTATATCTTTAGCATTGCATATTTCAAAACGAGATAAACTAAGATTATTTTCTTTTGCAATTTTTTCTAACATATCTTTATTGCCCGAAAGAATAATTTTAATATCGCGATAATTATCAAGTGCAAGCAAACACCCTTTTATTACACTAATCGGCGCATTGTCTCCACCAAAAGCATCTAGAACTATATTCATATTATATTCTCCCTATAAATTATAAATTTAACATATTTTTAAGGTCATTGAGTCCCCTGTTTGCCAAAGTTTCATATCTTTCCTGTTTATTTTTTATTTTAATTCCCAAAGGAGGAAGCAATCCCATATTTGCTCCCATTGGCTGAAAATTTGATATATTTTTGTCGTTTATATATTTAAGCAATGAACCTATCATTGTGGTAGTTGGCAAATTAAGTTTTGGTTTTTTTGAAAGTTCCTCAGCTAAAAATCTGCCACTCATTATGCCGCATGCTGCACTCTCCATATAGCCTTCCACGCCTGTAATTTGTCCCGCAAACCTGATTTTTTTATTATTTAATAACCTTAACCTATCATCAAGCAAATTCGGGCTGTCAATAAACGTATTCCTATGCATGACACCATATCTTACAAATTCTGCATTTGATAAACCGGGGATTAAAGAAAATATGCGCTTTTGTTCTAAAAATTTTAAATTAGTTTGAAAACCAACCATATTATACATTGTGCCTTTTGAATCTTCTTTTCTTAGCTGAAGTACAGCATAATATTTTTCGTTTGTTATTGGATGAAAAATTCCGACAGGCTTTAAGGGACCAAACCGCATTGTATCCTTCCCTCTTTTAGCCATAATTTCAATTGGCATACATCCCTCATAAACCTTGATCTTATCAAAATCATGAAGACGTGCAGATTCACCTAAAATAAGTTGATTATAAAAAAGCTCATATTCTCTTTTATTCATTGGACAGTTTATGTAATCAGCATCCCCTTTATTATACCTGGATGCAAAAAATGCCTTTTTCATATCTATAGAGTCAGCAGCAATTATTGGAGACGCGGCGTCATAAAAATAGAGATTTTCTTTGCCCAATAAATCCGAAATATTTTCAAACAGCAAATCAGATGTCAAAGGCCCTGTAGCAATTATAACCTCTCCTTTTGGGATCTTGCTTATTTCTTTCCTAATAACATTAATTTTATCGCAATCATTTATCATTTTAGTAACTTCTTTAGAAAATAACTCCCTGTCGACTGCCAAAGCGCCACCTGCACCAACCGAGCATTTTTCAGCGCATTGCAAAACCAAAGAGCCAAAAAGCCTCATTTCTTCTTTTAACATTCCGGCTGCCGAACCTATTCTAGTAGCTTTCAGAGAGTTTGAGCATACAAGCTCTGCAAAGTTTTCTGACTTGTGAGCAGCAGAGAACTTTTCAGGTTTCATTTCATATAAATTAACATTATATCCAAATTTCGCTAACTGCCAAGCGGCTTCACAACCGGCAAGGCCTGCACCTATTACACTAATTTCCATTATTTAACATATCCACAACCTTCAGTAGCACAATAAATTTTAGCATTTTTGCCATTTTTCTTGAACATTGTTTTGCCACATTTAGGACAAATATCAGCTACCGGCTCATCCCAGCTCACAAATTTGCAATCAGGATATTTCTCACATCCATAAAAGATTCTTCCCTTTGATGATTTCTTTTTAATTATCTTATTGCCGCAATTAGGACAAATCCCCTTTGTAGAAATGACTATCTTTTTTGTGTTTTTACAATCTGGATAGCCTGAACAAGCCATAAATTTGCCAAAACGACCATGTTTAATAACCATAGGCTTGCCGCACTTATCACACAACTCATCAGTTTCCACATCGGGAATCCTATAGCTTTTCCCCTCAGTATTTTTTTCTGCTTTTTGCAAAGTATCATCAAAACCTGAATAAAAAGTTCTTATAGAATCCTTCCAAGCCATGTCACCTTGTGCTACTTTGTCAAAGTCTTCTTCAATTTTAGCCGTAAATGAAACATCAACTACATTTGAAAAGTTATCTTTCATAAGCTCAGTAGTAATTTCACCAAGTGTTGTGGGAATAAGCTGTTTTTTTTCTCTTTCAACATATCCTCTATCAATAATTGTTGTAATCGTAGGAACATAAGTTGACGGCCTGCCGATTCCCAGTTCTTCTAAAGTTTTTGTAAGAGAAGCTTCAGTATACCGAGGTGGTGGCTGAGTAAAACGCTGGTTGGCAACAATTTCCTTTTTATCTAATTTATCACCTTGCAAAAGCTTTGGAAGTGTCGTTTGTTGCTCAGTTTCTTCATCTTTGCCTTCAACATATACAGCAGTAAAACCAGGAAATTTAACGGTAGACCCTGACGCTTTGAATATATATGATAGAGCTTTAATGTCAGCAGAAACCGTATCGTAAATTGCATCTGCCATTTGACTTGCTATAAAACGCTCCCAAACAAGCTTATATAATTTATATTGATCATTGGAAAGCGAGCCTTTTACCATGGTAGGGTCTAAATCGGGCATTGTAGGGCGTATAGCCTCATGTCCATCTTGCGCATTGGCTTTTGATTTGTAAAATCTCGGTTTATTTGGAAGATAGCTACTTCCAAATTTATCATTTATATATTTAGTTGCAAGTGATCGCGCCTCGTCTGATATTCTCATTGAGTCGGTTCTCATATATGTGATCAAACCTATAGCACCGAAACCTTCAACATTAACACCTTCATAAAGCTGCTGAGCTATTCGCATGGTTCTAGCAGATTGAAAGTTTAATTTTCTGGAAGCTTCCTGCTGCATAGTCGAAGTTGTAAACGGAGGAGCAGGTGACTTTTTCCTGGTACCAATTTTAAGCTTGCTTACTTCATAATTTTGACCGTCAAGATCCGATAATATTTCATCTGATTGTTCTTTATTTTTAATTTCCAGCTTTTTTCCATCTTTGCTGTGCAATCTTGCAGGAAATATTTTAGGGTCACCAGACTTTTTAAATTTAGCATCAATTGTCCAATACTCTTGCGGGTTAAATGCACGGATTTCAAGTTCCCTATCTACTATTAATTTTACCGCAACAGACTGAACACGTCCTGCCGAAAGCCCTGGCCGAACTTTTTTCCACAAAAATGGACTTAATTTATAACCAACAAGTCTATCAAGAACTCTTCGTGCCTGTTGAGCATCAACCAAGTCTTTGTCTATTTCTCTGGGATTAGACATACCGGATTTTACCCCAGATTTAGTAATCTCATTAAAAGTAACACGGTTTTTGTCATCGTCTTTAAGCCCAAGTATATGTGATAGATGCCAAGAAATAGCTTCTCCTTCGCGATCGGGGTCGGTTGCAAGGAAAACTTTATCCGACTTTGATGCATGCTTTTTTAAATCTTTTATTATCGAACCTTTACCCTTTATATTTATATATCTTGGTTCAAAATCATTTTCAATGTCAACACCCATTGTGGACTTTGGCAAATCGCGTATATGACCCATAGATGCAATAACATCATATCCTCTGCCAAGATATTTTTTTATTGTTTTAGCCTTAGCGGGCGACTCAACTATAACAAGCTTTGACATATTATCATCCTATCTATCATGGATTTATAAATGTATGATAACTAACACTTTTGATAGTTTTGACCAACTTTTTCAATCATACCCATAATTTCCAATTCTGTCAAGATTGGAAGCAAATGATTCATAGGAATATTAAGATCTTTAGATATTTGATCCAAATCGTTATATTTATCAATTCGATCAAATACAGTCTTTAGATGTTGGGGTATATCATTATATTTATTCCCTTGTTTTTCATTAAATTTCAAATTATTTTTTGGCAGAAAATAATCTGAAAACCTATAACTATCCAAAATATCATCTATGCCAAGCAATATATTGGCACCATCTCTTAAAAGCTTTTTAACGCCATCATTTCTGGCATCAAAAATATCTGAAGGGGGAACGCAAAAAACCTCTTTACCCTGATCACACGCTATGCCGGCAGTAATCATAGCTCCAGACTTTTTAGGGGACTGCACTATTACGACTTTATCAGACAGTCCAACTATGAGCCTGTTTCTAACTGGAAACATCCAAGGTGATGTTTTTGTATGAGGAGCATATTCACTAATTACGGCTCCACCACAATTTATGATTTGTCTTTTCAATTTACCACTGCCTGATGGATAATCTTTTTCAAGTGAAGTTCCCAAAAGTGCCATCGTATTGCCATGTTTATCAGTAACACTGCGATGTGTCTGCATATCTATTCCCTCTGCACAACCACTAATAACTGTTATATTGTGGCTAGTAAGTTCTCTTGCAATTTTATCCGCCACTTTTAATCCATATGCACTTGCCCTTCTTGTTCCAACAACCGCAACACTAGGATTAGATAAAGCGCTTAAATCTCCAACATAGTAAAGCACCAAAGGAGCAGCTTCAATATTTCTTAGCTTTTCAGGATAATTTTCATCTCCAAAACAAACTATATTAATTTTTAACCTATCGCATTCATCCAAAATTTTATTATAATCATTTGGATGGGTACTTTTTAGTCTTTCAATATATTTAGCATTAAGGTCAAGATTTTTAGCTTCTTCATCTATATTCTCATAGAATTTATGTAAATCATTATTAACAGCAATTTGCATCGGCTTCATACTTCCATATGAAAAGGATTCTGCTAACCACATATAATATAAAATATCCTTATTCAATATAAGTTCCTTTCCATGCTCTGTCTCATTTCATACATACAAATGCCGCCAGCAATAGCTGCATTTAAAGACTCTGTTTTTCCAAACATATTAATTGTTATTTTTTCATCGCATATATCGTATATTTTTTTTGGCAAACCATTTGCTTCATTGCCGATAATCAACATGCCTCCATCAAATTTTATCTTATCTATGGAATTAGCTTTTCTATCAACAACAGCAGCATAGGTTTTAATATTTATATCTTTTAAAAAACTCTCAAAATCAAGACATTCAATGATAGATATTCGAAACAATGAACCCATCGTGCTTCTCACAACTTTAGGATTGTAAATATCACAACCACCACTTACAACAACTGCATCAAAACCAAACGCATCTGCTGTTCTAATAAGTGTGCCAACATTACCAGGATCTTGAACATCATGCAAAGCAAGAATATACTTGAAATTATTCATTTTACTGATTTTTGTAGAAAAAATTTTACTTGCAATACCAAATGCACCCTGCGGACTATCTACATGCGACATTGATTTTGCTAATTTATCCGAAATAAGTTCATAGTTGCATAATTTAGTTATATCATAAGGTGTATTTTTAATTTTAAAAAAGCACTTCTTTGTCAACAACAAAAGATCAAAATATACGCCTGATGATAAAGCATCAGATATTATCCTAACACCTTCTAAAGCAAACTTTCCTTTTTGTTCACGATAAGCCTTTTTTGATACTAATTTTATATATTCTTTAATTTTTAAATTATCATTGCTTTTTATCATAAGTCTAGCCATATCAAGAAACTCTCTGCATAGTTTCTAAGCTATGAAGAGAGCCAACCAATATTATAGTGATTCTTTTGATTTCTCACAAAGGGAAGAAAAAGCTTTAGGGTCAGATATTGCAATTTCAGAAAGCATTTTACGGTTAAGTGTAATATTTGCCTTTTTGAGACCGTTTATAAAAGTTGAGTAATTCATACCATTTTGTTTGCATCCAGCAGAAATACGAGTGATCCAAATTTTTCTAAAATCACGTTTTTTTTGCTTGCGTCCTATATATGCATATTGACCTGATTTCATTACTGCCTGTTTTGCAGTACGAAATAATTTGCTTTTGCCACCAAAATATCCCTTAGAAAGCTTTAAAACTTTTTTCCTTCTTTTTCTAGTCATAATCGCTCTTTTAACGCGGGCCATAATATCATTACCTCCATATATTTAAATAAACAATCTAAAATTATTTATAAGGTATTAATTTTTTAATTGCTTTTTCATTAGTTTTGTCTGCGTATGCAGTTTGTCTCAAGCCTCTTTTGCGCTTAGTAGTTTTTTTATTTAGTATATGTGATTTATTAGCATGTGCACGTTTTATTTTACCGTTCTTTGTTAAACTAAAACGCTTTTTAGCACCACTATGAGTTTTTTGCTTAGGCATTTATTTTTTCCTCCCTAAAATTAATTTATATTATAAGCATAATCAAACTTGTGCTTTTTTAACAGTTTTGCCGGGTGTTGTTTTTGGAGAGATAACAATAACCATACTACGGCCTTCCATCTTTCCGGGTTTATCAGCAGAGCCATATTCCTCACAAGCACCCTTAAATTTATTTAATAAATCTTCACCCAAACTTGTATGAGCCATTTCTCGACCACGAAAACGAACTGAAACTTTTACCTTATTGCCAGCTTTTAAAAATTTAATAACATTTTTTAGCTTGGTATTAAAATCATGAACATCAATATTAAGTGAAAGCCTAACTTCTTTAAGTTCCATTGTTTTTTGATTTTTTCTTGCTTCTTTATCACGCTTTGATTGCTCGAATTTATATTTACCATAATTCATAATTCGGCACACCGGTGGCTTGGCCTGAGGAGCAATTTTAACCAAATCAAGATCTTTTGATGAAGCAATTTGCAGAGCTTTATCAGAAGACATTATGCCAAGTTGTCCGCCATCTTCATCTACTACCCTAACTTCTTTTTCGAGAATTTCTTCATTAATTTGCATTTCCTTGTTGCTAATTGTAAAGCACCCCCTAATATTATTATAAATTAAATTTATAAAAAAGCACAGACAAATTGCCTGCACTTTTACAATACGAATCAAAAATAAGAAACTATATTGACCTCACATGCAGCTACAGTAAGGTGGAAGAAATAAAACTCCACTTTATTTTTAAAATAAGTATATATCAATCTCTTTATATTGTCAAGTATAATTTATGAGGGAGAGTGCCCACAGTGTGTAGGTATTATAATGATATGTGACAAAAAGGAAAAAAGATAGCAAATAGGATCAGCCTGTGCTAAGGTTGATTTACAAAAAAACGAAATGCAGGTGTCCTATTCACTATGAATAAGATAACACAAACCATGCTTTATCGTTAATCTTTAATTTTGTATACTAAAAAGCATGGTATTACTAAAACGAATATTCACTATCGAACCAATTAACAGTATATTTATTGCTGGTTAAAAAGATATGACAGTTCATTACATTCTCTTGTTAACAAGTCTCATAAACATCATAATCATCCAAATCAACATACTGAGCAAGAACTTACATTGATTCGTAATATGCGACGATCAAACCCCAACACAGGTCTAATTGTCTTCTGGGTAAAATTGCAACAGCGTGGATATATTCGCTCTATCTCTGGACTTTATCGTGTTTTGATCTGCAGCGGTAAAATGGCAGTAAAACTACCAAACCCAAAGTATATAACAAAACCTTATGAGCAAATGAAATATCCTGGCCAGCATATACAAATAGACATGAAATTTGTTCCATCAGTCTGTATCATCGGTGAAGCAAAAGACAAGAAATTTTATCAATATACAGAAATAGATGAATACAGCAGATATCGCTATCTAGAAGCTTTTGAAGAGCATAGTACCATATTCTTCTGCGATGTTTCTAAAACATTTAATCAAAGCATTTCCATATGCTATTGAGTGCGTTTAAACAGACAATGGCTCCTGATTTACAATCGCTTAAACTCGCGAATTTCTGATAGAAAAACCTTATTTGAAATTACTCTTGCAAAGTTAGGAATAAAGCACAAACTGATAAGACCATACACACCAAGACATAATGGCAAAGTGGAACGTTCTCATCGTAAAGACAACGAAGAATTTTATGCTTCGCATAGATTTTATTTCTTAGATGATTTCAAAAAGCAATTAGTGGTTAGAGGGCGTAAATATAATAATTTTCCAATGCGTCCTTTGAATTAACACTCTCCTAAACATACTCTTTTCTCTTTTTCTAATTTGTAACACATCATTGTCAAATCTACATGTATAATTTTGGAAATTATATATTATTGAACACCTATAAATTTGTGCTCACATTTAATATAAATATAGTTTTTTATATAATAACATGATATAATAATAATTAATTTTTTCATATTTTATAGTTAATATTTTTTACTTATACTATAAAAGCAAAACTGTTATCGTTTATCTTAAATATCTTATAGGGGTTAATTATGATTCAAAATTCTATTACAAACGGTCTTAGTGATATTTCTACAATTGAAATTACGGAAACTATGCTTGCTAAAAATGTAGGCAGTGGAAATACTGCTGTACTTGCAACTCCAATGTTAATTAATATAATAGAACTGCTTTGCAATAAAATCATTAAAGAAAATTTAAATGATGACAAACTAACTTCTGTAGGAACCCTAATTAATATAAATCACATTTCACCTACGCCAAAAAACATGAAAATAACAATCAAAGCTACAATAGCGAGTGTCGACCACAACAAAGTCACTTTCAAAATATATGGACAAGACGAAAAAGATACTATTTGTACCGGTATACATAACAGGGTAATATTTGGAAAAAGATCGATTTGAAAAAATGGCCAATGATAAACTTAAATAATATATCAAAGTTATATGAGTAGTTTTTAATACTCTCAACATTAATTTTTCATAACTAAAAAATCAAAATATTTTAACCTAATTAAAGCAATTAATCAAAAAATTACAAATTGGATTCTTATCTTGATTTTATAATGAAATTTAAATCCAAATATATACTCGTCAAAACAATTAATATAAAACCAAATTTACCTAACGCCTCAAAAGAAAAATAATTATTTACAAATATTTGTAAAAATTTCAGTATATTTGAACACACAATTAAATGTCATCAAAAACGCTAATTTTTTAAACCAATACTGTTTTTTATCATTTTATAAATTTGTACTATAAATGTTGGAAAAAAGCTAAGCACCAATATCCAACCAAGCTCTGCCCAACTAATGTTAACAGTGTCAAAAATATTCATAAAAAATGGCACAAACAAAACAACAAACAATAAAACCAGTCCTAATATTAACGCTATTATGCAATATATATTGCTAAACACACCTAAAGTCACAATATCTTTTTCACCTCTACAATTAAATCCGTGAAATAAACGAGCTATTGTGATTGTAGCAAAAGCCATTGTCATAGCAAGCTCAGGGAAATTTCCTCCATTCCAACCTAAATAGTAAGCAAACATTGTAAATAACGCTATTATAAACCCTTGTACACCTATTTCCTTTAAGGTGTTTTTATTTAAAATGGATTCTTTTACAGATCTGGGAGGTTTATTTAACAGATCGTGCCTTGATTTTTCCATTCCAATTGCAAGCGCTGGGAGACTATCCGTAATCAAGTTAATAAACAGCAACTGTACAGCTATAAACGGTGCTGTTAACCCTGGTATTAAAGCCGTATATAAAACCACTAAAATTGCTGCTGTATTTCCAGAAATCAAAAAGCGCACGGAGTTTCTTATGTTTTCATAAACATTTCTACCATTCTCAACAGCTTTAACTATAGTAGAATAATTATCATCAGTTAATATCATATCAGAAGCATCTTTTGCAACCTCGGTTCCAGTAATTCCCATCGCAACGCCAATATCAGCTTTTTTTAAAGCAGGCGCATCATTTACGCCATCACCAGTCATTGCAACAACATGTCCACTCTCCTGCCATGCCGATACTATTCTAATTTTATGCTCAGGTGACACCCTAGCATATACTGATATTTTATCCACTATTTTTCTAAGATCATAATCAGATATACTATCAAGATATTCACCAGTTATTGCAAGATCTCCCTCCCCAAATATTCCAAGCTGCTTTGCAATAGCTACTGCCGTTATTTTGTGATCTCCTGTAATCATAATTGATCTTATTCCAGCTCTTTTTGCATCTTCAACAGCTCGTTTCGCTTCATATCTTGGAGGATCAACCATAGCAATCAAACCAACAAAAACATAGTTATCTTCATCTTCTAAAGTTATATCTTTATGATCTATGTTTTTTATAGCCATACATAAAACTCTCAGCCCGCTTGACGTAAATTTTTCATTAACCTTTAGTATTTGGTCAACATCTTCTTTTGTTATATTTCTTATTCCATCATTGGTCATAAAATATGAAAGCCTAGGAATAAGAACATCTAAGGCACCTTTAGTCAGCAATACAAAACTATCTCCAACATCATTGGCACTTGACATCATCTTTCTATCAGAATCAAACGGTATCTCACTCACTCTAGGTGTATCTTGCCTAATTATATTTTCATCTATTCCCAACTTTCTTGCAAACTCAATTAGAGCAACTTCCGTTGGATCACCAATACTATCATGCCCATTTAGTGTAGAATCGTTAACAAGCACTCCAATGTTTATTAGGCTTTTTGTGGCATAATCATCTAAATTGACTTCATCATCCGAAAAAATCTTTCCGTCACAATAAATACTTTGAACCGTCATCTTATTTTGAGTAAGTGTGCCAGTTTTATCCGAACAAATTACAGACACACATCCAAGCGTTTCAACTGCTTTTAATTCTTTTATTATTGCATTATGTTTAACCATCCTCTGTGTGCCTATTGCCTGAACAATTGTCACAAGTGATGATAGTGCTTCAGGTATAGCAGCCACAGCCATAGCAACCGCAAACATTAACGCATCAAACGGCTTTGATGTGTCTTTTATCCAATGCAACAAAAACACTAAAATGCATATTATCATTATTATCATAGCAAGTTTTTTACTGAAATTATCAAGGCTAATTTGCAAAGTAGTTTTTTTAGAACCGGTTTTGTTCATAAGAGTCGCTATTTTGCCTATTTCAGTATTCATACCTGTAGCAGTTACCATAACCAAGGCATGTCCATAAGTAACAAATGAACCAGAAAAAACCATATTGGTCTTATCTCCAATTGGTATACGTTCTTTCATAATAACGTCAGATGTTTTTTTAACAATCTCAGATTCTCCAGTTAATGCGCTCTCATTAACCTGCATCATATAATTTTCAATTATTCTGCCATCAGCAACAACTATATCCCCTGATTCTTGAACCACTACATCTCCGGGTACAACCAAATCAGCCGGCAATTTGACAATTTTACCATCTCTTATGACCTTTGCTATTGGTGCTGAAAGCGATTTTAAACTTTTAAGAGACTTTTTTGCTTTAACATTTTGCACCGTACCCAATATTGCATTAAATATTATCACGGCAATTATTACAACAGCACTTTCTAAACTATCAAAAAAAAGTGAAATAACAGCTGCTATGATTAAAATAATAACCAATAAATCCTTAAACTGCTCAAGGAAAATTAAAAATGTGCTCTTTTCTTTGCTTTCCAAAATTGCATTTTTGCCAAACTTATCCAACCGAAAATTAGCTTCTTTTTGAGATAATCCATTAGCACTTGACTTAAGCTCACTGAAAACTTCATCACAAGACTTATTAAAAAATTGTCCCATATTAATCTCCCTCTTTAAGCTAAACTTTCATCTAATATTATTGCACGAACTTATTCATTGTGCAACCATTATAAAAGCTTTTATGTAGAAATTAATATAAAAAAATTTATCTTATTTATAGTATTTAACTAAAAAATAAAGAAAAACTGTTTTTTGCAACAAATTTTTTTAGACGCTTAATTATTTTTATAAAGTTTTGAATTTATATATCAAATGTCTTATGAATTTAACCTCTTACTTTATTTTTTTCCATTTCTCTGCGCAATCTAAGTATAATTTTCTTTTCTAATCTAGATATATATGATTGCGAGATTCCAATTTTATCCGCCACCTCCTTTTGAGTATGTTCTTTTCCATCCAACATCCCAAACCTCATCTTCATTATATCTCTTTCCCGTTTTTCCAGCCTATCTATAAATTTAAGCACAACATCCCACTCTGCCTGATCTTCTATTCCTCTATTCACACAATCGCTATCAGTACCCAAAACATCTGACAACAGCAATTCATTCCCATCCCAATCTATTCTTAGTGGTTCGTCAATAGATATTTCATGCTTTTTTGTTGTTGTTTTCCTAAGGTGCATCAAAATTTCATTTTCAATACATCTTGAAGCATATGTCGCAAGTTTAATATTCTTCTCAGGTGAAAAAGTATTGCATGCTTTTATTAAACCTATCGTGCCAATTGATATTAAATCTTCAATTCCTATGCCACTTGACTCAAACTTTTTGGCTATATATACAACAAGTCTTAAATTATGTGTTATTAGTATCTCCCTTGCTTTGCCATCATTATTATCCAACCGTTTAAAAATTTCCTGTTCTTCTTCTCTCGATAGCGGAGCCGGTAGTGTTATCGGTCCATTAACATAATGAACTGGGTTTAAGATGCCTAATCGTATCATGAGCTTTATTATTTTGTATTTAATCATTATAAACATAATTCTTCCCCTTATTTGAAATCTCCAATTATAGCATGATATTCTCCATCCGAGATTTTTTTCGTTGTAACTGCTATATAACAATTATATAGGTGTTTACTGCCTTCTTTGATAATGGTAACGCTTTGTGGCAAAAAAGCGGGTAATATGCTTGAACCGGTTATTGTATTACACGGAATAATTCTTATATCTTCAAAAAAATCAGAATCTTTTATATCATTTATGTGGCAAGTAGAATCACAAAAAAATGCTGTTAGTTTATCAGGCAAAATTGAGGATATTGCATCATACTCACAGATAAAAACCGGTTTACCGGAAAATGGATCGGTTAAACAGTTCCCTGTATCATGCAACGCTTTAACATTTATGCTTTTACCATTAAATGACACTTTTATTGTATATATTTTATCGCCATCTATACGTCTTGATAGAATAAAATTAATAATAACGGTGCAAAAGTAAGCAACTACGCTGCCAAAAATTAAAATTACAGGCGATATTGCTATATATGTAACTCCGTTTTTCCACAACATACCCGCAGGCGATACAAACATCCAAAGTCCAAACATTAACCCTATAAAAATCAAATTAACACCTAAAAAAACCAAAACAGTTTTTATAAATATGGCTTTTTGATTATAACCAAACGTTACTAAAACTACTATAAAACCTGTTATAACTTTAATTAAAAGGGTTAATAATATATATAAATTCGGCAAAAATATGAGCAAAGATGACAAACTGCCAACAAAGGCTCCAAATATTAAGCGTCTTCTTTTTACTTTTCTACTTAGCAATACGCTGCTGCTTAAAAGTAAAAAATAATCAACAAACAAATTTAAAATAAGCAGGATATCAATATATATTACCACCTATTGCACCTCCCATGCGGAAGATTCATCCTGCTAATTTAGTATACATCTTAATATATGTATAAATTTGTCAAACCATCTGACGAAATATTCTATTTAATATATCCAATTAAACCATATATTAATTGTTATTAACTAACAAAATTTGCTTTTATTTATTCTAAAAAAATTTTGCATCAATAAAAAGCAACATTGTTATGTACAATCGCAGTGTAGCAGAATTTCTTTTGCTTTCATAATATATTGTTACCAAGACCAAATTAACCATAAAGGAGTAACAAAGGATGTATCGACAAAAAAGATTAAGCAATGTTACGAAGGCATATCTTTGCTGCTTTTATAAAATACTTGAAATTATGATCGAAGGCATGACTAGAGCAGAACTTACAGATAGCATTTCTCATAATTTTATAGTACAGATGATTCCACACCATATGGCAGCAATTGAAATGTCGCAAAACATTCTGCAATATACAACATTTATTCCGCTTCAAGAGATCGCGTTAAATATTATAAATGAGCAAACAAAAAGCATTGAAAATATGCATAATGTGCTAACTAACTGCGGCAAATTTGAAAATTCACATGAAGATCTATCTACCTATCAAAAACACTTTACACATATTATACAAACCATGTTTAAACAAATGCAAAATGCACGAATTACAAACAACATAAACAAAAACTTTATGCGCGAAATGATTCCGCATCATAAAGGAGCAATTCGTATGTCTAAAAATGCACTGCAATATAAGATATGTACAAATTTAGTGCCCATTCTTAACTCTATTATAAAAGCACAACAAGAGGGTGTGCACAAAATGGAAATGCTGCTATGTCGTTAAATATACTTTAAAAATAAAGGTATAAGCTATAAACTTACACCTTTATTTTTTATATTAATATGAAGTCCTGTTAACACATCAATTGCAAATTTACCGAGCATTTGGTCATTTGCTGCTACACAATTACAGTCAATAGTTATCTTAGCACTGGGCAAAGCAGTCAAAACTAAAATGGTATTCACTAAAACACAAATATTAGTAACCACCCCCACAATTTCAACTTCGTCAAATGCATGTTCCCTTAAAAAATCAAACAACTCACACGAACCATATCTGTCTTTCTCAAAGCATATATCTTCAATTCTTTTCTCTTTTCCTATAAGTCCATAGAGCTTATACCCAAAATCATCTTTATTATAGCAATTATATTTTCCATTGCTTGGTGAATGGCCATTGTTGTTAATATCCATGGTAAAAATTATTTGACTGCCTTTAAATCTGTGCTTTCTTATTTTGTTTGCAATTGCATTTTCAATTTTTACTGCTCTTTCAAATCCAAACTCTCCAATAACAAAATCATTTTGGTAATCAACGATTATTAATAAACTTCTCACTTTAATCTCCCGGCAATTTTTATATGTTCAAATTATATTAAACCTATTTTGCCCTATTTATACACAATTTGATCTATAATTTTGAAAAATTCCTGTTAGATATTATCTAAAACATCACACAAGACAGCCTATATAGAGAACAGCAAACAAAAAAACAGCTTTTCGCATGTCTTGTTTTTATTAAATAACAAACAATGTCAAATGCAAAAAAATTGAGTTTTAACCAAATGGAATTGACGGTTTTTAAAAAAATATTTTATATCTATGCCCTCAATTAGGACTGCGTTTTGTGAACACATATCTACATTCATAATAGCATGTAAAGTAAAATTTTACTATCTGCTGCCTATAATGTTTTTATTCATTAAAGCAAATTATTTGTTGATGTGCAATTAATAAAACTGCAATTGAATTTAATTCTACTTATTTAAAACACAATTAAAAAATATAAAAGCTTTAAATGCATAAATATAATTTTAAATTTTATTATTGTATAGGTGTTACAACTATGTTAGATGCAGAAATTCCTGTTGTGCTAACTATAATATCTTTGATTTGAGCTGCTTGTTGTGCATTCATATCTGCAATTTTCACAGTTACATTGACTCTATCGGATTCAACATATGCAACACAATCCTCAAAACCTTTTGCTTTAACTTGATTCTCGATTGAAGTCTCCTGCTCACCCATCTCAGCAATCTTTAAAACTTGAGCTGTTGCATTCGCTCTTTGTTCCTCTGATATATCTGATGATGATAAAAGCTTGCTTATGTCATCGGTCGCTTCATCATGCGATGTCTTTTTATCAAGCCTTGCCTGCGTAAAATAATCATCTGACTTTGACGGTTGAGTCTGTACAAGTTCTGCTTCTCCATAGTTTGATGCAGAACTGTTTTGTGAATCTCCCCCGAAAACATCCATCACTGTAAGCGTTTGATCTAAAGACGCAAATTGCCAATTTAAATATACTGCTATTCCTAAAATAAGCACCAGTGATGAAATGATAATTTGTCTTTTTCCAATAATAATATTTAGTTTTTTCAAAAAAGTCTCCCCCTCTATTTTATTTTTTTGTTGTCATACCTTTAACAATAGATACTCGATTTGTTTTTATATTGAGTGATGTAGTAACTGCATCGGTTACCCGTTTTACTACCAAACTGTTGTCGGCACCTTCACATACAACAACTACCCCCTTTACTGTCGGTTCTTTTTGTGTAACCATCAAAGCTTGCTTGCCGCCACTCCCGTCTACTATTACAACATCTTGCTGCGTGTCGCTTCGTTTGGCGGATTGGCCTTTTGAACTTTCATTTGAATCTGATGTTTTCCTATTTGAGTTTGCATAAACATTTTCTACACCGTTTTCAAGAGTAATAACTACTTCTGAATTCCCAACACCATCAATTTGAGAAACAATATTATTAATTTTTTGCTCAAGCAAAACAGTATACTCTTCGGTTGTTGTCGTTGCATTTGAAACGGCAACTGAGTTTTTAGTTTCTGATTTTTGAGGTAATAACCCTGAAATTAATATAAACAATATTCCAATAAATCCTATCATTACAATATATTTTGCCATTGATTTTTTAGAAAAAAACTTTTCAAAACTCTTTTTAAAATCCATTACAATCACCTTTTTAATTCCTGTTAATAAATAATTTCGGGTTTTATTCCCATCTCGCCTATTACTAATTGCTCAATATCTTTTTTGCTATACTGTTCATCTTCGGGAATTTTTACACAAACTTCTGTTGTCTCATTCTCTTTATTAATATCTATGTTGATGTCCACATCTTTATAACCATTTTGTATAAAAACAGCCTTTAGGCCGGTTTCAAGATTTTTTTTGGCAAGATCTATAGTTTGATTTATTGATACTTCAGATAACTTATCGTTTTGAATTATATTTTTTAAATTGCTTGAAAAATCTAGTTGTGTAATACCTGTTAAAATTGGCGCTGCTATAGTGCTTATAAAAAATAAATTTAATGTAAAAGTCAAAACCTTTTTCATATTGCCATTTGGCACCAACATGGAAAAAAGCGCTCCTCCAATCATAGCAACACAAATTGACATTGCCCAATTTTGCATTTTAACTCCTCCTATCCTGTACCAATCTTAATCATAATCGAAGTGGTTATTATAATTAAAATTCCATAACATATTAAAAACGAAAGCAAAACCGATAAACAGTCCTTAACTGCCGACATCATAGCAGACATTGAGGGTATGCCCACAGCTTCTGCAAAACCTCCTGCAAACGATATGGATATTAAAAAAAATATTACAGTAAGTATGGGAGGTACAAATGTTAAAATACATATAAGTATCCCAAAACCACCTATTGACGTTTTAATTAAACCTAAGCATCCCATTACGGATGACAGAGCTTCACTCAAAGCACTTCCAACTACCGGTACAAAACTGCTTGAAATAAATTTAGCTGTTTTCATACTAAGTCCGTCTGTTGAAGCAGAAACCATATTTTGAACGGAAAATAATCCTACAAATAGGGTTATAAGCAAAGACAAGGTAAAAATTACTGTTTTTTTCACAGCCGATGTTAAACCGGATATCTTAAACTGTCCACTAATTGATCCCGCTATAGAAAAGGCCAAAAATACACCCATAAACGGAAGCAAAACATCAGCGGTAATTGAAGAGATAATTTGTGATAATGAAAATAGCGCCGTATTGTATCCAATAGAACTTAACGTTCCTCCAGAAGTTGCTATAACTCCCGTAAAAACTGGGATAAAACAGAGCATGAAGTTACCAAAACTCCTTATTGTACCGGAAACTATATTTATACAACCAATTATCGGTGTTATTATAATTCCACATGTACAAACAGCAGTAACTATCCCCAAAGCACCATCAAGCGCTAAGCTGGTTGTATTTTTTAAACCTTCAAACAATGCACAAAATAACAATATCGCAAAACATCCTGCTAAAATTGAAAAAGGAGCTTTTATTACGTCAACCATCTGGGAAAAAAGCCCGTTAAAAAATCCTCCAATTGAAAAATTTTGCATATCATCAGGTTTTGGCGAATTAACCCCTGACTTTTTAAGCGAATCAAAAACTCCATTTGGCAAATTTGACTCAAGTTTATAAGCTCCGATTGCATCATACTGCTCATCTATTATGGAGGAGTTGTCACTATCATTTGTAACACAAAGAACTTTTAAAGGACATAAAACAAAAAAAGCAAAAATTATTATAGTGCAAAATACACATCCTTTCATTTTATACCTCCAAAAAATTTTAAAGTCCCATTTTTTAATTCATATGTTTTTTAGCCGCTTAGATAAACAAGCTTCTTAATTAACTCTAACAAACTAACAAACATTGGCAGTGACAAAAGTATTATTGTAACCTTGCCTGCAAGCTCAACTTTGCCTGCAATAGCGCTATATCCTGAATCTTTGCACGTTTCATAAGCAAGCTGAGTCAAATAGCAAACTCCCAAAGCTTTCATAACAGTTGTTATGTAAATGTTGTTAAGGTTAAATTCATCCACCCACTTATTAACAATATCAAAAATAGGAGAGAAGTTTGCAATGATAATTCCGAATATGATTACGCCTGCGATAAGTGATATTAACATAGAAAATTCTGGGTTTGTTTTTTGCAAAATTATGCATATTGCAACAGATATCAAAGCTATACCAATAATTGGGAAAAGCATAAAACACCTCAATAAAACTTAAACAAAGCTTTAATTGTCTCAAAAAGCTGACTTATTTGAGTTACTACTATAAGCAATACCACAATTAATCCTGCAAGTGATGTCATCATTGCCTGTTCTTCTCTTCCCGATCTAATTAAAACTTGATTGAGCACCGCAACAATTATCCCAATGGCAGCTATTTTAAAAATCAAATCTACATCCATATCGTTTTCACCTTTTTATTAAATGACATGTTAGGTCTTTGTCTTCTTTATTTAACTATCACAGCATTAATACACAAATTGCAAGTCCTGCCAAAACCCCTAAAGACTTTGATAATTTACCATTTTTGTTGCAAGTTTCTTTTGCTTTATTAAAACTGCTTTGAAATCTAACGCGCATATGTTCTAGTGCTGTTAACTGTCCCCTTACATCCGATGCCCCCAAAATATCTGCAAATGAAAAAAGCAACTGCTTGTCATCAATATCCATCTTGCTGTTCCAACTGCTTACTGATTTTTTCCAAGCCTGAGGAAATGGAGAAATTTTCATAAGTTCTACAGCATTACCTAAAAATTCAAGCGATGAAAATATTTCTTTTGAAGACGCTTCAATAAGCATTTGATCTAGGCCTGTTTGTTTATATCTTATCTCGGTTTCAATCCAATTTATAAGCTGTATAATTTCACCTATTTGTCTTTGATTTTTTGTCAAAGTTATTGAATAGGTTAGTCCAATCAAAATAGGGCATATTGTTAAAATGATTACCCCTAATGCGTGCAAGTAAATCACCCACCTTATATACTTCTGCTATTTCACAGGGAGTTTCTTTACCTTTTAATAGAACTACCCTATCAAAAGCTTTAGTTGACAAAATCTTTTTTATTATTTTCCTTTTGCACAATTCATCAATATTGCCGCCATGAGCTGTTGCAATCAACTTCACACCTGAACCGACACACGCTTCAATTGCATTTATATCTGATGAATCACCCAATTCATCGCAAACTATAAATTCAGGGTTCATAGTTCGAATAGCCGTCATAATACCATCATATCGATTCCAGCAATCAAAAACGTCTGCATTGCCAACATCGTTTTGCGGAATACCGTTAAAACATGCTGCTATTTCGCCCCTGCTATCTATTAAAGAAACCTGTTTGTCACTTAAATTTTTTACAATATCTTTTATTAATGTTGTCTTTCCACTGCCGGGTGATCCCACAATTAAAAGTTTTCCCAAATTGCCATTTAATCTGTTTATCAAATTGTCTGCAACACCATCGATTTGTCTTGCAATTCTTAAATTTATGGAACTTATTGTTCTTATATTTATTAACCGGTCATTTTCATAAACAGCTGTGCCACTAAGTCCTGCTCTATGTCCACCTCTTATAGTTATAAAGCCTTGTTTAATTTCTTCCACATGAGAGTGTATTGAATATCCGCAAAGAGAACGAAAACACTCCTGAATTTCTCCAATTCCCATTTCCCTATCGAAAAAATATATTTTATTTAAATAAACGATACAAGCGCGTCGGCCGGCTCTTAGTCTCACTTCTCTGGCGGTTTGCATGACCTTTGCAGGTGCTGTGTTAAGTAATTCTGCTACTAAATTTGGAAGCCCTTTTAAAGCTTCCTTAAATTCTTTATCCATAATCACATCCTATACCTCCTTTTTATATATAAAATTAACTGTTATCTAATACTATGCAGGTTGTCCTCTCACTATTCCAAATATAAGAACGAACTGTCTAAATTAAAGACAAGCACGAGAAAAATTGCAATGAAGTGCTGCAAAAGCTTTTATGTATAAAAATGCATATGTTTATATTGATAAATTGCGCATATTAAAAAGACATTAATTTCAAATCAACTTAAATGTATTTGTACATTGTAAGTTTAAGCACCATTACAATAAAATTGTGCTTAATTTAAGTGCAGCATATGTTTTTTTATTTATTTTAAACAATAATTTTAGTGAGATAAATAGCCATTAGATATTTAAATCTAATGGCTATATTAAAAGTTTTTAATATTATTTTAATTTACAATTTGTTGCACTATGTATATATTATTGTTTAAAATTTTAATTTTAGCACCAATCGGTAATGTTAATGGATTTTTTATATGCCCTGCATGAACATTGTAAACTATAGGAATTCTCAAATCTTTGCATACATCAAAACAAGCTTTTAAAAGATTTTCTTCCGTTTTGCCATTCACTGGTATTAAATTACCAATTACTATTCCAGAAATTTCATCTAATCTACCTGCTAATTTAAGCTGCCAAAGTATTCTATGTATTCTATAGTCATCTTCTTCTACTTCTTCAAAAAATAAAATTTTATTTTTATAATCAGGTTCATATGGGGTACCAATTAAACATTGAATTAAACACATATTCCCACCGAAAATCTCTCCTGTTGTTTCACCAAACTTATATGCCTTAAATGGTGAATTATCATCAATATTTTTAATTTCAACTTTTGATTTTGGATTCATAAGCATATCAAATAAATTATCAAATGTTTTGGTTTCTTGATAATTAAGAGATGTGCCTACCATCGGTCCATGAAAAGTTATAACACCTGCTTTCTCAAAAAGAGCAAGCTCCAATGCTGTTTCATCACTAAAACCAACAAATATTTTTCGATTTTCTCTAAATAACTCATAATCTATCTTGTCAAGAATATGCATTGCACCATATCCACCATAAAAAGAAAAAATAGCTTTAATCTCAGGATCTTTTACAGCTTTATTGAATAAATCTGCTCTAGATTGTTCTGTCCCCTCTCCAAGATCTAAAGGAGTTGTTTTAAAAGAATCTTTATATACAATTACTTTAAAACCTCGTTTTTCTAAATCTTGAACAACAATAGGTAAACGCTCTCTCATAATTTCTTCTCTATATTTTGTTGTCCGTGATGGTTCTAATATACAAATTGTATCACCAGGATTTAATTTGTTAGGAGTTAATATTTCGCCATTAAAAGCAAATACCTTAAAATTTCCTAACAGCAAAAATATAAAACAAACAAAAAATAAATTTCTTAATTTAAATCTTAACATATAATCACACACCTTTAAATTTTTATTTATTATATCATACTTTTTAAATTTAAATCAATATTTTCTTGACGATTTTCTGTATCATGAGAGTGTTAAAAATAACTATAATATGATAAAACAAAAAATATAGATAGTGAAGATTATATAAATAAATTACGAAAGTAATAATAGATAACATGAAAAATAGACAAATATTACTCATGTGGATTATTTATATTGCGATTTTTAATATTAAAAATTAAATTTAATTTAAAATATATTTATATGTTAATAAAAATATCTGTTAGAACGATTATGATTCTAACAGATATTTAATTCACCATAGCAAATATAATTTACAGTTTAAGTTATACAAACAAAGTAACACTTTTTAAAAATGAATGTCAGTTATTATTTCAATATTTTTGCACATCATAAGTTTTACTGTTGATTTTAAGTTTCCTTTAAGACTATTCTGCCATAAGACTTGCAAGTTTGTTGCTAAAGTCAACAGGATCTTCAGGTGATATGCCTTCCATAAGAGCTGCTTGCGTATATAAAAGGTTTGCATAATCTTTTAACTTATTTGGATTTGATTTTTCAAGATCACATAACTTTTTAAAGATAGGATGATCGCCATTGATTTCAAGCACTCTTTGTGCTTTGACTTTATGATCGCTCGGCATAGCATTTAAAACTTTCTCCATTTCTATTGACATATCGCCAACAGAAGTAAGACAAACCGCCCCGTTTTTTAATCTACTTGATAATTTCACTTCTTCAACCTTATCTTTTAAAGCTTCTTGCATTGCCTTAAACAATTCGTTGTATTGTTCTGATTTCTCTTTGGCTTGTTTTTTCTCTTCTTCTGTTTCAATATCAAGATCACCAGAAGCAATATTTTTAAATGTTTTGCCATCATATTCCATAAGCATCTTTATAGCAAACTCATCAATATCATCGGTGAGATAGAAAATTTCGTATCCTTTATCTTTTACCAACTCAATCTGCGGCATACGTGCAATTTTTTCTATAGTTTCTCCACAAGCATAGTATATTTCCTTTTGATCGTCTTTCATTCTGCTTACATACTCAGCTATTGTAGATAGTTTGTTGTCCTTTGATGAAGTAAACATAACCAAATCTTTAAGTTCATTTTTATTAGCACCATATGAAGAATATATTCCATATTTTATTTGAAGACCAAAGTTATTAAAAAATTTTTCATAACCTTCTCGGTCATTTTTTATCCAAGATAGTAATTCATTTTTAATTTTTTTCTCTAAACTTTTTGCAATAATCTTTAACTGCTTATCGTGTTGCAACATTTCTCTCGATATATTTAATGATAAATCTTCAGAATCTACAAGGCCTTTTACAAAACTAAAATAATCTGGCAACAGTTCTGCACATTTATCCATTATCAAGACGCCTGATGAATAAAGCTGGAGTCCTTTTTCAAAATCTTTGGTATAGTAATTAAATGGAGTGGTGGAAGGAATAAAAAGCATGGCTGTATATGTAGCTGTGCCTTCGGTTTTTGATTGTATTACTTTTGCAGGATCAGCATAATCTCCAAATTTGTCTTTATAAAAGCCGTTTAGCTCTTCGTCTAATATGTCTTTTTTATTCTTTTTCCAAAGAGGTATCATACTGTTTAAAGTATCCAACGTTTTATATTGTTCCCACGCATTTTCATCGTTTTCTTTGGCATTTTCTTTTTTTCTTGAATGTTCACATTCCATTTTAATAGGATAGCGTAAATAATCAGAATATTTTTTTACTAACATTTTAATTTTAAATTCATCCAAAAATTCGCTGTAATTTTCATCTTCAGTATCTTCTTTAATATGTAGTGTTATTATTGTGCCTATATCTTGCTTATCACAATCTGTTATAGTGTAACCATCTGCTCCGCTTGACTTCCAACAATATGCTTTGTCAGAACCGTATGCTTTAGTTTCAACCACAACTTCATCAGCCACCATAAAAGCAGAATAAAACCCTACGCCAAATTGACCAATAATATCAATAGAATCATCTTTATTTTCTTTTTTAAATTCAAAAGATCCGCTTTTTGCAATGATACCAAGATTGTTTTCAAGTTCTTCTTTTGACATGCCAATACCAGTATCAGTTATTGATAACGTGCGTTTTTCCTTATTTATATCTATTTGAATGGAAAAGTCACTCTTAATTGACGTGTCTGTTAATGATTTAAAGTGCAGCTTGTCAATAGCATCACTGGAATTTGATAAAAGTTCCCTCAAAAAAATCTCTTTGTGAGTATAAATTGAATTAATCATTAAATCCAATAGTCTTTTGGACTCCGCTTTAAATTGCTTTTTAGCCAATTTAAAATCACCCCTTTTAGTTATTAGCACTCGTTTGCTAAGAGTGCTAATATTATTATAAACTACCAATAATTAAAAATCAAGAGGTAATATACTGTGAGTTTTCCAAAAAATGTAAGTGTTACAATGATATGTGACAAAAGGAAAAAAGATAGCAAATAGGAGAACCTTTTTTAAGGTTGAGTTACAAAAAAACAAAAGGCAGGTGTCCTATTCACTATGAATAAGATAACACAAACTATGATTTATCGTCAATCTTTGATTTTGTATGCTAAAAAGCATTATGTTAGTAAAGCGGCTATTCACTGTCGTACCAACCGAAAGTATATTTATTGCTGTTAAAAAAATATGATGGAACATTATATTCTCTAACTGATAAGTCTCACAGACCAACCATCATTTCAATCAACACACTGAGGAAGAATTAACATTGATTCGCAATATGTAACTAAGAAATCCCAATACGGGTCTAACTGTCTTGTGGGTAAAATTGCGGCAGAGTGGATATATTCGCTCTATCTCTGGAATGTGTATCGTGTTCTGATTTGAAGCTGCCAAATGGCTATAAAACTAACAAATCCAAAGTATATTCCTAAACCTTATAGCCAAATGCAATATCCTGACCAACGTGTACAAATAGATGTAAAATTTGTGTATCACCAATCTATCTCGTTGGTAAAGCAAAAGGCAAGAAATTTTATTAATATACAGCAATAGATGAATACAGCAGATATCGATATCTAGAAGCTTTCGAAGAACATAGTACCTATTCTTATGAAATGTTCTTAGAACATTTAGTCGAATCATTTCCATATGCTATTGAATATGTTCAAACAAACAACGGTTCTGAATTTACTAATCGCTTAAGCTCACGAATATCTGAGGGGAAAACCTTATTTAAAGTTATACTTGATAAGTTAGGAATAAGACACAAACTGATAAAGCTATAACATTAAGACATAATTGGCAAAGCGGAACGTTATCATCGCAAAGATAATGAATAATTTTATGCTTAACATACATTCTATTTATTCGATGATTTCAAAAAGCAACTGGTGGTTAGAAGTCGTTAATGCAATAATTTTCCAATGCATCCTTTAAATTTATACTCTCCTATCTTTTTTCTTTTTCCAATTTGTAACACATAATTAACAAACCTACATAATTTCATTGTGAGCGCCCAAAAGTAGTATATAAGATAGAATAAGGAAATAAAAATTATTATAGAAAGATGTAAAAAAGAAGAGTAACAAGGAAAAATAAGATCGGGAAGCCAAAGATACAAATGTAAACATTGTGGAAAATTATATAAGACAAAACAAAAAATATGGCAAATGAACTAAAAAAGTAATTAAATGAACAATTATACAATTTTATAAATAGAAAAACAGAATATATGTGATAACATTAGTAAGTAAAGAAAAAAGACAAATAGTAGGATTTGATATAGCATATGACAAGAGTCGTGAAAGAATAAAAATGGCATGACAATTTAAAAAAATCAGAGCCATTAATTATATACTCAGAAATATGCTATTTCTGAACTCAAAAGTCATTAAAAAACAAAATTCAGACTTCGTCTAGAACATGATTTTAATAAATTCGCCTTAGCTAAATTTTTGTACCCTTCACTTAAATCTGCTTTTTTCTTCTTTTCTATAAACTCTATAATGACATTCCCACATCCACCCCTGTTGTCTATCAATAGAAAAACAACTGTGATCGCCTCTTTGATTCCTAGTAAGACCATAATGAGAATATCTTTAATACCCCGATTTTTCACATTATTCAAGACGCTCATCAAATATTTATCGTTTTCATTTTCACGGATTACAATTGTAAGAACCTTCTTCTTCTCAAAACACAATAAAAAACCCCCAATAAATGAGGATTTATTTGGCTCCCCCAACTGGGCTCGAACCAGTGACATCATGATTAACAGTCATGCGCTCTACCAACTGAGCTATGGAGGAATATATAATTGGATTATTCAAAAATTTTATTGAGTTCAAAATTTAGTATTCCCAAAAATTTATTTCAATATCAATAAAAATTTCAAACAATTTTCAACTCTCATAGTAATTTAAAATCTAATACAAAATAAAAACATATAACTGCACTAAAAAATTAAATTAAAGAGAAAAGAGACGGCATCGACCGATCTTTCCAGGCCGTGTCCAGCCAAGTATTGTAGGCGCAGATGAGCTTAACTTCTGTGTTCGGTATGGAAACAGGTGTGTCCTCATCGCCATTGACACCGTCTATATTTTGCTGAGAAATTCTCTCAAAACTGAATAAGGAATTTTTTTCTCTTAAGCTGAACCTTATCATCCAAATCTTCACTGGCCTTAAGGTCAAGCCCTCGACCGATTAGTACTCCCTGGCTTAACACATCACTGTGCTTACACCTTGAGCCTATCTACCTCGTAGTCTTCAAGGGGTCTTACCTGATTACTCAGTGGGATATCTTATCTTAAGGGCGGCTTCACGCTTAGATGCCTT